>JBBSDO010000088.1:0-10680 GCA_038241515.1 Elusimicrobiota bacterium | reverse complement strand
GGCGCGTCGACAAGAGCTACCTCGATTCTCCCCGCCTCGCGCCCGCGGCCCTCGAGCGCGCCGCCTGGCTGGGCGCCACCCAGGGTGCGACCACCCACCTGCCGACACTCACCGTCTACCGCCGGTTGATGCAGCTCCTCGACGAGCGCTTCTTTGACCTGCGCCGAGACTTTGAGGTCGCCGTCAGGGACCATCTCTTTAGGATAGGTGTAAATGGGCTTGGCTTTAGGAAAGTTAATGATCGTTGAAAAGGGCTCGCTCGCTTCGAGAATCTGGAAGGAAAGACCCAGCTTGCGCGCTTCAACCGCTGCGGCCATGCCCGCCGTGCCGGCACCTAAAATAAGAATGTGGTATACGACGCCCTCTCCCTTCTCGGGAGAGGGACCGGGTGAGGGAAAAGTCGTGCCCTCACCCCCAGCCTCTCCCGCTTTCAGCGGGCGAGGGGGAACTGACTTGAGACTTGCCGCGATATATCTTACCGCTTTCGTCCCCGAATCGAGAGAGAACTTGAGCAGCGGAATTCCCTTCAGGTCCCCCACCACATAAATTCCCGGCACATTCGTTTCGCCGTTTTCATCCACTTCGGGAAGGCGCTCGACGTGTCCGGCAGGCCACTGGGTGTGCAGCCAATGGATATAGAGTTGGAGCCCATTCATACTTTTATGATTCTACATCGGTAAAGCGACCTTCCGGCAACAGGCTTTCCGCACCGCTAGTCGGCCACCTCCTAAAAGTGCTAGTCTCCTGCAGAGGAAACCGATTTAGGGAAGGCTTTTTGGAAAGGACAACTTCATGAATACAGCCTATGACATCATCATCATCGGGACCGGAGCGGGCGGCAGTACGATCGCTCACAGTCTGGCACCGAGCGGCAAACAAATACTCATCCTCGAACGGGGAGACTTTTTGGTTCGGTCTCCATCTAACTGGGATCCGGAAAAAGTATTTAAGGATGAAATTTACCACACGTCCGAGCGCTGGATTGCCGCTGACGGACATGACTTTCGCCCCGGCCAAGCCTACCTCGTCGGCGGACAAACAAAGGTATTTGGCGCCGCCCTTTTGCGTCTGCGCAAAAAGGATTTCGAGCCGATCTCCTATGAAGACGGGCTCTCGCCGGCTTGGCCTATTCGATATGACGATTTAGAGCCCTATTACGGGGAGGCCGAACGACTCTACTTTGTGCACGGCGAGCGAGGGGAGGATTCCACCGAACCCTATTCCAGCACCCCCTATCCCTATCCGGCACTTTCTCACGAGCCCCGCATCAGCGAACTCTTTCGGGGACTTCAGAAGTTGGGGAAAAGGCCGTTTCATTTGCCTATTGGCGTACAACGCTTTGAAGACGACCTCCCCGGCAGCGCGTGTATTCGTTGTTCCACCTGCGATGGCTTCCCTTGCTTAGTGAACGCCAAAGGAGACGCCGAAATGGCTTGCCTTCGCCACGCCATCTCGCATAAGAATGTGACTCTCCTCACGCGAGCGCGTGTAGAGAAGATCGAAACGGATGGAACTGGGCGTCAGGCCAAACGCGTCATCGCCGCTCGGGATGGTCAGAGTGTCATGTTTTCCGCGGAAACGATCATCGTCGCCTGCGGAGCGATCAATTCCGCCTTGCTCCTTTTAAGGTCGCGTAACAGCAAGCATCCCAACGGGCTGGCCAACTCGAGCGGGCTTGTGGGGCTAAATTACATGTGCCATATGAATTCCGCCATGTTGGCGATCAGTCCGTCTGTCAAAAACCCGACACTCTTCCAAAAGACGATCGGGCTCAATGACTGGTATTTTGCGAATAAGACGGGAGCGGTGGGTCATGTGCAGCTCTTAGGGAAAAGCTCCGAAGGGATATTGCGTGCCGATCAGCCGCGCGTTCCGCGAGTGATTTTGCGCTGGATGGCGGAGCATTCCGTGGACTGGTGGTTCACCACCGAAGATTTGCCCAAAAAGGAGAACCGGGTTTTTCTTCGAGACGGAAAGGTTCATTTGCACCGCAAGCCGACGAATACGAAGCCGCACGCCTTGTTAATCAGGGAATTCAAGCGAGTCTTGGGGAAATTAGGCTTTAAGATCATGATTGCAAAGCCCATGGAGATTCAAGCGGTGGCTCACCAGGTCGGCACCACCGTTTTCGGGACCGACCCCGCTCACTCGGTACTGGATCCTTGGTGCCGGGCGCATGATCTCGATAACCTCTACGTCGTTGACGGGGGATTTTTTCCTTCGTCGTCCGCCTGCAATCCCGCCCTCACGATCGCAGCGCAGGCCTTGCGGGTGGGAGAACATCTGAAAAAAACTTTGGGTATTTCAAAACCATCAGTGAATGCCCCCATCCCTTAAGCCCCTCTCCCAGAGGACCCTTTTTCATTTTCTGTTCAATGCCACAAGCGTTCCGCGCGATGGGCACTCGGATCATAGTCCCAGGTTTGGGCTGGGTTGTTAAGAAAAGAGGAAAACATAATTTCGACTCGGTTTTCCTTCATCCGCATCATGGGATTCCCAGCGCAGGTACCTATAGGTCCCGTGAGATAGGGTTTCGAGCCGGGAGTGACATCCAAGAGGTGATAAAGCTGGGAACACGAACCGCCCCCCGTGTGCACCTCAAGAAGAAGGTATTGCGCCGCGGGTCCTTGCGGCAGCGTGTCAATCACGTCCACGCCGTCGCCCTCCAGTTCGCGGAGTAATGCTCCATGAATTGAAATGCGGAACCCGTCCTCACCAATCTGCATGATTTGAAGGGGCCCTTGAGCTGTAGGAACGGTCTGCATAATTTCCGTGGGCCAGCCTTCTGGAGTAGCCGCGGACACGTTATTTACGAAAAAGAGCACACTAGCGGCCGCATAGAGATGGCAAAGAGTCATCATTTGATTCTATAAGATCGCCTTCGACAGCTGTGGATTGAGCCGCGAAGCGCAAGGCTCAGAGATTTTAAGTCACGAATTTCTGATAGCCCCGAGCGGATATCACATAGTCAAAAAACAATTCGGTATGATATAGCTTCAGCTCATCAATTTACCGGAGGTCATTCCATGATTCCAACTCGCGGTTATGCCGCCCCCAAAGCCTCGTTGCCTCTAGAACCTTTTCACTTTGAACGCCGTGAACCGGGAGAGCACGATATTGTCATCGATGTCGATTTCTGCGGCGTCTGCCATAGCGATATTCATCAAGTCCGAGATGAATGGGGCAAAGGCGTATTCCCGATGGTTCCGGGACACGAAATAGTGGGTCATGTCAGTCGAACCGGAGCCCGCGTCAACCGCTTCAAAAAGGGCGACGTGGCCGGTGTCGGTTGTTTTGTCGACTCGTGCAGGGAATGCCCCAATTGCAAAGCGGGGCTTGAGCACTATTGCGACAAAGGTCCGAATTTTACTTACAACAGCCACGAAAAGGATGGGAAAACGCCCACCTACGGGGGCTATTCTTCTCAACTCGTGATCGATGAAAAGTATGCCCTCAAAGTAAGCGCCAAGTTGCCGCTTGAGGGTGTTGCGCCGCTCCTCTGCGCGGGCATCACCACCTATTCGCCGCTCAAGCATTGGAAGGTCGGCAAAGGCCACCGTCTCGGTGTTTTGGGATTGGGGGGATTGGGACATATGGCCGTTAAACTAGGGGCAGCAATGGGTGCGGAAGTCACAATGCTCAGCACCTCGAAATCCAAAGAGGCAGATGCGAAACGCTTGGGCGCTCACCACTTCGTTTTGACTTCTGAGGAAGCTCAGTTGAAATCATTAGCGAACCATTTCGATTTCATTCTTGATACCGTCTCCGCGCCGCATAATCTCAACACCTATTTGAATCTCCTGAAAACGGACGGAACGCTCGTGCTTCTCGGAGTGCCGCCCAAACCGCCTCTCGTCGAAACATTCTCGCTGATCGGCCGCCGCCGATCGCTTGCCGGATCGATGATCGGAGGTATTCCCGAAACCCAAGAAATGCTCGATTTCTGCACGGAGAAAAACATTCCCGCCGACGTGGAAGTCATTCCCATCGCCCAAATTAACGCGGCCTACGACCGCATGCTCAAAGGCGACGTCCGTTACCGATTCGTGATTGACTTGAAGACTGTATGAAGCTTTGTGGCTCTGTTTTTCTCGTCATCGTCGTTCTTCAGGGGCCTTCTTTGGTATTCGCCGAGGCTCCTCCTACAACGGGGCCAACGGTTACCCTTTCCGATGGCGGCATGGGCGGTGGTAGCCCTAATAAAGGACGAGGAGAATGGAAAAAGAAACTGGGTCTGACAGATGAACAGGCGCAAAAGCTTCGCACCGCCATGCAATCGAAGCACACGGCGACAGAAAATTTGATCCAGCAGAGACGCCAGACAGTCGATCAGCTGCGCGGCGAACTTCAGTCGAACGCCGCAGATCCGATGATTCAGGCGACTCTGGCGCAGCTCAGGGGCATTCAAAAATCCATGCAGTCGGTGCAGGATCAGTTCCACGACTCTCTCGCCGGACTCCTCACCCCCAAACAAGAAGCGCAGCTCTTGCTCGGACTACTTGATCGCCGCCGGAATCAGACCCCCAGAATGGAAAGCCATCCAGCGAGCACTGTCCCGCCGCAAGAAAATAAACACGACGAACTAGGCGAGGAGTAGGAAATACGCGAGCCTGACGCCTCCGGCTTTCTATCCCCTATCCGCTACGAGCTATCGGAAATGGGCTATGGGTTGTTGACGTCGAACTTCCCGGCCCTTAGGACCTTACGGCTATTTCAGAATTTCCGTAAAATCGGTAAGATTCGTAAGGTCGACGTCAAAAACTCATAGCCCATTTCCGATAGCTCCGAGCGGATAGCTCACGCGCTAAGTGCGTCTTCTTCAAGTGCTCAATCCCCTGAGAATTCGGCGAAATGGAGTCTACTTTTGAGTTATGCGGCCCACTTGAAGCGCGGCTTTCTGCGCTCTTCTACACAATCCCGCAGGTAGAGATCAATGAGCACCTGATAGCCTATGCCGCTTTGCTTTGCCAACTTTTGGAAGTAGGCAATGGTCGGCTTGGCCACATTAATAGTGATCTGTTGTTTGAGCAGCTTCGCATAGGGATTCTTCACACCGCGCTTAAAATCGTATGACTTTCTCATCGTCGTATTCTCCTTCCGTATTGGTAACGTTCTTGCGGGGTAGCCAACCACGCCGATATCAATCGGATCTTTTGATCGTCGTCTCGGTAGGTGTGGCTCACCACCAGAAACCTTAGCTGTGCACTCATTCCGAGCAAAAGATAGCGATCCTCTTGGTCTGAATGGTCAGGATCATGGATCAAAATGCCCTTCTCATCAAAGAAGACCGAGGAGGCCTCCGCGAAAGAGACGCCGTGTTTGCGTTGATTCCTGCGGTCTTTAGCAGGGTCCCAATCAAAGCGGATATCCATATATGACCATTATTTAATAATTATACGAGTTCTGCCAAGGATTGCCATGCCCATTTCTTGTTTTATTGAGACGATTCGGCGTCAGCTGACGCTCGGGGGCCAAAATTAATATATCTACTATCCGCTGCGAGCTATCAGAAAAGGGCTATGGGTTGTTGACGTCGAACTTACCAGCCCTTCGGACCTTACGGCTGTTTCAGAATTTCCGTAAAATCGGTCCCGCCAATACCGGGACACTCGACAGAAACCTATGCGCGAAACTTTTTGCCTTGTGCCATCGAAAGCCATCTCCTGGTTAGGGACCGTACTCCCACATTCGGATGCTTTAATCCCTGTCGAATACTTTCTACTTTCCAAGGGGCTCCCTTCACCGGCGTCGAGATCACCGTTTCCCAGGAATTCACATCGACCGGATTTAATGCGTCGTCTTTTCCAATGCACGAAAATGGGGATTGGTCATATAACTGACCTGTACTGTAAAACTTGTTTAGTTCCGAATCGTACAGGAACATCACCAGATCGCCCCAGGAACCCAGAACCGCATGATCCGAACACGCGTACAACGCGTCAAGACCATCGGGGGATACAGCCACCGCCGTTGCCGGCCGCACCATCGCAGGGGGTTTCATGTACCATTCCGCGCCGGTCATGCCCAATTTCTGCCATTTGCCAGTCCCGGTTTCCAAACCCAGACCGACGGCTCTTCCTTGCATTTGAAAATCTTTCAGGAATACGAACCTCCTGCCTTTCGAGTCGGTCATTGTAATTCTGGACTGGTCACGCAAAGTGGTATCGCATGCGGAGCCCAGAGCCAAGATCAGCAGACCCAATATCACACTTCTACCTTTCATGCCGACAGGATAGCGTTTTTCAAGGGCATGATTCCACCGTGTCGGGTGGCCAATAGTGGGGCCCACGTTGCGTTTCATGAGTCTCGGCAAGCGCCTTTCGATAAGAATCGGAACGGGCTTGCTGCCTGGGATCATTCATGGATGGCCACCCCTTTTAGCACTTCACGCGAACGCCGAGGGATTCAAGAAACCACTGGACTACCGGAGGAGCCGGAGATCGGGTCTATTTTGTCTTCCTTGTTCCCCGGTCTGAGGTCGAACTGCACGGACTGGGAGAGCTCGCTTTCGTTGCCTTCCGGGTCGACCGCCGTGACGGCCAGAAGGCGGTTGGGGAAATTTCCCGCGGATAGATTGACGATCAATCCTGGGGGCGAAACGAGAAGCCCATCGCCAACAGGAGTGAACTTGGGGGTATCGCGCTCGAACGCTTCGAAGAGGCGGTACCGGAAGCCTTCGCCGAGAGGCGCCCATTTAAGCTGCATTTTATTGCCCGCCACGTAGCGCGCTTCCTGGATCGTTGGGATGGGCACTTCGGTTCGGAGGGCTTGTAGGGGCTCGGCCGGGAGGTCGATCGCTTTTGCCAGGGCAGCAAAGGACGCGGCTAGAAGCCGGCCGACCGGTTGCTTTTCGGCGGGGCTGGCCTCATGCAGCTGCATCCGCAGCGACCAGGTAAGTGAGCCCCCATAGGCTACGTTGATCGAACAAAGCGAGGCAAGAGTAGAGTTCTGCTGCGCCCGGTTCCACCCTTCCCGCATGGGGTCCAAAGGTTTTAGCTTCGTTGAATTCTCTAACTGGACTAGCAGCTCACCTTTGATTTCCTCTTCCGTAGGAAGTGCCGTGGGTTCAGGAATAGGGTGTACGGATGTCGCTGAATCCTCGCTTTCCCCGGGGGATGTCAGGGCCCTGACATATCCGGCTGGAGTAGGGCTGGTTTGGCTTTTGTCTAAATTGCGCGTCGAATCATCTATTTTTACGCTTTTCGATCGTTTTACGATTCCTAGCAGGCTATCGACCATCCTGCGTGTGGCTTCCCAGCTGAGCTTAAGATTTTCGATGTCCTTCGCCGCCTTTAACTGCAGTTCTGGGCTGCGCAGACGCAAAAGTTCCTGACCATGGCTTCTCGATAAGTTCAGGTCCCGGAAGATTTCCATAACTTCGGGGGTAAGAGATAGTAAAGCTAGGGACGAAATGACGTAGGTCCTCGTCCTTCCGATCATTTTGGCGATTTGGCCGTGATCCCAATGGGCATCATTCAGGTTCAAAATGTCCCGAAACCCCTCGGCTTCTTCTAGGGGGGTCAGGTTTTCGCGCTGGAGGTTTTCAATCAGGCCTTTAGCGGCCGCCTCTCCTTCACTCACTGGATGGATCACTTTGGCTTCGATGGTAGTCCAGCCCAGCTTTTTGGCTGCCCGGAGTCGCCGTTCACCGGAGATGAGTTCATAGCCGTCGCCCAGATCACGGACCGTAATCGCCTGCATAAGGCCCTCTTGATCCATCGATAGGGCCAAACTCAGTAGGCCGTCTTCGCCGAATACCTTTCGGGCTTGATGGCGAGAGGGCCGGATATTGGCAATAGGGATAATCCGTACCTCGGGAGTCTGGGAATTGCGGGGAATCAGGTCGCTGCCGGGCGTGGGACTGTTGTCAGCCATGGTGGAAGCCTCCGTATTTCAGGTTGGCGGGGAAAGAGCCCCCCAGCCAGTTGGGAAGATAACAGTTCAGGAGAAAAGGGTCAACGTTGGAAAGGCTGCCCTGTACAACGCTGAACGGCGGCTCACCAGAGGGCCGCCACTCAGGTATGCCGCAGTTCTGGTCCGCCGCCATTTTCGCCGGCTTCTAAGCCGCGCGAGCGGTGATCGTGACGCGAACGAGTGGAACCGCCGAGGAGTGGCGCGCTCCAAACAGGGACTGCGCAATCCAATTCCATTGGCTACTCCATGATTTCGGGCCAGGATGGAAAAATAGCAGTCCGATGAGAATCGAAGCGATCACCCCGGTTTTATTAACCAAGCCGGATCCGGCAGGCCCCTCGGTCGGAGCTTCTATCTCGGAGCTTCGTAAGTAAATTTCCGTAGCGTCGAAATTGGGTTCGACGAAAGCGTTCTCAAGAGGACTTCCGGCAAGCGAATCAATTCGAAGTCTCGGTGTCGATAGATTCTCGAAATCAGCAAGGTCGGCGATATGGGAATCAACGAGACCGAAACAGAGTACAACCTTCTTCTCAGGACTTGAGACCGCCATCGCCAGAGCGACAGGGAGCTTGTTCTTTTTTTGATGGATAATTATGCTTGCCGCCTCGAGAGCGCTCGCTTCGGACCAGCGAAGTTCCCGGTATACGGCTGTCCGGGTGAGGTCGTCCGTTAAATCTAAAGGGACTCGTTCGAATATTTCGCCGTCAGGCATGGTCCCCAACAATTCGAATGGAAACCCTCCTAGCGTGCGCAGTGTGAAGAAGATCGGGCCCGGGACTTCGACCGGCTGAGGCTTTTCTTCCGTTTCGACTTTGGGAGTATCAAGTTGACTCGTGTAGGCGTGAAGGCTGCTATAGCGCCCTTCGATGAGTGTGTTAACAATGCCTCTGATCGTAGGGACATCCTGCGACGCTATTAGACTTTGGCGTGCTGTTTCATCAAACACAATAGCAAAGCGCCCGCTTAGTGCGGTCATGAAGGCCGCCGAATCAGGGAATTGGCGCTGCAAATCCCCAATCCATCCGTCTTTAACTTCCTCCTCAAGACCCTTCGCCCAGAGCAATTTCTTTTCGAGAAGCCTTGCTAGGGTGTCGGCCAGTTGCTCCCTAGAACGTGAATTTTCGATCTGATTCTGGCTCTCGCTATTGAATTGCGTCGCAGTCTCCCTCACCTGCTCTAACGCGATTGAATGTCTTCTGACGATGCGCGAAAGGAAGTCAGAGATCCGACCAGATCCGAGTTCTTCTCGGAGAAGATTACGGAATAGCAATCCGGGGCGCCAGTGGGAAATAGCGTCCGACAAGGCGGGGCCCTCCGCTATTTTCGAAAGAAAGTATTCTCGACTAAATGAATCGATTCCTAACCGATCGACCTGGGAATCGGCACGGTCCCTCGGGGGCCCTAGGTCGCCCAGAATGACCGTGAGAGCGTCAATCACCGTCTGGGCCACTTTCCTCAGGGCGGCAAGACCGGATTCATTACCTTGAATTGAAAAATAGCAGTGCTGGTCAAGCACACTCTGAATCGCATCCAATTTTTCTGGGTATTTCTCGAAGACCGGATTGATCTGGAACCTCCGCTGGGCCTGCCTTTGACCTGGTTCTTTTGTCGCAATTATTAAGGCGGTCCCACCGTAGGCGCTGAGTTGGTTTCGCAGCGCCCGCTCTATATCTGCAACGCTCGATATGGACACACCCAGTCCTTTAGCGATTTCTTCTACTGTTTGAGAAGGATTATTCCGGACATAACGGAAGAATGCAGCTGGTGAGCGAGCCGAGGGTTTCCCGACGATTCCACGAGCCCGGGCTTGCTTTCCGGCTCGGCTTCCGAGCACCCCCAACGGTAAAACGGTCATGGTTAGGAAGGAGATAAAGGCAAAGCGAGCAGAAACGGGTGCAGTGATCCAGAACTTCACGGTATGGCTGTATAAAGGGTAGAAGGCACCCACAACGGGAGCCGTCACGAAGGCGCCCTTGAGAACTGAGCGGAAAGTCACTCGCGGGCTACCAAAGTGGTCGAGGCGGTGATCGGCGAGGAGAAAACCCACAATCGCTTGGTTGCCTAACCGGTTGTCATCAATTCCAGTCGATAGGAAAGCGCGCGTGGCGCCTCCCGACTGCAATGTGTCGGCAAATCCTCGCTGAATCACGAGGCTGGAAATTAAGAACAGGGCAATAGCGCGAGCGAAAAATCGACGTAACATGAGCTGTCCTTAACGATACGAAGTGTTTCCCGGTGCCAAAATAGGACAGATGGGCAAAAATACCGGCTGGAGGACCCACTTGAAAACGGGTCTCTCCAAAAGCAAATTCATTTACTCTCAATGAGAAGCTGAAGGCGTAAAAACATCGCGGGCGGGCGTTTTCCGCTCTCAATCAAATCAGACCTAAAAAGGACCTGGGCCTTTCAGGCTCTATTATTTCCCGTAGGGACTATTTCTCCTCCTACGGAGCGTTCGTATACTCTGGGCGCTCTCATACTTCGAATGATCCGGAATTTCTTTCGACGCTTCGCCGTCTGTAGTCTTGTTCCAGCCCTCTTGGCGCAGCCAAGTCTGGCGCGTTCATGCGCAGATCCCTCGCCTATCATGGTGATGGCCACTCGTGTCGTTCATGCCCAGCGATTTCAGGAAGATTGTTTATCGCTTCCCTTTCTGGATGCCCTTCAAAGGTCTTTCACCACGCCGCCCGTCGCAAAGCTTGTGCTTGCTTTCGAAGGAACTGGCGATGGCCCTCCCGTACACTTTCACTTTGACACGGTAGCGTC
>JBBSDO010000087.1:0-10765 GCA_038241515.1 Elusimicrobiota bacterium | reverse complement strand
TGCACTACTTTTAGACCCGGGAAGGATTTCCGGATCTGGGCCGCCACGATGCTCAGCCCATTCTTTGCCGTGGCGGCATCGACAGGTCCCCGGCGTCTGGCTTTTTGAACAGAGAAAGCCGTAAACAAGTGGGCCACATTCGTATTGGTCCTTTCGCCCACGGCGACCTTATCCATTTGGTACGGTTGGGGAACGGGTTTGACCCAGTGACAATAAAGAGACACCGTGCGTTCCAAATTGCCATTGAAATGGGCTTTTGCCATGGCCCGAAAGTCGTCATCAATAGCCAACTTTTCAAAACTCCTAACCCCGACCACGCGCTTTAAAAAGTCAGGGGTCCATAGCTGGGCTCCTTGACTGTGATGTTCTGCAACCTCCAAGTTAACAGCGGTGGGCTGAGGGGAGTCCGACTCTCTGTTTCCCGGGAAGTGATGCCGCTCGGAGGGCCGTCTGGGTCCGAATAGGCCGGCAAGATCGGCCGCAGCGCTTGCGGTCCGTCTACGGCGATCCTTCTGTTCGATAGAGAAAAGCTCACCCGGCATAGGTCGTTTCCCCCCATCGCCTGTATCCGTGAGATCCCTGATCGTTGCGCGGAAGCCGGCCGGTCCGTCTGCTGCAAGGAGTAGTTTTAAAACGATTGTCTTGAAGATTTCTGCCAATTCAGCGCGGATCGATGGCGATACTTCGGCTAACGCTTCACGTTGTCTGGCGGAAAGTTCGG
Source organism: Elusimicrobiota bacterium (assembly GCA_038241515.1). Classification (GTDB taxonomy): domain Bacteria; phylum Elusimicrobiota; class Elusimicrobia; order 2-01-FULL-59-12; family 2-01-FULL-59-12; genus JBBSDO01. The sequence continues at coordinate 10,044 of JBBSDO010000087.1, read as the reverse complement.
GCACGAATAAGTCTTCCGTAGAATGACTGGCGATTTTTCGCTTCCATTCTTGCGCCTCCTGCGGCCGAAAGGGAATAACGAAAACCGCTTTATTTGTGGCCCGTCGGTCTCTGAGTTGAACCGCACCGATCTCTATTATCAAATGTTCTGCCTCTGGTGTAATTCCAGTCCCCAGGAGCCACTCGGCATTCGTATCAAGGTCGTTTCGGAAAGCCATTGGGTAGAGCTCATAGTGGCCGGCACGCCCCAAAAGCACTTGGTGACGAGTGTCTTCTTGGACTTCCTGCGCGGTTTCGGAAGACCATATATCCTCGACGACAAGGTTTGGGTCGTCGATGGGTAGTCGCCCAGGTACAACCGTAAGCGAGTGACCTCGCACACGAACAAAAACTTCAAAGATGCGATCTACGCTCCATCCGACCGCGATCCGTGCGTCTGGAAAACCCTGGCTTTCAAGGGCCGCCTTCAGTGCGAGTGCGCCGGTGGCGCAATCGAACGACGAATGCATATTCCCTGTGAGCCATACATTCCGACGGGCTGGCGAAGCGCGCAATACGTTGCTCGGGTTTGACAGCGCCGCACCCCAACCGTAACTACCGAGTCCCGAACGAGCGCTCTTGACGATTGATAGCAAACGATCCGATTCAGATGGCTCTTGAAGATGATTATCAGCCGCAGATTCATTAGAAACGGGAGTCATTGTGGGTCCCACCGGATCCATTCCGTCGCTGATCGTCTGAAGTTTAGCACCCGACCACCGTTTCTCATATTCCCCTTTTCGCCCCAAGTTGAAATCCGGAGGGTTAATATCATAGACAGGCGCCGCCAGACCGCCCACGGCTTGAATCGCGGAGGGACCGCGGCCTCCAGGTTCGCCACCCCTCTTCTGCTCTTGTGCGAATTTTTTACGAATCGTACTCCTGTTCCCCCCGCCCAAAAACGCAGCGACTACGAAAGCGCTGACCCCCACGGTGAGAGTGGCCAGAAAAGACCACGCGACTTCCAGGTGCCTAGAGTAAGCCATGACCTCGCCGGAATTATGAAGAAATTTCGTCCAACCGATTTCAACTCCGCCAAAAAGCAGGAGTATTCCGGCAGCTCGATGCCACTGGTAGGCGCTAGTTTGGTAAGTCTGATGAGCGAATTCGAGTCCGCCGCTCAGCGCTTCGCAACGAAACGTAGGTGTTTGAGCTATGCGCATTGGGCCGATTGGCGAAAAAGCCGACGCGAGGTTTGTATCCGCAACCAAACACGGAAGGAGTAATATGGCGACGATGCGTATAAAGGATTTCAACACTGATTTTCTGTCCGCGCTTCTGTCCAATTTGTGAATGGAAGTTAGCCCCGCATCCTTAGTTGAAATGGGATAGGAAGTGGGACGAATAGGTTATTGTAGGCCGTTGTGGCTGAGCATTAAATGGTCGGAAAGACCATCATTTGCGGGCCTAAAGGCTCATGAGTTTGGTGGGACGTATTCGGACAGCCGGGGGTCTGACCCAAAACTGTGCTACGGTGCTCCGTTACCTCAGTGTGGCAGGGGACGGGTTCAAATAATCTTGAGCGCATTCGTTTTTGGCGCTATCTAGACCCAGATGAATCGACGGTCTTTTAGCCGAAATTATTAAGTCCTTCGGCGTATTTCCATCCAGTCCAAAGTGCACTAAAATTAAACACTTCTCTCAATATGCCGAACCGCGTGCTCACCAGGCCTTATGCCGGATATTTTTGATCGCTTCCTAGCGATTCTTCTAGTTCCGTGCGTCGTTTTCAGCCATAGCGAGACCGCCGTCAGTTCGCAAAGACGTACATCCCTGCCGTCACCAATTACGATTGAAAATCCGGCCCTGTTCCGACAAGAAGCCTTTATTGAACGAGCTCTCTGGTTTCAACAGCCGTTGGGGAGACTCTTATCGGCCCACGAGAAATATCAGGCTGGATCGTTGGAAATGCTTCCAGCGGGCGTCGCGGGATTTTTCGGACCTATCCGCATGGCGAATTTAGCGGATGGCGGCGGAGGGGCCGATAGCGGCAGACTACCCCGTGACTGGCGCGAGAAAATGGTCGCCGCGATTCGAAATGTGGAGGATGGTCTCCACCCTGCCGTCGATCTTACGGAGACTCAGCTTAACAAGCTCGATGCATCCCTTAAAGCGGGCGAACTCGACGGCGCGCGAATCCTCGAAGTAATTGGCAGGGATCATTTCAAGCGAGCAGGAAAGGCGAGCGAAGTCTCGAGTAAACTCAAAGCACTTTTAGCTGCCGAATATTCCTCCCAAAACAAGAGCGAACCTCATCCCTCAATGCCCAGGGAGCGTGATGCACTGCCAATAATAGATTTACCTTTGGCCAGCGCGGCCGGGATTTCGCTGGAATATGGCGGGCTTTTTGAAGAGGCTTTGTTCTCATCGATTGCGGGCGCCAGTCCTATGGAAGACGCAGAGATCCCTATTTACTTCGGTTTGAACCAACCCAAGTTCGATGTTCGCCTAGTGGCACTCGCTGAAATCATGATTCATGAACCAGCACGTATTTCCCCTAAAATGATTCATCGATTTGGAGCCTTAATTCTGCAAGACGACACCGCTCTCTTGCAGATGGATAAAGCCCTAATCAATCGTCCGTTTACAGATCTTAGAAAGGCGCTACCCCATAGCATAAACACTCCAGGGAACGAACTCTCGAAAGCCCTGGCAACGGCAATGGCCGGCGGCATTCTCGTGCTTACCGGCAACTTGAAAGGCAAGCGCAGTCTTGGGTACGACGTAGTTGGCCAGGAGGTACTGGAGGTGCCCCATCGACCAGGGTTATTTTCGAATAGGGAGGCTTGCGCGGCGGCAATCGATCATCTCACGCGTAACAATAGCGCCGCCCTTCGTCGATATGCGGCCGCTCTGAATGTTCCAACCAGTGGATTAAAAGTGTCCGTGACCGCAGCACGGGCGGGTGCCTACAATCAGATTGTATGGGTGAAACTTTTAACTAAAGAGCGGCCGAATCCCGTCTCGTTTGCTCTTGTTACTTCAGCCTCTGAAAAATTGAACGGAAATACGGAGCAAGACGCGGGGAATATGGAATATTTGTACAAGATGAATCCGAGGTACCTGCCTCGCGTTTTTGGACAAGGGGAGGGTCAAATAATGCGAAATGGTCGCCCTGCAAAAGTCCAAATGTTCGCAGATGAGTGGCTAGAAGGCTTTGGAGAATTAGCCGTCAGGAGGGTCGACGGGGCGTATCGTTTTTATATGTCAGTACCCGGCGGGGCTGTGAAAGAGCTTTCGCCAGAAGAAGCCAGCAAAGCCTTGCGCGAAATAAGCAAGCTACTAACCGTCTATGATTTCGCGCCAGACTCAAAAATAATTGGATGGTTCGATATCAATCGGGGCGACTTTGTGGCGCGGCGAGGGCCTGGCGGTACTCTTGAGGTAAAGATGATTACAGTCCGGGACCGCAATGCCACGGACCGCGCGAGCTTACTGTTTTGGAATCTTCAATGGGCCATGTTTCCAAAGGCCTCGGTAGCCCATCCTAAAACCGGTGAGGCTTCAGGAGAAGTATATATCTTGAGTGATCCCGCCTCGGCGCTCCAGGGCATATTTGACGGCATGCTCGAAACTGATCTCTCTGCCGATCGGGAACGGCTGATCTTAGCGTTGGCCTCAACATGCGCACTATTAGCTCAGGCTGTTTCCAGCAATTGGTATTTCGAGTTGCTTCACGAAAAGATGAATGACGATACCCACGTAAAAGCATTGCGAAAGGAAATGGAAAGCGCAGCGCCGGACCTCCATTATTACTCGGATCCCAAGCACTGGAATAATGAAGGTCCGATACCCATGCCGAAAGGAACTAGTGGCACCTCCCGCCCAAACTTTTCCGATGATCCCTCTTCCCCTTCGAGCGGGCGACGTCACACGTTGCCGGTCCGCACGGGCGAATTCGGTAATCCTTTAGAGGCGTTGAAAATGCCGCCGCTCCACGAGTTGGAAGCAAAGGTCGAACAAGTCAATACCCACCTTCTGCAAGATCGGCTTTATTACGACGTGGGCACCCCTCATATTCTCTGGCTGCTCCGGAATTCCAAGTCGTTACCCTTCACGCTGGCGCCTGACTTGTCTGAAGAAAGCATTCGCGCCGTACCGGATGGGATGTTCGTTTTGGGTCGAATCGCGAAAGGCGGACCCTTCGTCATCCGCAGCCAAAGCGATGCCCTATGGGGCTGGGACGTCACTTCAAAAAAGGATTTTGCCAGCGCGATGGAGATTTCCCAACAGGCTAAATTGAGGCTTGCCCTTCTCGACGCGTTAGAAGCTTTGGGAAAGAATGAGGAAGACCTGACAAAAATACTAGCTCAGCGAAAAGCTCATTTACGCTTCGAATTGCGCGATCATCATGACTATCCGGCCGAACACGACCGCTACACGCAAACCATCATCATTCACGCCCGGTATCTTGATGATAGAAACGCGATGCTAGGGATTCTGATCGATGAACTACGCCATATTTTCGAAGTGGAAGAAGACGAAGCGAATACCGCCCCTGCGCTAAAAGCGTGGGCCGAAGCTCAGACACACTATAAGGCGGCCGGATGGGCTGGATTACGCGCCGGATTGATCGCTTGGGGAGTGAGCATCGAAATTCTCGCTGTCTTTGACCGCCTTGTAAGAAATTACAAAAGTTACCGGCTGCAGACCCCGCCCCTGGAGAATCAGGAAGAGATTATCAGCCAAAGTTATTCGGATCTGTTTTTGGACCTCTCTCGCGCGCTTCTGAAGGAGCGTGGCGTACCTCCGTTAGATCCCTTTGGAAGACCTCGCCGCACCGCGCCAATACCATACGCACCGGATCAGCAGAACTTTTCGTTCGAGGAAGCCTTGACGTGTCTGCAAGACCTACTCAGCCATCGAGAAGAAACAGTCCGTAAAATCGTTGATTTCGTGCCTGCCAAGGTGGGGAGTCAACAGGCGGCGAAGAATTTAGAGAAGACTTTTACCAGCCATTTCATTGCTTCTTTGACCCAAAGCCCCACTGCTTCCGCGCGGGCCGCTGAGCTCAAAAACAAACTTGAATTCGCCACGGGTCGCGATCGATTTAGAACGCTCGAGCCCTATCTGCAGGTCGACGCCGTCCGCTTGTATAAATATTGGGTTGATTACATTCACCAAGAAAAAATGAATTTGTCCCAGGAGCACCGGCGTCGCTGGGCCGAAGGTATTTTTTCTGTTTTTGTTTTGGACCAGCTAGCGGACCTGACATTAAGATTGGGGGATGACGCACAGGAGGGAATGCGCCGTCACGCCGCCCTGCAAAAAGTTCTCGAGAAATTTAATGCCGAGCGAGGCCCTTATGGTCCGCACTATGTTCGCCGGCTCGAATGGCTTCCCTTAGCGCGGAAATCTTTGCCCAATCAAACGATCAAGCCTTATTTCGAATTGTACGAACGCTTTTCACAGGTCTTTGACAAGAAAACGCGTATCGCATTTCACAAGGCGCAAGCGAAATTAATTGCGCAACATCTTCGCGCCGATTTATATCAGAGGGCTCTCGAAGCCGGTCGACCGATAGATGCCGCTATCTGGGACGGCATGAGGGCAGCCAACATGGTTGACTACGGCATGCTTGTGAGAGATTTGAATGCGCTGCTGGAAGCTTACGCAGTTGCACGCGAGGCAGGGGATGAGAAGGAGATCGAAGATTTGGAGGACGCCATTTTTCAAGGGCTCTCTGGCGATCCGGAGCTTTTACTTCTGCGGCACGACCTGTTGGGCGCCTACGCAATGATCGAGAATCTGTTTATCGAAACCGATTCCAAAGGGGACGTCCATTTCACGGCAATGGGTGAAGTTCACTTCGCTGAAATCAATTCATATAAAAATCGGCTCAAGTCGTGTGGGGCGTCCCTGCTTGAGAAGTACCAGCGATTCAATCCTGCCTTCTATGCCTACTCTCCTTTTGGGAACTTATACACCTTCGCCTCCGGATTTTTAGACGGCATGGCGGAGCGGGCTTTATTCCCTGTAGAGGTGTCCGGATATAGTCTCGAAGACGCCTATAGGAATAGCAAGGAGGATCGGCTGCTGGCTTGGGCGCACAGTTGGAGTCGGGAATTTAGCTGGGTTCGGCCAGTACCCCTGCTTATGCGTGATCGATACCGATACTCAAGCGAGTATGCCCAGAGTATTTTTAACCGTACGGCACAAGCGCTAGAGGAATTTGGAAAGGTTCCTCGAATGCACTTGCCTGGGAAAAGTCAGGGCCGCTATTACGTCGTCAGCGGAGAAAATGTGACCTCCCAGTTGATGGAAAATTACGCGCTCCCCCCTGCAGCGGCGATCCGCCAAGAGAACTTAATTACGACAAATCCGAACCCACGGATTGGAAGTATGATCACTTCAAAAGTAGCGTTTGAGGAAATGCGCGACCAAGGTTTTTTAATGGTGGCCTATTTGTTTGAAGGAGAATGGTACGGAATATCAAAAGTCTACCTCAGCGAAGGTATCGCGCAAGGAAGGGACGTCGTGGTCTCCGGGATCCACCCTACCGGCATCAAGCTTTTGCTAAAGGCTTTTCCTGAAATCATTGTGCTCCCCGAAGAATCTCCGTTTTCGTCCGGAAGCTCTAAGCCCGGGTCGTTTTCAACTTTCTTGCGGGGATTCACCCAGGCGTTAGTGATTGGGGTGGTCCTCACGGTTCACTTGTTGGCAAGAATGAGCCCCGATGGATTCTGTCCGGCTACGGTCAATTCCCCTCTCAATCGTTCGGCTTAAAAGTGAACCGGGGGCCGTGGGGACGTTGCTTGCTCCGGACGTCTGCCCGAAGAATCGTTCCTTAGTTTCAAGCCGCGTCCTTCAAATGTCTCTGATCAAGAGGATGCACTCCCGTTTCAGCTAAATGGTCGGTGCCGATGCTGCGAATGGCCGCAACAAGCGGCATCAGGATGGTGTATTTCTTCAGGCAAGCAGCATATCCGCCTCCGAGCACAAGTAAGCCGCCTACAAGCCATGCGCGGCGAGTCATCGCCCCAAAGTGAATTAGTTCGGTGAGATCCAAAAATTGGAACGAGGCGAAAGCGCTCAAGGTCAAAAATCCGAGCAGAATAAGCAGCGGGTTAAACAAGGCATATTCAATGAGATCGGAACCTTGGTCCTCTTTCAATTTGTCTAACAAGGTGGGATTAACCCATAGCGCTGGTGTGCTCTTGGCCGAGGGGTCGGCGGGCGTGACTTCTAGGACTGAGTGCTGAGGACTGAGTGCTGAGTTGGGGTCGGAGTCCACCTGACTTTGTCCTAAGTCCTTAGTCCTCGTTACTGAGGCTGTGGCCGGGGCGGCGGGCGGGATGACGATGGTAAACGAGGTCACAAACTCGCGTGCGGACCCTTCGGCCTTCTGCAAGCGACTGTTAACAGAAATTTCGGCCCCCAGTTTTCCTATTTCACGCCTGACTATCTGCAATCCCAGGCCCCGCGTGAAGCGTTCTCCCCGTTTCGTAGAGAATGGTTTCCGCCGCGTGCCTTTCAAAACCGCAAGGACGGATTCTAATTCCTTCTCAGACATTCCCCGACCATCATCCTCGATGGTAAGCCTCAGGGCGTTTGCATTCGCGCTAGCAACGCTGATACGACGGTGTTCCGCGTGTTCATCTTTGGCGTTTGCAATAATACTCTCCAGCAGGTGGTAGAGCGCCGTTTCATCCAAAAGAATCTCCGTTGGCGCATCCATCAGGCGTACCTGCACCCCCCCCTTTTCAAATCGTTCCGTCAGCCAGGGGCCGATATTAATCTTGCGGATCAAAGGCTCGAAGCTAAGCGCTAGGAAGATGGAATGCATCGCATTGTTCACTGTTTCTACGGACACGTCGCCCTGCGCAATGAATGCAAATTTGTGCGCTGAAATGAAAGTCTCGCAACGCCGGAGTTCATTTAAAATTTCGATCCGTATACTTCTTGATCGAATCACAGGATGATCCACCGATAAGACTGTGCCGGCCTTGACTTCCATCCCTTTGGCCTGAATGAACGCTTCAGCCCATTGACTAAATTTGTCGTTCAGTTGCATAAGGCCGGTAACTCGTTCATCCGCTTCAATAGCCAGAGACTCCTTCATTGGGCTCTCAGATACCAAATCGTGAAATTCGTTCCACAAAGTCGTCAGTTTTAATCCCAGCGTATGATGGCCACGCCGCAGCTGGCGGGCGTTCGCCAGATCATCCAATGAAACTTCGGTAGTCTTCGCCCCGTCGGCCGGGGAATAGGTACTTGACTTGGCGAGTTTCGGCATACCCGGGGCGTTTTGAAACCACGATTGAACGGTCTTTGCCAACTCGTAGAATTTAAAATTCTCCCGTGTATTGGTGATAACATCGCGGGCTTCTGCTTCGTTTCCAGAGGCATAGAGCGCTAGTGCTAGAATGGTCCGATCAAGCGCGTTGGTGCGAGGTTCATGCGCGTTGGCCCCAGGACGTCTCCGAGCCCAGTCGAGCGCCACGTTCGGATCTTGGACAAAATACGTAAGTATGGCCAAGCGGTCGTCGAGAGCGCCGACCTCAGACGATTGACGCGCCGCCATTTCAGCTTTTCTGAGGAGTTCAGCCCAACTTATCCTGGATACCGCTTTCCGCGCCTCCGCAGGCGGGGTCGGTTGGGCTGCTTTAGCCTCCGCGGCCTCGTCAGGATTGACTGGTATCGCGGCAGGGGGCGTTTCTTGAGGAGCCGAACTGATCGGTCTCACTAGCCACGGCACCTCTATTTTGGCCTGGTTCAATAACTGAGTGGCGCGTTCTTCGAAGCGACGGAACTCGCTACTGCTCGCGCTAGGAAGTAGACTTGCCACTTGTACTCTCTCCTCACCTCGTGTTAGCCGGTACCCGCTGCGGGTTCGCCCATCAGGTCCTTCAAAATGGAACCAGCGAACATGCTCCCGATGTTGCGGGTCGAAGAATTTCACGGTCCACTCATGCGGCTTTTCCTCAAATGTAAAATTCAACGCGGGATCAGTCTCCCTCGCAAGCAAAGTAAGCGTCTGACGGGCTCCAAACGTAGGCAGAGAGATGGCATGATCAGTCAGCGTTCCATACGACGCTTGAACCGACCTCAATTTTATTTTTTCCGTTCCTGGCGGGCCAGGAGGGGGGTACCCCGTTGTGCTCTTGGCCGGGGTGGCGGCAGAGCCGGCGGGCGGGGAGTCGGGCCAATCCGAGGTCAGCTCAAGAAGTTTTTTAAGGTATTCGGGTGCCTGCTCGCTTTTGTAAATCGGTGAGCCCCAGGTTCCCTCGCTCCAGCCCACAATTTGAAGAGGAAAATCAAATCGGCCGCCACGAGGGAAGCGGATCTTTGCTTCCCTACCCGCAAAGATTAACGTAAGCAGGCCCTCTCCCGGCGCAGTCAACGAAATTCCAGTCATGTCTTTCCGTTCCTCATCCCAGACCAAGGCGGGTTTAAGCCTCGATATAGCGGGATGGGCGACAACCTGCGCGATTACGGGTCGAAGGCTAGGAGGAATCCTTCGCCATTCATCGACTGGGAACTCCTCTGGATAACTGTCCGGCTTAGTCCGGACGGCGTCTGGCCCAAGTACAATTTGTGCCGAACGTTCTGTGCGCCAATCGGACACCTCAACACCCAGCGCTTGCGCTATTGTCAAGCGCTCCTCCGGTTTGACTTGAGGACTTACGACGTAGATAACCCGCAATCCCGGGTCTCTTTCCTTCAAAGTGGCTACTACGGCTGGGCCCTGCAGACCGCTGATGTGCAACATTTCGGAATCGATCACGGCCGCCTGAAAGGCGCCGGGTAGGACGCGATTGAGATCCCGGGGCTCGTTGAATGCACGCGTGACTTCATAACCCCGTTCGGATAGAGCGAGGGTAAAGCTGAGACGAGAAAAACTTTCTCGACTGTCGATCACAATGAGAATTTTAGGTTTCGGAGTCTGGAGCCCGGATTCCGTAACGGATTTGGCATTTTCGTCTGAATCTCCCGGTTCACCTTGACGACTCAGCTGCAAATAATCAGGCATTGTGGCATTCCAAAGCAAATGCAGATTCAACGA
>JBBSDO010000086.1:0-10796 GCA_038241515.1 Elusimicrobiota bacterium | reverse complement strand
CCAAGCGACGATTAAACGAGATAATCGCCAAACACACCGGCCAGACGGCGGAAAAAGTCCACAACGACTCCGACCGAAATTTCTATCTTTCGGCAGAAGAAGCCAAGGCCTACGGCCTCATTGACGAGGTTATCGCAAGGAAAAAATAGATGCGCCTGGAAACGGAGCCCAACCTATGAGCCTGCCCAAAGACCCCAAAGAGCTTTTCCATTGCATTTTCTGCGGTAAAGGCAAACGCGAAGGCCTTCGGCTTATCGGAGGGCAGGGGATCTATGTCTGCGAAGAATGCATCCGGAATTCTTATCAGCTCCTTAACAAGATCACCGAAGAAGACGAGCGCCGCACGCTTAAAACGGTTCCGAAACCGACCGAAATTAAAAAGGTCCTGGATGAATACGTCGTAGGCCAAGAGCGAGCCAAACGGATTCTCTCCGTGGCCGTCTACAACCACTATCGACGGATGGAAGTCTCCGCCCTAGCGCATCCGTCAGACGTCGAGCTGCAAAAATCCAATATTCTTTTAATCGGTCCGACCGGTACCGGAAAAACTCTCTTGGCACAAACCCTGGCCAAATTGCTGCACGTCCCTTTCGCAATCGCTGATGCCACAACGTTAACCGAGGCTGGTTACGTGGGTGAAGATGTTGAAAATATCATTCTCCGCTTACTTCAGAACGCCAATTACGACATCAAACGAGCCGAACGCGGTATCGTTTACATCGACGAGATCGATAAGGTTTCACGAAAAACGGACTCCCCCTCCATCACGCGAGATGTGTCCGGCGAAGGCGTACAGCAGGCGCTTTTAAAGATTCTCGAAGGAACCATTGCGGCGGTCCCTCCTCAGGGTGGACGCAAACACCCCCAGCAGGAATACATTCAAATCAATACCACCAATATCCTGTTCATTTGCGGCGGCGCGTTCGAAGGGCTTAGTAAGGTCATTGAGTCGCGGGTCGGAAAGCGCGGGCTGGGTTTCGGCGCCGACGTCAAGCCCAAGCAAGAGGTCAGGGTGGGAGAGGTCCTCAAACACGTCACACCGCAAGATCTCATTCGTACTGGAATGATTCCTGAATTGATCGGTCGCTTGCCGATCGTCGCCACATTGGACGATCTGGACGAAAGTACGCTCGTCCGGATTCTCACTACCCCGAAAAATGCTTTAGTGAAACAGTTCAATAAAATGTTCAGCCTAGAAGGCGTCGAGCTGAACATCACTCCCGAAGCGCTTCATGCAGTGGCACAATTGGCCCTCAAGCGAGGATCCGGAGCGCGGGGCTTACGCGCCATCGTGGAGGACGTATTATTGGATGTGATGTATGACCTTCCCGACCAGCAGAACCTAGAGCGCTGCGTTATCGACGAAAACGTCGTTAAAAAAGTGTATCCCCCCATTCTCCACTTGAAAGAAGAGAAGAAAATCGCTTGATCAGCCCCGAGAAAGTTTCCGCCAAAACACCGTCTTTTCCCGGCAAACTTCCACTTTTGCCGGTCCGCGACATTGTTGTGTTCCCCAACATGGTTCTTCCCTTGGACGTTTCTCGAAACAAGAGCGTGAAAGCTCTGGAAGAGTCCATGGCCGCGCAACATTTGATCTTTGTCGCCGCCCAAAAGCGGTTGGAAACCGAGGATCCACAAGAAGAGGACATCTTTGCGATTGGAACTGTTTGCAAGATTCTCGAGCTGTTAAAAATGCCTAACGGTCAGCTGAAAATTCTCGTCGAGGGACAAGCACGCGGCCGCGTGCAGCGTTTCCGGCCCATCGCGGACCGCGGTTTTGTGGAAGTGGATGTCGAGATTCTCCCCGAAAATAACACCCTTAACCCTGAAGTGCAGGCGCTCATGCGTCAATGCACTCAGCTCTTTGAATCCTACGTGAAACTCAACCGGCGTGTGTCTTATGAGACCTCTGTTTCTTTACACGCGGTGGAAGATCCGGCTCGTTTTGCCGATACGATTGCCAGCAACATGTTGATCAAGATCAGCGAAAAGCAGGTTCTCTTGGAAGTCATCGATCCTCGCGAGCGGCTGGAACGCTTAGTTGAAATGCTCAACGGCGAGATTGAGATCTTGAATATAGAGCGCCGTATTCAAACCCGGGTTCGCACGCAAATCGAGAAAACTCAGAAGGAATACTATCTGAACGAGCAGATGAAGGCCATCCAGAAGGAACTTAAGCAAAAAGACGATTACGCGAAAGACCTGGACGAAATGCGGGAGAAGATCAAGACCGCCAAAATGTCAAACGAAGCGGCGGAAGTCGCCGAAAAAGAAGTCGGTCGTTTGGAAAAGATGATGCCCTTTTCCCCCGAAGCCACCGTGATCCGAACCTATTTGGATTGGCTGGTCAGCCTTCCCTGGTCCACAACGACCAAAGACAATTTAGATATATTTCGAGCTCAATCCATACTCGACGAAGATCACTACGGCCTCGAGAAACCCAAAGAACGTATTATCGAGTATCTGGCCGTCTTGAAACTCGTCAAGAAGATCAAGGGGCCGATCATTTGCTTCGTCGGCCCCCCCGGGGTCGGTAAAACATCCTTAGCCAAGTCCATTGCGCGCACCCTCGAACGCGGTTTCGTGAAAATGTCTTTGGGAGGAGTGCGTGACGAGTCCGAAATCCGTGGGCACCGCCGGACCTATATCGGGTCTCTTCCCGGCCGACTCATTCAATCGATTCGCAAGGCCAAGAGTAAGAATCCTGTGCTTTTGTTGGACGAGATCGACAAAATGGGCATGGATTGGCGTGGTGACCCCGCGGCGGCACTTCTCGAAGTATTAGACCCCGAGCAGAATCATTTGTTCGTGGATCATTTTCTCGACGTGGAATTCGATCTTTCGGAAGTCTTTTTTATCTGTACCGCGAACAGCCTTTTTTCGATCCCCCCCTCGTTGATCGATCGGCTCGAAGTCATTCGTTTTTCGGGCTATACAGAAGAAGAAAAGTTTGGCATCACCCTCAAATACTTAATACCTAAGCAGATGAAAGAGCATGGACTAGGCACGGATTCCGTGGTGATCGGAGAGGATGCCGTACGCCGCGTCATTCGGGACTACACCCGAGAAGCGGGAGTGCGGAACCTGGAACGGCAGATTGCTACTCTTTGTCGGAAAGCCGCTAAATTGCTAGTCAGCAACTCCATCGAAAAGCCGATCCGGATTACCGACAAAATGGTAGGAAAGTTATTGGGTGTTCCCGAGTTTTCTAAGGAGCGCGCGGCCGAAAACAGCGTGGGTGTTTCGACTGGGCTGGCCTGGACCGATCATGGCGGAGAAGTTTTGGCGATCGAAGTAGCCAAAATGCCTGGGAAAGGCAAGCTGACCTTAACTGGCAAATTAGGCGAGGTCATGCAGGAATCGGCCCAAGCCGCGCTCTCGTTCATTCGTGCCAACGCCAAAACATGGCGAATTAAAGACTCCTTTTTTAAAACGCAGGATTATCACATCCACGTTCCCGAAGGGGCAACACCCAAGGATGGTCCCTCGGCCGGAACCGCGATTGCCACGGCTCTCATCAGTGCCATGACGCAACGTCCGGTGAAAAAAAGGGTTGCCATGACCGGAGAGATTACGCTGCATGGCCGAGTCCTACCCATTGGGGGCTTGAAAGAGAAGAGCCTGGCCGCCTACCGCGAGGGCATGGACGTGGTCCTCTTCCCCGAAGGCAACCGCAAAGATTTGGAAGAAATTCCCGACGAGATCAAGAAACACCTTAAAATGATTCCTGTCAAGCATATGGAGCAGGTGATCTCTTTGGCCTTGGACGCGAAAACCTTCCACCGACCCGCGTAAAATCGCGCTCCACAATTTATAATAGGTAAAGGAGACTTATGAAAAAAACCTATTTAATAACACCTGGTCCTACCCCCATTCCGCCGGAAGTTTCTTCGAAAGAAGGGCTGCCCGTTCTTCACCACCGAACGAACGAGTTTGGAGTCATATTTACCGAAGTCATTGAAGGTCTGAAATATGTTTTTCAAACTAAAAACGATCTCCTGCTGATGACCGCTTCCGGTACGGGCGCAATGGAATCGGCCGTAACCAATCTATTGAGCCCGGGCGACACGGCCATCGTGGCTGCTTGCGGCGCTTTTGGCGAACGTTGGGGCAAGCTTTTAGATACCTACTGTGCCAAAGTCGTATTTGTTCGCGCCGAAGATGGACATGCCGTCGCTCCCGACAAACTCGAATCGGCGGTGCGCGAACACCCCGAAGCCAAAGCCGTTTTTTGCCAACATACAGAGACTTCGACTGGCGTCGTCACGGATCTGAAACGCTTTGGCGAAATCGTGGCGGCAACGCCTGCCGTTCTCGTCGTCGATGCCATTTCAGGCCTTGGCGGACAAGACTTGCAGGCCGATGCATGGAAACTCGACGTCGTTGTCTCTGGATCGCAAAAGGGGCTTATGACGGCTCCGGGACTAGCGATGGCGAGCGTCTCTGAAAAGGCCTGGAAACTGAACGCCAGCGCGAAAAATCCGCGCTTCTATTTTGACTATAAAAAAATGAGGGAATCGGTGCCGGAGAAGGAGACACCGTACACTCCAGCCGTCACTCTCGTCGTTTCTATGGCTGAAGCCTTGCGGCAGATTAAGCAGGAAGGTCTGTCCAACGTCTTGGCTCGTCATACGTGGCTGGCCGAGGCGACCCGGGCAGGAATTCAAGCATTAGGCTTGGAACTTTTTGCAAAGAATCCATGCAATGTTCTTACCTCGGTCGTCGTGCCGAGCGGCGTTGACGGAAAGAAGCTCATTAAGCGATTACGCGAAGACTACGGCGTATCCATTGCAGGCGGACAGCTGCATCTTCTCGGAAAAATCTTCCGCCTTGCCCACATGGGATATATGGATCGATTTGATGTCATTATCGCCTTATCGGCTATCGAAATGATGCTTCACGATATGGGTGCCGCGATTGAGCTCGGGAAAGGCGTCGCTGCGGCACAACGCATACTCACCCGGACGGGAAAGACAGCGGCCCCCGCCGACGTCGCCCCAACCGCCACAGCTTCCGTACATTAGCTTCATGGTCAAAATTCTTATTGCCGATCCGATTAGCGAGTCCGGGCTTCAAGTATTCCAAAACCAGGAAGGCCGGTTTCAGGTCGTCCAAAAAACCAAGCTCAGTCTAGAAGACTTGAAAAAAGCGGTGTCCGATGTGGAAGCGGTGATCGTGCGCAGCGAAACGAAGATTTCTGCGGACGTTTTAGCGGCGGGTAAGAACATCAAAATTGTAGGCCGCGCCGGGGTGGGTGTCGACAATATCGATGTGAACGCGGCGAGCCGCCAAGGCGTCATCGTCGTGAATGTTCCCGGAGGCAACACGATCTCGGCCGCCGAGCATACGATGGCCTTGATGCTCGCTTTGTCTCGGAATGTCGCTCAAGCCTCGAGCAGCGTGAAGGCCGGCGATTGGAAGCGCGCTCAATTCACGGGTACGGAGCTCCTTGGAAAGACCCTTGGACTCATAGGGATGGGCCGAATCGGTCGAGAAGTCGCGAAACGCTGTCAGAGTTTTGGGATGCAAATCATCGGGTATGATCCTTACGCGTCGGAGGAATACGCCAAAAATTTTAATATCGCTCTGGCTTCACTCGAAGAGATTTACGCTAAAGCGGACTTCATTACCGTTCATGTGCCGCTCAATGAAAGCACAAAGCATTTGCTCAACGCGAAAACTTTAGCGAGGTGCAAACCGGGCGTGCGCGTGATCAATTGTGCCCGGGGCGGTATTATCGACGAGGTTGCCCTCGCGGAATCGATCAAAAGCGGCCACGTCAAAGGCGCGGCACTTGACGTATTTGAACAGGAACCGCCGGATAAAAATAACCCCCTTTTCGCGCTTCCGACCGTCATCGTCACCCCTCACCTCGGCGCCTCCACCGAAGAAGCCCAGGTCAAGGTGGCCCAAGAACTCGCGGAAACATTGCGGGATTATTTTCTTCACGGGACTGTACGCAACGCGGTGAACCTGCCAGCGATGGATCCGGAAGAGTATAAAGAACTTGAGCCTTACATTCTGCTTGCTGAAAAGCTGGGGCGCTTCGGTTCCCAAATGGTCGACGGACCCGTGAAGGAGCTCAAGATCACTTTTGCGGGCGATATCAGCCAGAAGAATACAACCCCTTTAACGCTGGCGACTCTCCAAGGCTTTTTGAGCCCCATCCTCGATATTGAGGTGAATCTTGTCAATGCGCCCCATCTGGCCAAAGAAAGGGGGCTTAAATGGAGCGAGACCAAGACCAGTCAAACGGCTGACTATACGAGCCTTATTACGATTCGAGCGACGTCGGGCGAGACCACGCTTTCGGTGGGCGGCACAGTACTTGCCAAGCACAGCCCGAGGATTGTCCTGATTGATGACTTGTCAGTCGATGTCTTTCCGCAAGGCCACATGGTCGTTTATACCAATGTGGATAAGCCGGGCGTGATCGGATATGTAGGCACGGTTCTGGGGGAAAATAAAATCAACATCGCGGCGATGCAGGTCGGCCGAAAACCAAACGCCGGAGAGGCCGTCACCGTGGTCAGCGTGGACGCTAACGTACCCGAATCGGTGCTCCAACAGATTCGCGAATTCGCCGGGATTACGCAGGTGAAATCGGTCAAATTCTAGTGTATGGCTAGTCCCGCCGTCGAACTGACAGGTGTTTCTAAAGTGTACCGTCGTCGCCACCTTGGCAGACTGACTCTGACGCCGGGAATCGAAAATATTTCGCTTGCCGTGCAGCAGGGGGAGATTTTTGGTCTACTCGGCCTTAACGGTGCGGGTAAAACGACGACGATCAAACTGTTACTCGGACTCCTTTTCCCTTCAAAAGGCCAAGTCAAGCTTTTTGATACCCTCCTTCCAGACCAGAACATCATGAGCAAAGTGGGCTACCTTCCGGAGCTACCTACCTTTTATAAATATCTGACCGTTATTGAATTGCTCGAACTTTATGGGTCACTTTCCGGAATCGATCCCCATACCCTGAAGGAAAGAATTGCCCTTGTCCTCGAGCAAGTGGGGCTCGCCGCCCATACAAAAAAACGCTTGGGTGATTTTTCGAAAGGACTTCAGCAAAGAGCCGGTCTTGCGCAGACTTTGCTGCATGATCCTGAGCTTTTTGTTTTGGATGAACCGGTGAGCGGGCTCGACCCCTTAGGACTTAAGGAGATGCGCACACTCCTTGAGACACTCAATAAAAGCGGTAAGACGATTTTTTTCTCGTCGCACATCATTTCGGAGGCCGAAAAACTTTGCCACAGAGTCGGCGTCATTCACCAGGGCCGTCTGGTGCGCGTGATCGAACGAAAAGAGTGGTTGGCTCAAGAAGGACACCTTGAGGAACTTTTTTTGGAAACAATTCATGCGTAAGCTTTTCGGCATCGCTCGCTATACGTTCATCGAAATCTTTCGCAACAAAGTGTATTACGTGCTGCTCTTATTTGCGGGTGTCATGATCTTGTCTACTCTTCTCCTAGGGTCCCTCGGCGGTGAACAAAGGGACCGTATGATCATCGATTTTGGCTTGTCTTCGATCGAATTCCTGGCCCTCGTTATTTCGGTTTTCGCGGCGGTTACGCTTGTTTTGGATGAAATGGAGAAACGGACCCTGTACCTCATTTTGACACGACCCGTCTCCCGCTTTCATTTCATTCTGGGGCGTTTTATGGGGCTCATCGCCATCATTTCCGTGGCTTTTATTCTTATGGCGGCGGGTCACATGGCCCTATTAAGGATTTTAAAAATTCCCACGGGCGTCCATTATGCTTTAAGCCTTTATTTCTCGTGGTCAAAAATTGTAGTCATAACAAGCGTCGCTCTGGTCTTTTCGTTGTTTTCGACATCCACGTTGTCGGCGATCACCTTCACCTTCTTCCTGTGGATCCTTGGGCACATTAGCGGAGAGCTTCGTTTTTTGGCACAAAAGAGCGCTCAGCCTTTGCTCAGCGGGATCTGTAAAGCGATTTACTATTTGGCTCCCAATTTTGAAGCCATGAATGTTCGGGACATTCCCATGGACCTTTTATCGCGAAGTTGGCTTTGGGCGGCGGGAGGCTACAGCTTGACCTACACGTTGGCTTGCCTTGCCCTAACAGGATTTCTTTTCCGCAAAAAGGAATTCTAGTGTCGCAGCGTGTTTATCCTCTATTTGCGAGCGGCATTGCTCTTTTCCTGATGTTGTTTGCCACAATTCAAACTTCGCGCGCCTTCACCGATCCCTTTCCGCCTTTGAGCGACTCCTTGTCCACTCCTTTGGTTCAATTAAGCGACTTCACGGGTATTGCCTTGGGGAGCCGCCGACTGGCCGCCGATCTAGCCTGGATTCAAACACTCCAATACTATGGAAACCTCGAAGCTGGGCAATCGGATAGCGATTTCGATAACGGCAAAGGCCGCTATCCCCTACTTCTCGGCTATTGCAAAAGGGTAGCGCAAATAGACCCCTATTTTAAATACGTTTATTACTACGGGGCGGCAGCCCTGGGCTGGAACCTAGACCGGCTCCCCGAAGCGGAGCAACTCCTCCGACAAGGTATTGCAGCCAATCCCAAGGAGTGGCGATTCCAGCAATATTTAGGAGGTTTGGCTTTTCAAAAGGACCATGATGTTGCTAAATTGGCTCGTTTTTTAGATTCGTTTGTTGAGCAACCCGATTGTCCGAATCTCGTCCGTTCCATCTTGGCCAACCTCTATAAAAAGCAAGGAGATTATAATAAGGCCATCCGCGTTTGGATGAACGTATTACAAACCAACGACGAGGGCTACCGTTTGCGCGCCGAGTCTGAGATCCACAAAATGCTCGATTTGGGGGCGTTAAAGCATCAAAAAGGCTATCTGTTACCCAATAGTCCTATTGACAAATGAGTTCTGTTTGTAGTATTGTTTCTAAGACGTCGCTGCGCACCACAGGAAGCACGAGTTGAATGAAGCTCTGGGCAGCGGTTTCCCCCTCGCTTAAACCTGTCCGTAATTGTCTGCAAACTAGGTCACCCTGTATTTGACCTTTATTTTATAGTCGACTAACGAACTTTATTAACCTCGAGGCGTTCTACCCGTGGTAATCGTTACGACAAGAAAGGTGAACTGAATGGCTCGCAAAAAAGAGAAAACTAACATTCCTGTAATTACAGACGCAACCTTTTCGGAGGAGGTTTTGAGCTCCGATATGCCTGTGCTAGTGGGCTTTTGGGCGCCCTGGTGCGCCCCATGTCATACGTTGCCTCCTATGCTGCAAGAACTGATTGATGATTACTTTGGTAAAGTCAAAGTTGTCCAAGCCAAAGTGGATGATAACCCGGAATTGACTGAGGAGTACCGCATCAGTTCCATTCCCACGCTAATTCTCTTTGAGAACGGGCGGATGGTGGGCAAACGCACCAGCGCTGACACAAAAGAAGATATAGCGGAGTGGCTTGACCGGCATATCGACGAACCCGTTGGATTCGGCTATTAAGAAAGGTTTTGAACGCTGCTTTAGGGGGGTGATTCTGATGGGACCAAATAAGCCCTGCGGTTGCTAAAGACGTTTTTAGACTATTAATTGAATCGAAACAGAAAAAGACGACTCCTTTAAGGGGTCGTCTTTTTTTCTAGCTAGCCATCACACTATTGGGGCCGGCGGCGGGGCCGCGGGAGCAGCAACGACGATAGGCGGAACCGTCCCCTTCACAATGATGTATTCAGGCGGTAACGGCGGAGGGTTAGCCGACTTGAGTCTCTCCCTAAGCGCGCCCATTATGTCGCAGGTGGCGTGATACAGCATGGCCGGATCCTTGCGATCGGCCGGAATGACGAAGCGCACCTCGACTCCGCAAACGATGCAGGGCCCTTCGATATAATCCGTGAAATTAGACCAAGAAACATGTCCTCGCTTCATTACGTCCTCCCTAGCCCCATTCCTTCATTGGAGAGTCTTTTTCGTCTACAGACTTCGCACTATTTTATCCAAAAGTTCACGACGAAAAAGCCTCTTAAAATAGAGGGGGCTTGCCCTCTTCATCCAGCCTAAATGGGGATTCCGGGCTAGAGCTATTGTAAGTGCCGGCCACCATCCACGCGGATTGTTTCGCCGGTGACAAAATCGGTTTCGGCCAAAAATACGACCGTGCGCGCTATTTCTTCGGCTCCCCCCCACCTCCGCAACGGGGTGGCGTCCTCGACGGCTTTGATTTCCGCGGATGACATTTGAGGTGGCGGGAGGATTGGGCCTGGGGCGATCGCGTTAATCAGCACCTCGGGCGCAAATGCGAGCGCCAATCCCTCTACCACACCTTGCACCGCGAGTTTGGAGACAAAATACGGGACATAATCCGCATAGCGTGGCCGCCCGCTCGCGCTCGTCCAATCCGAAAAATGAATGATGCGCCCACCGCCCGTTCTTCGCATCGCCGGCGCGGCCGCTGAGGTGAGCATATAGGCCGCTTTAGCGTTAGCCATCATGTTACTGTCCCAGTCACGAAATTCGACGTCGGAAGCCAAATCGCTTGGAGCATAAACCGAAGCCAGGTTTACAAGGACATCCAAGCGGCCAAAATCCTCACCCACGCGCTTCACAAGCTCATGCACGGCCGGCCCATCCGAAACATCACTAGGCAGCGCTGATGCTTTGATGCCCAACGCTTTCAAGTGTGAGACTGCGGCAGCGGCCGCCTGGCCAGATTTTCGGTAGGTATAAAGGACAGTGCATCCCTTACTCCCGAGCGCTGTACCGATGGCCACACCCATCCGCGCTCCTCCTGCGATCAAAGCCACTTTTGCGGAGAGATTCATAACAAACTGGTGCCCCCAACGGGATTCGAACCCGT
>JBBSDO010000085.1:0-11078 GCA_038241515.1 Elusimicrobiota bacterium | reverse complement strand
TGAATCCCGGATTGTCCCTTTCGGACGGGAGGACGTATCCGTTGTCGCCTATCTGGTCCATCGTATAGCCGCTAAAGGTGACCGACAGATATCCGTGGTTGTTCTTGATTTCGCGAGTGGAGACAAGCCGACCGTCAAGATGGTATGCGAAGTTGAGCGCCGCGTCTTTTAGGTGGAGATAACGCTGGTTATCATCCATACCTTCCAGTGGAAGTCCGGAATAGGTGATGCCGCGCTGGGTCACATAGTCGACGTCCCCGTTGTCATGCACATAGGCCGAGTTCGATAACCCATGAAGGTATTCTCGATTGACCCACTGGGATCCCGACTTCTCTTTGAACACATTTGTCACATAGCTCTTATCAGCAAGTCCATACTTGCCTAGATACGACTTCCCGGTTAACGG
Source organism: Elusimicrobiota bacterium (assembly GCA_038241515.1). Taxonomy (GTDB): domain Bacteria; phylum Elusimicrobiota; class Elusimicrobia; order 2-01-FULL-59-12; family 2-01-FULL-59-12; genus JBBSDO01. Next base: position 10,672 of record JBBSDO010000085.1, on the reverse strand, counting down.
GTTCATGCCTTTGTAAAAGAACTGGTAGAACTTCATATCGGGTCTGAAACTCTGAAATTTCTCAAGTAAGGTGATACCGCTCTCCGGGCTTCCAAGCCAAGTCTCCAAGGCCCGACCGGCCGCATCGCGTACTTCAACGGTATTCTTCCGGACAATCACGGGATCGGAGCCTGGAAACTTGGCTCGGTCAGGCTCGTGGCCGGTGATCTGGTGGTAATCCTGTCGGGTGACTCGATCTTCGCGAATCAATTCAATCCGGATGAGCGGAATGGTACGACCTTGAGTGGGATCTGCCTGCAGCATGGTCAATTTCCCAAGCTTTGAGTTGCTGGTCGTCTCCGGACTCAGCAGCCGGGTCACACCCGAATCCCGGTGAATGTCCCGCACAAGATAGGTGTCCGTCGTATCCGACACATTCAGGCGGCTCAGATACACGCCGCTAAACCCACCGAAACTCGCGTAGTGATAATCGCTTTTGCTAGTTTCCGCAAAACCCGTTCGGATCCCGGCACGGAGACTGTTCCAATTGGCACTCCCGTACTGCGAAACTAAGTTTTCGAGCTCCGCTTTTTCCATGATCCGCGCTTTTCCAGTGGAAGGGTCCTTCAACCCGTAGCGGCCATCCACGCGAGTCAGGACGTGCCCGGCGTTAGGATCGCGAATTTCTACGAAACCAAGTTTACTGGCAGCATCGAGAACAAATATTTTTTGATCCGCTTCCGCTTTGGGATTCTCCACCACGGAGATACCGAGCACGGCCTCGTTAAGACTTTTTGCGGAATCAAGAACAAAGTCTTCATAGTCCAAATCGACGCTCGCCATCTCCGTGACCCGGTCATGAAATTTGATGGAGAGACGTTCGCGATCCACATCGATGCGTCCAATTTCAAGGTCACGATTCTTCTTATAAAGTGGAATGGATGTCTTGATCGGACTTTTCTCATCGGCACCTAGTGCATAAACCCGGCTAGCCTCGAACTCCGCTAGCTGGGTGAGCGGGACTGTCAAACCGGCCGCATTTAACCAGGACCGAATCGCGTCGATGTTAAATGTCGCGTCGCGCTCTGATCGAAAGATCTTCTTCCCTAGTTGCCGGTTGTAGAGCTCGTACGTGTCTTGGCCGTCTTTAATCCAATACCAGTCGCGACCATTGACGTTGGCATGTTTACTAAGGTCGTACCGAGTCTCGTCAAGCGTTGCTCCGGCCGCCAGATCGAAGCCTCGAGTGAATGGGATCTCACCCGTCACTTTGTTTCGCGAGCCGTGCTGTAAGCCGGCCTTCAACGTGCCGACTTGTATAAATTGGAAGAACTCCACGCGCTTCGACCGGAAATTGTCCAGGTCGTTCGTTTCAAGGATCTCTACCGTGGTCGCGCCGCTAAAGCGCCGTCGCACGCCCTGACCGTTAGCGCTTAGTTGGGCTTCGGCCAGATATTGGGCCTGTTCGACGACATTGGCGTAGTAGCGCTTCAGGATAAAATCGTCAGGCGCCAGGAGCCGGCTTTCGAGGGCCATATTCGTGCCGTTCAGCCATTTATAGGCGATCTTCTTTTCCATGTCCGAATTGGTGGTGACGAGAGCGCGGCCATAAGGATCGCCCGCCATCGCGTAATCAGTAAAGATGTCATCCCAGGCTGTTGTGCCGTGCACCACGAGCAATGGCATCTTCAACCCGACGGCCGTGTTAAGAGATTGAATATCGGCTCGGTTCTGTCTGGTTAAGAATGAGAGGGCATCTAGGTTGACCTGACTTGCAGGGGCACGATTCCACTCATAGCGCCACGTGACAAGAGGGCGATCTACGCCTTGGAGGGCCGCTTCGGCGGGGTGATAGTGCAATGTCGCGATCGTGCGGCGGAGACTGGCGCGGTCGTATTCGATCCTTTGCTCCATCTCGCCCCGAACTTCGTTGATCTCATCCCCCAACATGTCCATGCCCTCGGTGTGCCGATCGTAAAGCCGGTAATCGTAGCCTTCGCGCGAAATCGTGACGGGGTTGGGACTTGCCGGCGAGCCGCGGTAGTCGTGATAGCGGTAGTCGTCATAGTGTTTGGCGGGGCCATAGGTGTTGCTGACGTTTTGTTCCGATTCGTTGCCTTGCGTATAAAAGATCTCGGCCGTCTCGGTCTCGGGCCCCGTTGTCGTATTGATCTGACTGATGGTCGCGCTCTGCAGGCCGCCGTTCCAATTGCGGTAATTTAAAAAGGTGAAGTCCACCTCGGATGCGACAATCCCCGCGGCGATGTCCCAATGGTTCTTATGGTGAACGCGGCCCACATCCGTTCCATCCGGCAAATGGACGGCCCGCGGTTCTTCTGTGGTCTCTACAAGGAGCTCGCGCGATGGCGCGCCATAGGCCTTCGTTAGTCCGTTGTAGGGACGGGTGTTATCAAAGGTTTTGCTATAGCGGACCCTGCGTCCATCCGGCAGCGTGTGCAAATCGGGATCGATCTCCACGATGCGGCTGCGGCGACCGAAATCCGTCGGGGTCTCGATTTGCGTCAAATCTCCTCCGGCGTTCGTGGTGCGGAACTCACTCCTGTAGATGACGAGTTGATGCATGCTGTGCGGCAAGAGATTGTCGTGGAGATAGTCCCGACGTGAAATGGTGTCCTCGATATAGCCCTCTTTGTCCTTGTTGACTCCGACATTCCGATCGGCGTAGAGTTCGTTATACGTCACGCGATTCTCATCGGCCCAGAAGGTATCGAATCCGACCTGCACGCCGTTCTGTAGAAATTTGGGCAGCGTCACCGTGGTGTGGTTCAGCAGTCCGCTAGTCGTGTTCTCAGCGACCTTCGCCCACCGCTGCACGAGACCGTCAATCGCCGTGTATTCTTCAAACCAGTCCTTGTTGTCCCGCTGCTGGATGACGTGGGTATAATCGCCGGCCAAGTCAAAACCATTCCGTGCGAAGGCCTGTACTTCATAAGTCTCAATGATCTCCCCCGTACGCTCGTCGCGGATATCCACTTTGTTGTCCTGAGGCATTGGGAATGACCACCGCGGGTTATAGGTGGTCTTGAAGTGCCCTTCGAGGTGGGTCGTGACGCGGCCAAAAGAGCTGAGGTGTTCCCACGCCCGGCGTTCGCCTTCATAGCGTCCGTATTCGTCGAATTCGGAGCGATAGTGCACAATCTCTTTTGATGCCACGGCTTGCGCGATTTGCCCGGGGGCCAGGGCAACTGCACGATCCTCCTGACTCCAGGTCTTCAGAACTTCAGAGCGTTCCACCATCGTTTCCGGTGTTTCGTGCAATAGATCCAGACGCACGGTCTTGCCGTCATAGCCGGAATAGGTTCGTCCCGCCGTTTGAAGCCCAGAAGGTTTGCCGTTGAGGGTACGGCTGTAATCGTTGACTGTAAGTCGAGGGTACTTGGCGTTAACGGTGGCTGTGCGGAGCAGGTAACCGTTGCCGTCCATGAGATCGCGTGTCTGCACGCCGGTCGTGCCGTTGGAGTTAAAAATCACAGCCGAGCGCGTGTCTTTGTTCCAGTACTCAATACCGCTGTAGATGACTTCTTCGCGTACAAGCTTGTGTTCGCCCGTATGGGGACCGGTCTCTTGAACCACATCCACGGCTTTATCCGGCGTGTAAACCGTCATCTGACGGAACTTCCGACCATAGGCGTCGAAGTCTTCGAGCCGGCCCGTGGTAACAACCTTTACCGACCCTTCAGGTTCCTCGGAATGCGTCATGCGCGTATCGCGCAAGGGATTGTTAGTCAAGTCCCTGTAATCGGAGAAAGTGTCGTAATGCTTTCCATCTACCATCTTTGTCCCGGGAACGCTCAACCCCACGATAACACCGGCCTGGACATCCAACTTCGCTCCTTCATAAACTTCGCTACGCGCGTCGCCTTTCTGGATGCGGGTATCTTCCTTATACATAGGCAGCTGGTAGCTGAAACGCGCATCGTAGACCGTGCGCAAATCACTCGCCAGAACGTCGAGCAAGCGCCCCTGAATCTGATGCTCGGTTTGTTCATCCAATGCAGCTTCACGGCCTTGGAGATCCAGGATGACGTTCCAGGTGGGGCGGGTGACAGAACCGTCCGGATTGAAAATAGGCTTGTAGGAACCGCTCTTGTGGATAGCCCGGCCGCTTGTAATTAGCCCATCGAAGTCTGAGCGATGCATTTTTGGATGCAACCGTGTTTTATCGTGCACGTTATAGGTGATTGTTCCGGTTTCTTGACCATCGCGGTCGCGCATCGTCAGCGCAAATGAATGCCACGGCACGTCAGGACCAAAATTGAACCGCACGGCCTCATTGCCATCAAGATCATGGATGTATCCCGTTTCGCCCGCGAAAGGAGTTTCTATGTCATGCCCTGCGGCACTGCGTTCTACGAGGAAGCTCTTCTCGAGACTATGCGAAAGCCCCGTTTCCTTTTCCCACCACTGGTCTGAGATCAGCCTGCGGGTTTCAGAGACGACTTGACCATCCGGCGTAAGAGATTTTTCCGAAATCCGGGCGCCCGTTTCAATATTGGCAGACCCGTAGGTTGGGACTGTAGTTTTGACAAGGGCGCCCTTGAATGTAGAGTTGGCCACCCCACGGGTGTCACTGACAGACACGCTGGCTTGCTTCCGGCCATGTGCCACCACATCCAAGCGCGTCCAGTTGGGATTGTCGGTTCTGCCGGCTTTGGCGACGTCGAATGCCATCGTGAAGCCCGTAGGCAATACCGACTCCACTCCCGGCGGGAGGTTTCTCGGCAGCCGAATGCCTGAAGCCTTTAAAGCAGCCCAATATTGAGGGTACAGCCGCTCGAGTTCCTCAGCCGTGAAATTCTTGTAATCTTCGAGAACCTTCCCGTTCAGACTTTCTTTGAATTGTGGCACACCCATGTAGGAGTAATGCGTGCGCGTATTTCCAAGCTCGCGTTCAACCATATGGCGCCCGATAAACTTATCAACACGCGTCTGGTGTCGCCGGACATCGCGGACCACTGTATTCAGGCGACGGCGGGAGTCGTAGCGCGATAAAACGAGGCCGTTATAGATTCCTCCAATCGTGCTTTCCTCGAGGAGTTCATACTGGCCAGCGGGAAGGAGATAATTCATTCGGCCGCCCTGCATATCTTGAATCGTCGGAAGCTGCCCGCTCGTGCTGAAGTAGACATTGCGCCCCGCTTCCAGGCCATCTCGGTTGTAATAAACCTCCGTGAAGTGGACCGGCGGAAGCCGGTCTCCGAGATGGTCGATGGAAACCTCATCTTGGGCCGACACAATCTCCACCACGCGAGCGCCGCGCTGCAGTTGGAAGGAAGTGATGTCGTTCATTTCGTCGACGACCTTCGTCACGCCCCAGTATTTGCGCTCTACATCCGCACTCAAGTTCCGTTGCCCCTCGTAACTGAAGAGCTGCGCCTGTTTGGAACCGTTGGGACTGACGAGCCAGGCCTGTCGCGAAACGGTGACCCCCGGTTCCGTATTGATCGAGAAGATGGCTTCCAGTCCATCCGCGGGACTCCCTTCCACCTCCGCCACGACGCCGCCGATCAAATCGTTATAGACGGTGCGCGCGCGGCCGGATTCCACATCCGTGACGATCGTTTTGTGCAGCTTGTTAAACGGAATATCTTGGCGATTCGCGAGGTTTGAAAGGAAGTGGCGGTCCGTGGAGTCGAGGTCCTTGATCGTTTTGAAGCGTTCCAGAACGCGCCCGCCTCGCGACCCGTTTCTACTGGAAGCGAGGCCATCCTCCATGGACGCATTGGAGGGATGGTCGGGCGCCAGCCGTTCTGTAGGGTAGCCGTCCTTATCGAAGTTGAGCCGAGAATCCCCGAAGTAGCCACTCAGGTCCCGCACGATACGGGACTGAATGACGCCGTATTGGTCATAGGCCTCGATAAAACGCTCATTGGTATAGCGGTTGCGTTTACTAACAGTCGTCCGCAGCGGCCGCGGCAGAATCCCAGGCTCTTTGGGCATCGTACGCGACAGTTGGTACTCCCAAGCTTTGACTTCGGCGGCGCCAAAGAGAAGGATTTCGAGGACTCGAGCAGCCTCAAACGGCGCGGCGTAGGTTTCTTTCCCTAAATCCTCTCGGCCAAACTTACTCATGGCGACGCGGATCCTATATAGCGATTCGTAGTCGGCGTCTTTGACGTCATAAATCTTGAATGCATTCCCGAGGGAATCGGATTCCAGTTCCAACGGGCCGTCATACCCGTTCGCGCGCAACTGGGTTACTGATCTAGCGAGTGGGATGTCGTCTAGGTTATGCGCGTTGACATCCAGAATGGAAAGCTGATCCGTGTGCAGAAGGTTGGTAATCCCTCTCTTGTAGAACTCCCCTGCGACCGTGAAAAAGATCTCTCGGCTGCGCTTATTGATGCGAATATCATTAAGGCTCAATGCGACAGGTTCAATCCGTAGGTTGAGGTAGTCCTGGATATAAGGTTTGAAAGGAACAGCCGATTCCTCCAACATTTTCACGAAATCATCCACATCGTGAAAGGGCCGTTCGGGCGTGGCAGCCGAGAAAAGGACCGCCATATCGCGTAAAAATTGGATATCCTGACCGCGTAGTTCCGCATTATCTTTATAGCTGGTCTGGAATTTTCTTCCGTTCAAACCCCCATAGATCAAAGACTTCGCATTCACCCTTTCCTTCAGGGCAATTAAATCTGGGAGCTGTTCAAGATATTTCTCAGCCGTATCGAAGCCGTCCTCTCGCAAACGCTCTCCCGGCTCACCAACAAATTGCGCTACTTCATTGAAAAGGAAATAAATTATTTCCGGATTACCCGAATAGTTGTCAGGAATCTCGTTCAATAAGCGGAAGCTAGCATTCTGGAGCAAGATCGCTGCTTGGACAACGCTTCTCGCTGCCGAAGCGGGACTCGTTGCCGCCTTAGTGAGGTTCCCGTTTTTATCAAACATCTGCTTGATCAAGATATCGAGCTGAGCGATGTTCTCGATAGAACCTGATTCAGGCAACAGGACGCCAACAATCAACGACAGGCCCACGATGGCTCCCGGCGTATTTTGTAGGGCTTCTAAATAGGCCGTCACCTCAGAATAAAGGCTTACTTCGTCGGCGACTTGCGCGGCGCTAAGCAATGAACCTTTCTTGTCATAAAGTGGACTGAAATTAGGGGCCGTGCCGTTAGAGAGACCTTGAACGTCGTTGATACCAATTTTCCCGTCGATAAACGTGACGCCCCATAAAGGCGATAGAAGCTTGGCGATGATTGCCTGCTTGTTCTTTTGCTTATCAAGACTGGTTTTGAAATCAATAATTCGGCTAAAAAGATCCAAAGTCCCCTTGACCTCCTCTTTCGACTTTAGGCCGGCGACGCCCCCTGGCGTAGCAGAGGCCTTGAAAAGCGGATTGAACGCGGGGCCCTGGTTCGAACCAAACGCAGCTATGGTACCGATCGTTAGCGGCTGGCTCAGGTCAATTGAGGATTTGGACCCGTCCGGCAACGTATAGGTATAGAGCGAAAGAATTTGGCTATTAATTGCGTCCTTATTTGTTTCATTTTTCCAGAGAGTCTCAAAGTCGATCACGCGATCGAAAAAGTCCAAAGTTTCTTGAATTTGCGGTTTGGTTTTCAGGTGCGCTGCATCACCCGGTGTGGCAGGGGCGTTATACAGCGGATTATATGCCGGCCCCTTGTTCGCACCGAATGCTGAAACAATTCCAATGGTTAACTCTTTGTTCAAATCAATCGGTGTTCCATCGTCGGCCTTATACAGTGACAGAATCTCATTATTGATGGCATCTTTGTTCAACTCATTGATCCAGAGCAATTTGAAATCAATGATCCGATCAAAGAAATTTAATGTCTCCTGAACTTGCTCTTTAGTTTTTAAGGTTGCTGCACCACCGGGCGTCACGGGCGCATTGTAAAGTGGATTGTAGGCGGGACCTTTGTTCGCCCCAAAAGCTGTCACTATTCCAATGGTGAGCGGTTGCGTCAAATTGATGGGCGTGCCTTCGTCATCGGTGTAAAGCTTTAATATTTGGTTATTGATTGCGTCCCTGTTGGGCTCATTGGCCCAGTACGTTTTGAAATCAACGATGCGGTCAAAGAAGTCTAATGTTTCTTGAACTTGTGCTTTTGTCTTTAACGTAGCGGGACCGCCGGGTTCCGCAGGCGCGTTGTAGAGGGGATTGAATGCCGGACCTTGATTGGCTCCTAAGGCGGTTATAGTCCCGATGGTTAAAGGCTGCGTCAAATCGATGACGGTTCCATCCGGCGCTTTATATAAAGCCAATATCTCCGCATCAATCGCGTCCTTGTTCGGGGTAAGTTTCCACGCGTTAACGAAATCGATGATACGGTCAAAAAAGTCCAAGGTTTCTTGCACCTGTTCTTTATTCTTCAAGAGGGCCTTGCCGCCCGAGGGTGCAGGAGCGTTATAAAGTGGGTTATAGGCGGGCGATTGGTTTGCGCCGAAAGCCGTTATCGCGCCGATCGAAAGGGCCTTGTTTAAGTCGATCGCCGTTCCATCCGCAGTTTTATAAAGCGCCAGAATCTGACTATTTATCGCGTCTTTGTTCGGCTCTTTTGCCCAGGAAATTTTGAAATCGATGATCCGATCAAAAAAGTCCTCGGTTTCCTGCAATTGTTCTTTTGTCTTCAGCGAAGCCTTACCGGTAGCAGTTGTTGGTGCGTTATACAGGGGGTTATAGGCGGGTCCTTTATTTGCTCCAAAGGCTGTGATAACTCCAATCGTTAGCGGTTTCCTCAAATCAATCGACGTGCCATCTTCGGCTTGATAAAGAGATAAAATCTCGCTGTTAATTGCATCTTTATTGGGTTCGTTCGCCCAGATCGTCTTGAAATCTATAATCCGGTCAAAAAACTCCAAGGTTTCCTGCACTTGATCTCTTGTCTTCAGCGTAGCCTGCTCTCCTGGTGCGGTTGGGCCATTGTACAGGGGGTTGTAAGCGGGGCCCTTGTTCGCGCCGAAGGCCGTGACGACACCTATCGAGAGCGGTTTGCTTAGATTAATGTTTGTTCCGTCTTCAGCCTGATAAAGTGACAAAATCTCATCGTTAATAGCATCCCTGTTAGGTTCTTTCTCCCATCCTGTTTTGAAGTCGATTATCCGATCAAAGAAATCCAGCGTGCCTTGCACCTGCTGTTTGGATTTCAATGTTGCCTTGCTGCCCGCAGAAAGAGGTGCATTATAGAGCGGGTTGTAGGCGGGTCCTTTGTTGGCACCGAAGGCACTGACCATCCCGATAGTCAAATCTTGGCTTAGATCAATTAACGTCCCATCCTCGGCTTTGTAGAGGGAAAGTATTTCGCTATTTATTGCATCTTTGTTTGGTTCGTTTCTCCAGATCGATACAAAATCGATGATGCGGTCAAAGAAGTCGAGGGTTCCACGTACTTCCTCTTTGGTTTTCAGCGTCGCTCTGCCCCCAGAATCTGTTGGAGCATTGTATAGCGGGTTGAAAGCTGGCCCTTTGTTTGCACCAAAGGCCGTAACCACACCTATTGTTAGAGGTTTGCTCAGGTTAATGATAGTTCCATCGGGCGCCGTGTATAGTTTGAAAATTTGGCTGTTGATCGCTTCCTTATTGGGTTCTTGGTTCCAGATGGTCACAAAATCAATGATCCTTTCGTAGAATTCCAAAGTTTCTCGAACCTGACTGGCGTTTTTTACCGTGGCAACAACCCCGACTGTCAGAGGCGCATTGAATAAGGGATTGAAGGCGGGACCTTTATTCGCTCCAAATGCTGAGACAATCTCAATGGTGAGTGGTTTGCTCAGGTCAATTGCCGTTCCATCGTCTGCTTTATAGAGAGACAAGATCTCCCTATTAATTGCATCTTTGTTAGGTTCAGTGTTCCAAGTTTGTTTAAAGGTGATGATTGCATTAAAAAAGTCTAACGTTTGCTGGACCTGCGCCTTTGTCTTGAGGATTGCTGAGCCTCCGAGATCCGAAGGAGCGTTAAATAAGGGATTGTAAGCGGGGCCCTGATTCGCTCCAAAGGCGGTGAGGGTACCCAGGGTCAGCGGTTTAGTGAGATCGATAGGCGTACCGTCGAGTGCTCTGTAAAGCTTTAGTATTTCACTGTTAATTTCCAACTTATTCGACTGGGCCTGCCAGGAATTTCTGAAGTCCAAAATACGTTCGAAAAATTGGGCTTCTACAACCACTTCGGCCTTAGATCGTAATGTCCCATCGTCTTTGTACAGGGGGTTGAAATTTGGCGATAAATTATTGGAGAACCCACGCAAATCGGCTAAGCTGACTGGTCCCGAGAGTCCACCAGCCAGAGTGATTCCCCAGAGCGACAAAATCTGTTCGATGACAGCACTCGCGTTCGTAACGTCGCCCCCATTACGCAATTCGTTGGTGAAATCAATAACCCGACTAAAGAAATTAATTTGATCTTGGATTTGCTGTGGCGTTTCTAGCTGAACACCCCTGCCATTCGATGTTAGCTGATATAGAGGATTGTAGTTAGGCCCGTTGCTGTTGCCGAATGCTTCGAGATTTGCTGAGTCATTAGGCCCGCGATGCAAATCAATTCCCCAATTAGAAAGAATGCGGCTATTTATTTCCTCTCTGTTGGAAGAATTGGACCAGGCGTTATAGAACGACTGTACAGCCTGAAGGAAAGCCGGATCGTATGTTGGAGTCGAAGGCCCACCTACCCCCGGAACCACAGGCACTGGAATAATCTTAATCGGA
>JBBSDO010000084.1:0-11227 GCA_038241515.1 Elusimicrobiota bacterium | reverse complement strand
TGCTCCATCAGCTCCTTCTAGATTTGCCCAATATTGATTCCCTTCAGAACTACACGCCACCCGTCGTCACGAAAATCCTAGACATCCACGGCGAAACGATCACTGAGCTCTTTACGGAGCGCCGCACCATCATCCCCCTGACGGAAATCCCAAAACATATGCAGAGAGCATTCCTGGCAACGGAGGACCAGTATTTTTTTCAGCATTGGGGGATCAATTTAAAAGGGGTGGCCCGCGCCTTTTTGGCCAATTTGCGACACGGGCGGGTTGTCGAAGGCGGTTCCACAATCACCCAACAGCTCTCCAAGGTTCTTTTCTTTTCCCAACAAAAAACACTCACCCGAAAAATACGAGAGCTTCTTCTCGCGCTCCAGCTCGAACATACCTATACCAAAGAAGAAATCCTGCAGATGTACTTGAATCAGATTTACTTCGGCCATGGGGCTTACGGGGTAGCGGCGGCGGCAAAAACCTTTTTTGGAAAAAACGTCAATGATTTGACTTTAGCCGAATGTGCGATTCTCGCAGGGCTCCCGCGGTCCCCTAAAACCTATTCACCCGTCTTGAATCCCAAAAACGCTAAACGTCGCCGCGCTTGGGTCCTCTCGCGCATGCGTCGATCTGGCTACATCTCAGCCAAAGAGGAAAGCGAGGCGAACAGCTTTCCCATCGAGCCTCCGAAGGTCGCGGCCGGGGGCCAGGCAGGTGCTTATTTTGTCGAATATATCCGTCAAACGCTCGAACCCAAGTACGGGGAAAGCGCCCTCTATCAAGGCGGCTTCTCTATTTACACTACCTTGGACCTGAAAATACAGCGCGCCGGCGAAGAAGTAATGGCGAAATACTTAGAAGACTTTGACAAAGAGAAGGCCAAAGAGCGTGCTCTCCAGATCGCTGAGTTGAAAAAACGCAGAAAGAACACAATCGTTCTCTCCACGTCGACAGCGAAGGTTCAAGGGTCGCTCGTGGCGATCGACTCGCACACCGGCGGGATCCGCGCGATGATCGGAGGGCGCAATTTTCGGGAATCCCAATTTAATCGAGCCACCCAGGCCCAACGCCAGCCCGGGTCCGCGTTTAAACCTTTTGTTTGGACCGCGGCGATGGATGATTCTATGACACAAGCCCAAATTGTGGACGACGACCGGGTGGCTTTTTTCAACGATGGCCGGGATTGGAAGCTTTTGCAAAGCGCTACCGATTCTTACGCGATTGCCGAAGCTACAGCGCCTTTCCCTTCCGACCAGGTCTGGGTCCCCCAGAATTGGGATTACAAATATTTTGGGCCCATTACGTTACGCACCGGCCTAGCCATGTCACGGAATTTGGTTTCCATTCGATTAACCGATCATTTTAAAGCATCGGCGATCGTTGAGTACGCGCGTCGCTGCGGCATTAAAAGCGCCCTGCACCCGGTTCTTTCCATCGCTTTAGGGACCGAGCAATTGAATCTCCTAGAGCTCACCGGATCCTATGCCACCTTTGCCAATGGAGGCATCAGGCCGGAGCCATTCGCTATTCTCCGCATTGAAGACAAGAACGGAAAAGTGTTGGAAGAACATTCCCCCAGCTCAACGGTTGAACTCACCGCCCAAACAGCGTACCTCATGGTAGATCTCTTGAAAGCCGTCGTGACAAGCGGAACAGGGGGCCGAGCGCAGGACTTGGACCGACCGGTGGGTGGAAAAACAGGAACTAACCAGGATTTGAAAGATTTATGGTTTGTGGGTTTCACTCCTGAACTAGTGGCGGGGGCTTGGATGGGCTATGACGACTTTACGTCTCTTGGGAAGCATTTTACGGCGTCTTCTAAAGTCGTTCCTTGGTGGACAGCCTTCATGAAAAAGGCGTTGGCCGGAACTTCTGTCCAGAATTTTAAGAAACCCGAAGGAATCATATTTGCCAAAATCGATAAACAAACAGGATATCTTGCCCTCCCCTCCTGCCCTAAACAGTCCCTGGTTGCCTTTAAACAAGGCAGCGACCCCAAAGAACCCTGTCCCGTCGACCATCTCACACAGAATCTTCCCGAAATCGAAACAGAAGAGTAGAAGAAAGAGGGGGGTGAGGCCGTTAGAAGCAGAAGTCGCTCAGCGGATGACGGCGAGTTTCCCGACGATTTTCTGCCCCTGGTCATTTGTAATGAGATACAAATAGAACCCGGAGGCAACGTCTTCGCCGGCGGAGTTGCGCAGATCCCATTGGGCAGAAGTTCCTGTCACGGAAAGCGATTTTACCCAATGCGCGGATACCGTGAAGATCTTGATCGTGCTGTTGGCGGGAAGCTGGTCAAAAGTAACCTCTTGATTCTTATCCCTGTCCACTCGCCAAGGGTTAGGAAACACGCGCGGGGACGCCGCGGACACGATAGTTCCATTGGGGGGAGTCGTTTCGCTCGCAACTTTTGGGACGGCAAGAGCCGCCGCCTGAATCCAGTTAATGCCGGGCTCAAGCGGGATAACTCCCGTATCTCCTTCGGAAAAAGGATCGGTCGTCGAATCCGCATTGTTGAGAACGGAGAATTTATTGTCGGTTATGCGAACAGAGGAAGCGTCCTCCGCTAGCGTTTCGTTGACAACCATATCCTTAATCAAATTTTTCGCAATAGTTCCATTGGCACTATTGCCAACAAAAAGCGAATAACCCGAGAGTTGCGGTAGGGAACAGGCTTTTATCGTGAAATTCTTAACGGTCTCGACGACAAGCGCCGCTAGAGCGCTGGCGTCAGTGGTAATCGAATGGCCATGGCAGTCTAGCTGCACATCCGTCACATCGTGGATTCGCAGGCAAGCCGATCCCAGGGTGCCCGTAATGTCACGGTCTAAAGTATAGGCGCCGCTCTTTTGTATATCGGCACATCCTGAAAGAATAGTGTCCGCGCCCAGCGGAGAGACCATAACACCCCACAAGGCGAGACTGATTGAGAGGGAGAACAGTAAGGGGCTTTTGCTCATCCCCAAGAAGATAGCTCTCGAGCATGACACCCAGGTTACGCGAATGTAAACTTCTGGTTAACCCGGAACCCGGGGGGCGGCGAAGACCTACTTCTGGCTATATCCGCGGCCGGCTTTCGACTTCCCCTCGATGACGGCTTGAGCCGCGGCTAACCGAGCGATGGGAACCCGATACGGCGAGCAGCTGACGTAGTTCAGGCCAATTCGATGGCAGAATTTAACGCTGGCGGGGTCCCCGCCGTGTTCGCCGCAAATCCCGCATTTTAAGTCCTTTTGAACCTTGCGGCCCTTGAGGACGGCGAGCTGCATCAGTTGTCCGACACCCGTCTGGTCGAGGGTTTGGAAGGGGTCATCTGTGAAGATCTTTTTCTCTAGATAGGCTTTGATGAATTTCCCCGCGTCATCACGAGAAAAACCGAGGGTCATCTGGGTGAGGTCGTTTGTACCAAAGCTGAAGAATTGGGCCTCGGTCGCAATCTCGTCTGCCGTGAGCGCGGCGCGCGGCACCTCGATCATGGTCCCTATCTGATACTGGACCTTGACGCCGTATTCTTTCATCGTCTCTTCGGCGACGCGAACGGCGATGGCCTTTTGATCGCGCAGTTCGTTGATATTCCCGACCAGGGGTATCATGATTTCGGGAAGCACTTTAATTTTCTCTTTGGCCAACTCGCAGACCGCACTAATGATCGCCTTGACCTGCATCTCCGTGATCTCCGGATAGGTAATCCCCAAACGGCAACCGCGGTGACCGAGCATCGGGTTGAATTCGTGTAATTCTTCCGCGGCTTGCATGATTTTCTCGGTAGAAACCCCGATTTTTTTCGAGAGCACCTCCGCATCCTCCCGTGTTTTCGGCAGGAATTCATGCAGCGGCGGATCAATCGTGCGAATGGTCACGCCGAATCCCTGCATCTCACGAAACAAGCCCTTGAAATCTTCTTTCTGAAACGGAAGGAGCTTGGCTAGAGCGCGCTTGCGGGCCTCCACATCCTGGGCCACGATCATCTCCTGCATATAAGGAAGGCGATCCTCCGCAAAGAACATATGCTCCGTTCGGCACAATCCAATGCCTTCTGCCCCAAACTCGCGGGCCACCTTAGCATCGCGCGGAATATCCGCATTTGCGCGGACTTTAAGCTTACGCATTTTGTCCGCCCAGCCCATAAATATACCGAATTCGCCAGAGATGGCGGGTTCGATCAGCGGAGCCTTCCCCAGAATGACACGTCCCGTAGAGCCATCTAGCGTGAGCCAATCATTCTCTTTGACGGTTGTGCCATTGATCCGGAACTCCTTCGCAGATTCCGACACCCGGATCTCTTCGCAGCCGGCGACGCACGATTTCCCCATTCCTCGCGCGACAACGGCCGCGTGAGAGGTCATCCCTCCTCGAGCCGTGAGAATCCCCTGCGCCGCATCCATACCGTGAATGTCATCAGGATTCGTTTCTTGACGAATTAGGATGACCGGTTCGCCTTTGCCTCCGCGCTCCGCCGCAACGTCCGCGTCAAACACCGCCTGTCCTGTAGCAGCGCCTGGCGACGCGGGAAGCCCCTTGGCAATCACTTGCAGCTGCGCCTTAGGGTCAATGACTTTATGCAGAAGCTGATCCAATTGCCCGGGTTCAACCCGCATGAGGGCTTCTTCCTGGGAGATCAGCTTTTCTTTCACCATCTCCACAGCGATTCGAACGGCCGCGGCCGCAGTCCGCTTTCCGGAACGGGTTTGGAGCATAAAAAGCGAGCCCTTTTCGATCGTAAACTCGAAATCCTGAATATCTCGGTAATGTTTTTCCAGTTTGGAGGTGATGTCGCGCAGCTGCTTGTAGACAGCCGGCATATCATTCTGCAGCTCGACAATGGGTTTGGGGGTTCGAATCCCAGCGACGACGTCTTCCCCCTGCGCGTTCGTTAAATACTCCCCGTAGAACATGCGTTCGCCTGTGGAGGGGTTACGGGTGAAGCCAACTCCTGTGCCTGAATCATCGCCCATGTTTCCGAACACCATCGACTGAACGTTAACCGCCGTTCCAAGATCGTCAGAAATCTTGTTCTGTTTCCTATAGTAGATCGCACGGGGATTCATCCAGGACTCAAAGACGGCGTTGCGCGCTCCTTCCAGCTGCTTCAAAGGATCCTGAGGAAACTCCTGTCCAGCCTCGCTAGCGTAGACCTTCTTAAAACCCCCCACAATCTCCTTGAGATCGTTGACGTTCAAATCCGTATCGAGCTTCGCATTGCGCTTATGCTTTTGCGCCTCGAGGATGTGTTCGAATTCGTTCTTCTCGATACCGCTGACGACATTTCCATACATGGCGATGAAGCGCCTATAAGCGTCCCAGGCAAATCGTGGGTTGTTGGTTAACTTCGTCAGGCCTTCGACCACGGTGTCATTAATCCCGAGGTTTAAAATCGTGTCCATCATGCCCGGCATCGAAAATTTTGCACCCGAGCGCACGGAGACTAAAAGGGGATTAGACGGGTCGCCGAAGCTTTTCTTAATCGTCTTCTGCAATTTATCGAGAGCGGTTTTTTGTTGAAGGGCTAGTTCTTTAGGGAGCTTCTGTTTATTGGCATAGTAGTAGCGGCAGACGTCTGTCGTGATCGTGAACCCTGGAGGGACCGGAACCCCGGCGTTCGTCATTTCGGCTAAGCCCGCGCCCTTTCCTCCGAGCAAATCCTTCATCGTTCCTTTACCGTCGGCTTTACCCGCGCCAAAAAAATAAACGTATCTCATAGCCATTCAAATCTCCCGTTCGTTAGGCCCCTTTGACAGGACCTGCGGCGATGAATTCATCATCGCGGTCCTTTATTCGCTTAAGGTTGCTGTTTGGATCAGGTCCTTAGAGGTGACTGGGGCAACTGACGGGAATTCTATCAAAACCCTTCTCTTACGATCAAGAATGGTCTTCGCCCGGAAACCACCTAGAGTGCCTCGGCGCTTCGATTCTAAAATCTCACCGCAAATCACTAAACGTTGGCGCCTAGACCGATAAATCTTTAAAGTGGACCCCTCAAAAACGCGCTTACAAATCGGCTCGCTTTTGCAGGGGCGATGAATTCTTGTTGCGCGGGAAGAATCCCCTTGCAAGACCGGCCGCCATGCACATACTTGAGCCATCATGAAGATACCTAAACAGATCCTTAGCTCGAGCGGGTTCAGCATCGTCGAAGGAGTCATGGCCGCAGCAATGCTTTCGGCCATGGGGATTATGGTGGGCCGCTTTATGCTGACCCAAACCCAAAATACGGTGATGATCAATAACACCAATCGCGCTAAGGTACTCGCGGACATGGTGCTGGAACAATACAGTTCCTACGCCTCGGAGGCCACTCTTTCCGTTCACGATAAACAAAAGGTCTCGCCGATGCAATTTTTCGGCACCGCCGATAACCTCG
Organism: Elusimicrobiota bacterium; assembly: GCA_038241515.1. Lineage (GTDB taxonomy): Bacteria > Elusimicrobiota > Elusimicrobia > 2-01-FULL-59-12 > 2-01-FULL-59-12 > JBBSDO01. Next base: position 4,872 of record JBBSDO010000084.1, on the reverse strand, counting down.
GATTTGATAGTTACCTTATTACTACCCAAGCCAATTGTGCTGCGAGCTCCCTAAATTGTCGCGTAGATGCCACGATCACCTGGACTCAAGGCGGACTAGGCAGCTCACAAGCCTCGAAAACATTTAGCCGAAATTACATGTTTCACCACCGACAGAACGCGGGCGCAACCGTCGACGTCTGGGTCAAAATACCCTGCAGACAGGCGGACGACGACGCCACAATCCAGACCTGCAGCGGTTTGGGTGGTTTTGAAGTTCGCGCGGGAAACTCCGCTGTGCCCGGCTTTCATAATTCCCAAGGAACCTCAGAGGTGATCGGTTATACGACCGCCGACGGACACGCCCGTCTCCGTAATGTCGTTCCCGGCAGCGGACAAACGGTCAAAGTCCGGAAGCCAGGTTCACCGTTCTACGCTTCAGGCGCCGCTTTCTCCCCAGGTTACTATGTCCTTTCGGGGGGACTTCCCGTCAGTACAGAAGTGAAAAACCTCGATATCACTCAAACAGGGACAAATCAAATTGTTTTCACAGAGTTTTTACCCTTGGGCACTGTGAAAGGGACCCTCACCAACGAAAGCTCGACCACCCAAAACCGCATGATGGTTGTGCTCGATGGTTATGCGAGTACCGGTTTTGGTATCCAAAAAAATGCCCGCTGGAACGTGTACACGCGGACCGACCCCATCACGGGCGTAGCGGGAAGCTACGTATTTCATAATGTGGCACCAGGTCCGGTGACCCTATGGGCCGCCGGGGATCCCGGCTCTCACCCCTCAGTTCCATACGGAGATCCGCGTTTCCGTTGGGGCTATAGCAACCATAAACCCTATAACAACATCACCTTGGCAGCGCCGGCCGACGCCACCCACCCCACCGTTCTACCACAGGACGTCTCTATTAAACGCATGGGATGGTTACAGGTAAAAACTTTCAAGGATGACGGAAAGGCTGCTATTGGCGCCCACGTTAATACCCGCCTACCGGCTACCCTATTCCGCCACTCTATTCCGTTCGATTTCGATACATCGAGCGGTGGTCCAATAGGTCTTTTTAATGTCATTGACATCGACGGCACTACGATGAGTTTTTCAGGAGCAACTGGAGCCGTTTCGCCCACCAAGATGTGGCACTTCGAGAATCTTGGAATGATCGGCTCTACAGCCCTAGAAAATCAAGTCATGATCACGATGGCACCAACGGTAGACTTCGAGTTCTGTGTAAAGGACTTAGACGGGAATCCGATAGGACCGGGGACGAACAACCCAGTCGACTCAAATTGGCAAATCGCTCTTACCCATCAAAAGGGCCGCATCGGATGGTCGATGCAGCCCCCGCCATCAAGTGGATGTTTGCGGTTCCCTTATCTTCCCCTCTATAGCCCCCTCTTGCCCGATCCGAAACATACCGAAATATGGCTGTACAATGGCGCCCTTCAATTCACCGGCACGTTCCAAGGAAAGGTTGTTGATGCCTTGACTGGTGATGCGGTGCCCAATATCGGCCTCTATAGCGGACTTACCTCGAACCCATATTACTCGGATTCCAACGGGAATTTCGTTATGGCGAATCTCCAGAATCCCTATGACTATAACGTGGTGGTGGACTTCATCCCCGGTAACGATTTCTTAGCCGGTCCATCAGCAAAGGATGTGTTGGTTCCAAATACCGACACTAACAGATGGAACCCAAACACCGTGACGATAGATAGAACCCTGTCACAGGCCTCTATAAGCGTTTCGGCACCAGGATATGCGCTATTGCACAGTAACCAGTTTAACGGCGGAGGTATTTCCATTACGTATCGGAACGCGGTTCCGGTCACCGGGATTGTGATTCCCGTGGATCTCGTAAGTTATTACGTCAACGGAATTGTTACCGATCCTTCCGGAGCGCCGCTAGGCGGCGTTAAAGTTTGCGATGCACAGTGGCAGACCGCCTTCGATTGGCCTCTGAACGCGGCACCGCCTGTACCCTCTAAACCATTGCAAAACTGTACTGTGACAGATTCCGCCGGATCTTACACCATCGACGCCAGCATCGTAGGGCGTAAGAAGGACACTAACGGAACAATCTATCCTGGCTGGGTGGCGATCTACGTGCCTCCTAATCAAACTTTGCAAAACGGCTATTCGTATTCCGGTGCGAGGAGCAACGCTATCGGAATCCCCAATTCGTCTCCCGATCCCACCAAGGGACGCAATCAAGACATTATGCTCACGCCGATCCCGGGGAGCATTTGATGAAACCTTTTGACGCCCTCCGGGGAGAATCGGGCTTCTCCGTGGTTGAACTGATGCTATGGGCCTCCATGGTGGCCGGACTGAGTGGCATAGTCGCAAACCTTGCGATCGTGCCCACGAAGGTCAAGGGACTGGTGGACCAAATGATCTTTCAGCAAGCCCCTGTCCAAGCACTGGACAGTCTGGTCAGGGAGATCAAAGAAGCCGATTCTACAAGGTTTCCTTTCACATCGATAAATCAGTCCCAAGGAGGCACGATGGATTGGTTCCGGCACGCTAATATGGCTGGGAACCAACCCTACACCTATTATTACTACGTCTTTGAAAACGCCGGCGGGTCGTCCCTGGGGTCCCTTGTCCGGTACATGAACCTCCAGGCACCGCAGATCGCCACGGCCGTGAGAACCGTGATCTTGAGTCAAGTCCTACCCCCGGACCCGTCTGTCCCACTCTTTCAAAAGGATCCGACTCGAGACGATATCCTGCTCATCCGGGTGCAACAGATCGCACCGAACGGGAAAAAAGTTCTTGGGCTTCGGCGCGTCGCCATTCGCAACTAGCGATTGAAGGTTATGAATTCGGTAACAAAGCACTTAAAGTCAGATCGCGGAGCCGCACTTGTCGCCTGCTTGATCCTTTGTTTGCTGGTCGTTTCAGGGGTCATCGTGTACCAGCGACTCACCGCACAAACGTTGGTCGGCACGGTGCGACGTATGGATACGGGCAAGGCTCTTGCCTATGCCGAATCAGGAGTATCGCAAGCCATGGAACTTCTTCGCCAACCACAGTGGTCAACGCAGTTGCAAGCAGGAGCGTCTAAGACGGCCGCTCAGGACTTGACCAACGGACGTTCAGAGGTGACGATGACGCGAGACGTTGATGAAACAACCCTTGTTGATCTTTTTTCCACAGGCTATTACTATTTGCCGACAGGCACCTTTACAGATCCGAAAACCGGCCAGTTTGCCCAAATGGCCGTGATCGAAGCAAAGATCCGGACCCGCAGCATCGGCGATTTTTTTGCCGTGGTACCCACCCAGCTCCAAATCGCCTACGGGACGGACCTCAGCAACGCAACTGTTTATGCCCGCAACCTCAGCTTTGCCTCTGGTGATTCGGCTCTCCCCCCCACCCAAATCAAGCAAGCCTATTACTACAGCACACTTTTGCCGGAGAACGCCGAGTCTTTCGTAACGTTCAAGCAACCTCCAGTCCGGCTCCAGTCAGAGCCGAACCTAGTGTCTGCCAATAGCAGTACTCTGCGCCCTCTCTACCAGGCCTGGGCGGGTTCGGACATACTGCCAGACGGCACGACGCTTTCCACACGTTTAATTGCCCCGGCCAATTCCTACGGCGTCTATTTCTGTCCAGGCAATCTGGTTCTTGGTGACGACGGCTCTGGGGCGGGGTCGGATTTAACGGTGACCGGCAAGATGGTTATCTATGTGGCCGGGAAAGTGACTGTTATCGGAAACGTGAGGATGTCCAATAGTCCTAAGGACTGGCTCGCCGTGATCAGCGAAGGAGACATTGTGTTATCCAAAAATTCTCCCTCCACCATGAACCTCCAAGGAACCTACATCACGGGTGGTTACCTGAATGCACAAATGGGCTCCGGGGCTCGCGCACAACTGAATTTCACCGGAGGATTTCAGGCCGACCAAGGAGCTAACTTTGGTGGCGCTTGGCCTCAGCGCGCCTATGTCTATCAGGCCCCACCATCGACAATGTTGCTTCCTTTTTTTCTTGCTACGGAAGAATACCGAATTCTGCGAGGTCAATTTAACCAATGAGCCCAAGGAGAGTGATTACCATGGACCTATTATTTATCCGGAAAAGCCGCCGAATGCTAATGTTGGGCCTCACCGGTTTCACGTCTTTGGCCTGGGGGTATGAACCGACGCTTCAGCCTGGTCCAACGGTCCCCCTCGGGGATACGCTTCAGTTCCCCTATTTAGCGTCGACAGTTTATACATCCGGCCCCCTTTTACCGGGCTGGGGAGTGCTTACAACGACCGACCTGAACACGGATCCGATCAAAATCTATACTCAATCGTTACACGCCTATGGTACCGAATGGCCTGACTCTTGGCGGACCACCGCTGCCCTTGCCTCTGACGCAAAAACGGGAATTCTCTATCCGGATTTTTCAACGACGGTAGATCCCGCGCAAGTGTCCTATTGGCAGTACGACATTCCGTTCCGGTCCTGGAACCACTCCGTCGACTTTCGAATGATGCAAAAAACGTTTGAAACGCTTCCCTTGTTATCAGGCAATTATTTCATCGACCCGCTACAAACCGCCGCTTTACAAGTGGGATCTTTGCAGCTCGATACGAGTGCGACGAGTCCGTCCAGCTCGCGTAAGCTGCCTTCCGGCTCTAAAGTGGGAAACTGTTCTGATCAGCCACTCGACCTTTACTCCGCTTTCGGAAACACTCTCCAACCCTTTATTCCTGGAACCACGGGGGACGAGGGTCCGCTGCCTGCCGTTGATGAAAGTCTCACCGCACTTCCGGGTTCTTATTGTCGAAGCTAAACGGATCGACAAAAAAAGATCCTAGAACGGACGCAAACTGAACTCCGTGTTCCTCCACTAAAAGAAGGGGTACGAAAAGGAATTCGGCCCGTT
>JBBSDO010000083.1:0-11314 GCA_038241515.1 Elusimicrobiota bacterium | reverse complement strand
TCCCGGTCTACGGGTCGAGTGGTTTTCGACCAGCGGCGATCCCGAAAGGGGAATTTTGACCCTCATCGTGCCTCCAGAAGCGGCTGAGCATAAGCCCTTCATTGTGACGCGTACGGTTGCTCCAGATGGTAAGGTGAGCGGTACCGTATTCGGATACTACGAACGTATCGATGATCGTAATGTGCCTGCATCCGCCGAACGTTTGAGAGCGCATTTCAAATCAGGGATGCACAACGACGAGGTGAGTCAGCGGCTAACGGCATTGGAAGCGGCCTTGGGCGCTCTGACCGCCGCGCTCGAATCAAGATCCGGGGATGCCACTGTGGAAAGGGAGGGTCTCACTGAAGAGATCGTCGTCAGGCGCATTCTAAAGGCAAAGATCGCACTTGAGCGTGATGGGAAACCGAATCTTACGTTGGCTGCGAGTTCGACAAACAGCACTGCGTTCCAGGAGCTATTCAAATCCCGCTCTGTGCCTCTTGTGCAACTCATTGAACATCCACCTGTGTTACGTCCGGACGGCTTCGGCATACGTATTTCGCGGAGTTCAGAAATCGTGAAGGGAGAATTACGGCGTGTTATACATCCAGGGCATGAACTCCTGGGGCTTTGGAAAGACGGCCTACTTTTGGCGATTGGGCCGGGGGACTACGGCCTGCTTGGCTGGGCGATGGAGCATGACCCGGAACGAGGCTTACCCGTCCGAAACTTTGTATTAGCGGAGGTGTGTCTTGAATTCGTCCGATTGGCGGTGGCGATATTCAGATATGCAGAGCGAGCGCCGAATGCGCTGCGTTTTCGGCTCGGCATAGAAGATATGACTGTCAACGGACACCCGTGCGTTCTCTCGACGGGTCGCGATAACCGACGGCGTCCTGATTTCTTTGCACAAAGGGGGACTGCACCCGAATCTACTTTGATTAGTTCGTACGAAGCGCCGGTCGAGCACATTGACGCTGGTGCCGTAACGTATGAACTGCTAGGAGGCCTTTACAATCAGTTTGGGTTTGCTCATAGTGACATGCCGTACGTTGATGACGGTGGACAACGCATCACTCCAAGAAGCCTTCTCGGCGAGGATTTTCAAGAGACCTGAATTTTTGGCGAGCGAGAAAACGTATGTGATTTTCAGCGTTTGCCCAGCACTGTTTGGTAACGCGATCAGCGGTCCCAGGTGCCTGTGTCTGGCATTTCCGGTGTGTGGTCAGCCAACATGGCCGAGGGCGAAGCTTGTGTTTCTGTTCCCTTAGTAATCTCGGCGGTTACGCCATCTGGCATTCTCTGTCCGAATGGGATACGTTGTTCTGGCAGCAACTCGTCCAAGATTTTGGCCGATGTCTCCTGGACGACCGATAGCGACTCTGCGAGGGTTTTCTTGTCGCCGTTGTACAGGGAGATATAGTCCGCGGCCGCCGTATTGGTTTCGAGGCCCACGGCACGGCAGACCACAAAGGCAACGGCTTCGGCTTGGGTCTCGCGAACAAGTTTCGGCGGCATGGCGACATCTTTGCGGTGGTGAAGCATTTCGTGGGCGAGCTCGTGAACGAGCACTGAGAACTCCTCTGCTGAGGAGAGTCCCGGCACAAGCCGGATGCGCCCGCCGCTCGACATGCCTTGAGCCGGGGCAATCCCCGGGTCGTATTCGACTGAGATGCCCTGTTTGGCTACAAGTGCTTTGACTTTCTCGCCATACTCTGCGGGATTGCCGCTTGTCTTGGCAAATTCTGGTAATGGCCGGCCCTCGGTCTGGGCGACATCAAAGACGTACGCGGTCCGGAAGCCCGCAAGACGAATTGCTTCATCCCGTTTCGTATCGGTGGCCGGCGTGGGAGATGGCTCTTTGTCTTTCTGCCGGACCAACATTGGCGCCAAGATCATAATGCCTTTCTCGCCCTTTTTGACCCAACGTTCAAGGTCATGCCACGTGTGGAACCCGGCTACGTGGGTGGCTTCGGGGCGCTGGGAGGCGATTAAGAGGACATTACCCCAACTGTAGCGGTGGAATTTTCCCATGGCCGAGAGATAATTTCTTAAAGCCTCGCTGCGGCCCGCTTCCAGCTCCGCCGAGAGCCGGTTGAGAGCGTCTTCGGCGACCTTTTGTATCTTTTCGTTCGGCATGTCCCTTGCCTTTACATGCGCAGGAACTGCACATTTGCGCTCCGTAGCCGAAGACCGTGATGGCCATGCTCGATCTGCTCGACGACGGTGGCGAGCTTGCCGCGCAGATTTCTACGGCAAGCAAGATTATTCAGGTTCGTTCCAGATCTTCGGCGGCTGCTCTTTCTGACCGGAGAGCCGGTCGCTTGGCTCGAAGTTTGAAAAGAGCAATCACCATCTCAAGATGGTGATTGCTCATTTCAAACTTCAAACGGTAGATCAGCTCACCGAAGATCTTGTGAACGATTGGTTAGGTCACTTAAAAGCGATTGGCTCCAATCCCGGTGGCCAGAGCCTGTCGCTTCGGATTCTGCGAACGTTCTGCCGCTTTTGCCGCAAGAAGAAATGGCTTGCGACGTATCCGTTCGAGGACTTCAAAATTCCCAAATCCGAGTTCGTCGGTCGATATCTGACTGAAGAGGAAAGAGCGCGGTTTCTTTCGATCAATCCGCGCTACCCGGTAGACGTCCAATTGAACCGCGCGTTGAGGTTCGGTCTCTATTCGCTTCTGCGCATCAGTCAGGTGTTCAATGCCGATTGGTCGCACTTCAAAGCGCCGGAGCAGTTATGGGTCCCTGGCATCAAGGGCCAAGAAGGGCGATGGATCAAACTTCACCCAAAGGCTTTGGAGACGATGGGGACGCCAAATACGGCCGGTCCGGTATTCGATTATTGGCCTACCCTCGCGGCTTTTCGAGAGGCGGTTTACAAAAAGGTAAAACGGGAGAAACTGCATGGCGTGCGTTTTCATGAGACGAAGCATACAGGGATCTCTGCGCTTCTTGAAGGTGGATATTCCGTTCCGGAAGTTTGTAAGATAAGCGGGAACTCGTACAGGACGATTGTGCATTACGCGCATGTGAACGAACAGCGCGTCTTTGAAAAGTGGAAAAGCTTTGATTATTCCCCGAGCAAGACAACTCAGCCGATTGAGAATCGTACAGCAGCGGTACAGCAAAAGATGGAGAAACAAGCGGCAAATCTGGTTCCAGAGGGTGCAATGGAGCAACAAGGCGAAATAGCGAATCAGCTCTAAATCGCGACCAATCCATCGCCTCAGACGGAGGTGAATTGATCGCGGGGTGGAGCAGCCTGGTAGCTCGTCGGGCAAGGTTCCACTCCTTATTCATTTCTAGCCATTCCTCGTCGCAGTTATTCCTCCTTACTTTCGTTATTTGCCCATAATAAGTTGCCTTTAGCTGACGCACGTTCTGGTGCCGATCAGTATTCCGATCACGAAGTGATGATGGGCTCACGCCATTTCTTTCCACGCTAATCGCATCTCAGAGTTTCTGAAGTCTAAAAAAATCGTTCTCGCTCTTCTTACTTGATCAATGTCCATTTCCGATCTACGATCAACTCATGTCGTTTATAAACGAGAATAAAACGTGAGATTCCAGCCGGGCAATGCAGGTAGTCCTGGAAGGCCAAAAGGGTCCTACCTCACCCCTGAGGCCAGCCAATGGGCTGAGACAGGCGGGATGCGAATGCTCCTACGCTTCGCTGACGGAAAGGAAAAAGGTTGGTCAAAGGCCGCGCGTTGGGATGCAATCAAGCTGGCTTTGGCGTATGGCCTAGGAAAGCCGCGGGAGGCTCTCGAAGTTACAACCGAGGTTCAGCCGCCCGAGACCGACCTGTCAGCGCTTGATATCCCGACGCTTGAAAAGCTCGCAGGGATGGCTACCTGTCCGGCTGATTGTTGCGCGTTCACGAAATCAAGCAAATTACCGCCGGTCCTAGAGATTCCTGCAGCTGCCTTAAGAGGTCGTAGCCCGTGCCGTTAATTAACGGGAATTTAACGTGAAATTCCAACCAGGCAATAAATTTGGCAAAGGGCGTCCCGAGGGTACGGGCTTTGTTCAGCACTGCCGCACGTGGGCTGATGAGAATGGTTGGGGAAAATTACAAAAGATGGCTGCTAGTAAGAACCAAAGGGTTGCCCTCGAGGCAACCAAAGTATTGCTGGCCTATGGATATGGTAAGCCGCGGGAGGCTGTTGAAATCTCCAGTCCACCTCCAAACCGGACATTTGATTTTTCAGGCATAAGCACTGAAAAGTTAGAGAAATTCCTTGATGATACTGCGCACATGACTAGACTGTGACCTAAACAGCATAGAGGGCGATCAATTCCGGATTCCAATCTGCGATTGGCTATATCGTCTAACGTGGTATGAGTGAAGCGAATTCGGCAAATTCGGGCCTGGCTGCCCAGGTGGCCTGGCAGACCGAAAGCGTCCTGCCTAAACTTGGAAGCCTAGAAATTGGCGGAACTGGGTGGCATGGCCTTGCTTATTCGCAATGCGTCTCGCCGCGAAAAAGGGTGGGCCAAAGCGCACCGCTGGTACGCCATCAAACTTGCGTTAGCGTTGGCATTGGAAAGCCCAAGGAAGCGGTAGAAATCATGACGAGAGAGCAACCGTCCACAAATGGACCTAAGCTGGGCGACAAAAGAACAACTCGAAACATTTATTGACGAAGCTCGGTGCCCTGCCGAATGTTGTTCTATCCAGAAAACTGGTAAAGCTTCCCCAACTCTACACACGCCGTGTGAAATTTTAATCAAGCAAAATGAATAGCAGGGTTAAACAGTAATGTCACTAATAGGCCTCCTCGCTGCGCTATTTCTGAGCCGCTGTTAAAGAAGTCGCAATACACCCTGCCGGCCCTGCAATAAACCTAATTCACGATGAATCGCAAAGGTTAAATATGATTTCTGCGTAGGGGGTTTTGCAGCGGGGTCAGTGGGTACCCTACCCTCACTTCGAAGTGTAACGAAGTTCTAGGTCGCAATAGATCTTTGGTTGTCGGATAGCCGACTGCGATCAACTATAAACCACACGTCCGGGGTTTCGATGGAAATGAAAATGAGTAAGCGTCAAATCGAATGGCTATTTAGTTGCAAACGTACTTCTTCATGGATCTTTATTGATAGCGATCAGGTTCTGTCTGGGAAGAGTCTCCAACGTTACCTAAGAAGACCTAGGCCCGGCGTTCTTCGATGTAGAACCTACGGGCCTCCATATTGGGAAGTTATTGAGTCGAACATGAATAAATTCCTTACTGATCTGCAGAGGTATCGAGATATTGCCTGGAGGTTCTTCGCATCGACACGGGACGCCAAAAATGCGCGCGAAATCGAAAAGCTTCGACGTCAATGGGTCTCTGCAAGAGATGCATTTGAATCGCTGTATCAGGAGCTCATCAACAGAATTGTTGTGCCCCGACCAGGGGCCGTTGGAGCTATCGCTTCTCCCCCAGGTTATGACCCTACTTTTTTTAATACGAAAAGGGGCCAACCCTTTTTCTGGAAGTTCGTTAATCTTTATAACGATTTGAACATTGTCCTAAGTGGTCAAGGGAAAGGAGCACCACCCAAAGTACGCGTGATGACGTCAGGGAAGAAGGAACGAATAATAAAATTGATCATCAATGGCGCATCCCAAGCTGATGCCGCTAGAAACGTCTTTAAGATCCCACCCAATGAAGCGGTACCAGATTGGCTCTCCCAAGCCGTTCACCGAATAATTAAAGACCTCAAAAACCCACTCAAGTAACACAAATAGCTGCCCTTTTTTCGTTATTTCCTGCCCAAGTTCTCGTGTGTAGGATGAAACAGAATTCAATGGAAAATTAAATGAGGGCTGACAATGCGTAAATCATTAAAAGCTGGACCTGTTGTAACGATGGAAATTAAAGATCTCGGTTTTAGCGCAGCACTGGCCTCCTTGGGCCATCCCTTTGATCTCGTGGATAGCGGGAATGGCGTAATCCTTTTTTCTTTCAAATGCAAACCTCACGAATTTTCTAGGCTCGAACGAGCCTACTGGTCTGGGGAGCTAAGTCTTTCAGCCAGGGACCTTCTATCAGCTCATCGTCAACTTAAAAACCGTTTATACGCTCTTAAGGGGCCGCGATGAATACGCTTATCACCTGGAGGGGCCTATGAACTTCGAAGGATTGGCTCAGGAGCTTCTAGGCCAAGCACGGTCGCTCGTGCCCCAATGGTTGCCTGGTGGAAAAATTGTTGGCCGTGAATATAAATGCGCTTCTATCCAAGGTGGGAAGGGCGAATCATGCAGCGTAAACCTCGAATCGGGGCAATGGGCGGATTTTGCGGAAGATTTAAGAGGCGGCGATCTAATAAGCCTTTTTGCCGCAGCAAGAGGTTTCTCTCAAGGGGATGCTTTTAAACACTTAGGCGGTGAGTCTATAGATGACGATATACCTCCCATGCGCCATCCCGTCTTTGGACCTCCTGTCAGATTTTGGCCATACCAGAGTCCGGCAGGGAATCTGCTGATGTATGTAGCACGATACAAAACCCCAGACGGTAAAACGTTTCTTCCCTGGATACGAGTCGCTGGGAAATGGATCTGCAAGGCTCCCCCTGTGCCACGCCCAATTTTCGGGCTTGAGCTCTTGGCCGCTAATCCAGGCGCAAAGGTCGTTTGCTGCGAAGGCGAAGCAGCAGCAGAAGCGGCGAGGAAGCTTTGTCCCGGGTTCGTTGTCATTACTTGGTTAGGCGGCGCGTGCGCGTTTAACAAAATAGATTGGAGGCCCCTTACGGGACGGCGGGTAATTCTTTGGCCGGACGCCGACAAGACAGGCGTTAAGGCCATGAATGGAATTAAACTGATTTTGCAGTCGACATGCTCCTCTATCAAGGTTTTAGATACCTCTGAATACCCAGAAGGTTGGGACGCTGCGGATGCTTTGGCGGAAGGCTTCACCGAGGAAAGAGTCCTTCGGTGGATCAATTCCACGCCTCATGTATCGACTAGCTCGACTAGTCAGCCCCAGGATAATCTCTCCTCCCAAAACGATACGACGAAACCGCATTTGTTTATAGAAGAAGAAAGTCAAAAGATACCGGTAGAAACTGGCTTAGATGAAAACAGCGATCTACCGGAAATACGGGCTGACGATATGGAGCTTAGCCGTGTTGCTGATAAGGCGTGGGATGCCCTGAGATCATTCAACAATCCGCCGACGTTATTTCGGTCTGGTGGTATTGCCATGCGCCTTGAATCTGACGATCAGGGAGCGCCAGTTTTACGCGACTTGGTCAGTGACCGTCTTAGATTTTGTCTAGCGCGTGCAGCCAGATGGATACGGTATAAGAACAAAGTCTTTTCCCCAGCCCTTCCGCCACTTCACGTTGTAAAGGACATGTTAGCGGCATCCGGCATGCCGTTGCCAATTTTATCGCGGATTGTTGAAGCGCCCGTGTTTGCACCGGATGGTACTCTGCAGACGACCCCAGGTTATCATGAGGCCAGTCGTTGTTATTTCTTTCCCGCCAGTAGCCTTAATATTCCAGCTGTTCCCCACGACCCCGATCTTGTCGACATTGAACGCGCGCGCAACATTATTTCAGAAGAACTACTTTGCGACTTTCCCTTCACCGGTCCAGCCGAAAAGGCTCATGCAATTGCGTGCATGTTATTGCCGTACGCGCGCGATCTGATTGTTGGTCCTACGCCGTTGCATTTAATTGAAGCACCTTCAGCAGGGACTGGAAAAAGCTTACTGATCGACGTATTGACTTACGCAGCCTCGGGCCGCCCTCCCGCGACTATGACGGAGGGCCGTGACGAAGACGAATGGCGTAAAAGGATTACGTCGAAACTTTTGACGCGTCCAGCGATGATTCTTATAGACAATTTGCGCCGTCGGCTAGATTCCGCTGCTGTGGCGGCGGCGATCACGTCCCCTTGTTGGGAAGATCGTCTGCTCGGCCAATCGAAAGTGGTTTCTCTCCCAGTGCGGTCTATGTGGGTCGCGACGGGAAATAATCCTGCATTATCAAACGAAATGACGCGCCGCACTCTCCGTATACGCTTGGATGCCAAAGTTGACCGGCCCTGGCTCCGGGACACGTTTCGCCACGCTGATCTAAGAGCCTGGATGGAGGAAAACCGCTCCCAAATCATCTGGGCTTCGCTGATATTAATTCAAAACTGGATTGCCCAGCACAAACCTCCGTTCACCGCTAGAAGGCTGGGAATGTTTGAGCATTGGTCACGAGTTATTGGAGGGATTTTGGAGTCGGCCCACATTGAAGGCTTTCTCTCAAATCTGGATGAATTTTATGAAACCGCCGAAGATGATTCGTCTTCTTGGCGGGACCTTATTGCTACATGGTGGGATCGGTTCCAATCGCAAGAAGTGGGTGCTGGCGACCTGTTCGCACTAAATGAGGGGATCGAGGAACCCATCGACCTTGGTAAGGGACAAGAAAAAAGCCGGCGGACAAGGCTAGGTCAGCTGCTTATGCAGGCTCGGGACCGACTCTACGGGGAATACAGGATCGTTTTAGTCGGCGAGCGCCAAAGAGCAAAACGATGGCGACTCGCCGTTAAGAGTGAACCTGTGAACGTCAGTGAACCTTTTCCAAGCCAAAGTGACGGTGCAACAAGGGAAGAGTTCGATTTCCAAGATGATCGTAGGGCCGAATTAGGTTCACCAGGTTCACTAGGTTCACAGGAAGGTTTCCAGGATCTTGAGGAGGACTATGTCTAATCTTAGCCCGCGATATCAGTGTATAGCTTGTGATCCGCCGTGGAAATTCCGAAGGCAACCAGCATCTGTCAAACCACCATACAGCCTCCTTGCGCTTGACCAAATCAAGCAATTCCCCATTCCCGAGATCGCTGAGGCCTCCTGTCATTTATATTTGTGGGTTCCAAACGGCTTAATCGGCGACGGCCTCACCGTTATGGCGGCATGGGGCTTCCAATACAAAACAATGCTTACCTGGGCGAAATATGGGTTAGGCGTGGGGCATTATTTCCGCAACGCAACCGAGCAAATCCTTTTTGGGACAAAGGGTCGACTCCCGATGCTACGCAAGAACGGCAGAACTTGGTTTCTTGGCGACCGACGCGAGCATAGTCGAAAGCCGGATGAGTTTTACCGGCTAGTCGAGTCAATGTCCCCTGGCCCGCGGATCGATGTCTTTTCGAGAGAGACGAGGCCCGGATGGGATCAACTAGGCGACCAATGCGATTTTTTCAATACCTCACAAGGAGATCCAAATGACTGTAAACCGATTATTAAAACCGACGGAAGTGGCCCACTTGTTGGGTATAGCATTGACGACGTTATACGGCTGGACTAGCACAAATCAGATCCCGTTTAGGAAAGTAGGGGGACGCCTCCGTTTTGATTGGACCGATGTGGAGAACTGGACTCGCAAGGGGTCTATTGGTGCTAAAAATAATCCTTGATCGCTGTAGGTGATCTGATCAATGATCCGATCGTCTTACTTAGCCATACATAGCTGAAACATGGAGAATTTATGGGAATTAAGCTAATAGACTCCAAGAGACGCTAATACAAGGTGTCGTTCTGGTATCGCAAAAAGCATTACGCTTGGGTTGTCACAGGAAACCGGAAAACCGCTGAGGACTTCGAATCCAGAAAGCTGAACGAATTGGGAGAAGGTACTTATTTCCCCGCACGTCAAAGGCCCAACTTATCCTTTAAAGAGGCCGCGGCAAAATTCCTATCCGAGTTCGCGAAGCATAAAGCATCTTCAAAGCATTACGAATATAATTCCAACTCTGCGATCAAGTTTTTTGGATCAAAATCCATCAACGAAATTACCCCAGAAGATATTCGGCAGTACCGCGCAAATCAAAGTGCGATCGGTATGCATCCTGTGACAGTGAATCATAGACAAAAAAATGTTCGCCGCATCTTTAATTGGCTGGAACAGCTCGGATTATTCCATGGGAAAAACCCCGCCTCGGGCAAATTGGTCCCGCTGGAAAATGAGAGACCTTATTGGCGGCGCAGTTATCTTACCCCCGAGCAATATCAAAAGCTGCTTGCAGCATCTGATCCCCGGCTAAGAACAATTATTATCGCCGCTTCTCACACTGCAATGAGACTGGGAGAATTAAAGCGAATCCAGAAAAAGGATGTTGATTTGGACCGATGTACGATTTTCATCCCCAAAAGTAAAAATGGCGAGCCAGGGTCGGTTCCCATAACAGATACTTTATTCGCCGCTCTGGAGCCCATCGTGAGACTTCTCCCCTTACCGGAGAGCTACGTCCTAAATTTCTCAAATTACGACAAGCTATGGGACGCCGCAAGGGCAAAAGCAGGGTTATTGAACGAAACGTGGACGGAAGGAATGACCCGTGCTCAAAAAGTTAAGAGCAATAAAAATTTCCACTTTCATGACTTGCGCCACACGGCGGCCTCCCACGCGATAATGGGTTCTAAAGACCCTTACGCCGTTCAAAGTCTCTTGCGTCTTAAGACGCAGTCTTTAATGCAGCGATACGCCCACCTTTCGCCGGGACATGTTCGTCAGGCCGCCTTGTCGCTGGATAAACAGCTTCCGTCACACGCCGACGTGAAACAGCCGGTACCAGAAGCGATAGAACCAGAATTGTCACGAAATGTCGTGGCGACAGAGCGTTTAGTTAACAAGAAAGCGCCGTATAAAAACCACATATGAAGGAGATAAGTAATAGACCATACTACCGTAACCGCCACCAACTCAGATTCAAATAAGCCGAGGGCATGCCGACGTTGCCATCAATATGATCTACGCACGGGTCGGCAGGATTTTGATGACGTGGACAGACTCGAGTGGACGTGGTGTCTCTCTTGTGGCGCTAAGGAAGCATCGTCGGATCTTTTCTCGGACCCAAGGGACTGTGTTGCGAGGATTCTCCAGAAGAGAGGATTATCCGATTCGGACGCTTCATGCGCTGCAGCCATCGTCGAGAAAGTGTATGGGCGAAAGGTATCTGATCGGTTTGGCAATAGCGTCAGGATCGACGAGAACGATATAGATGTAGCTTGGAAAGCGATTAGGTCTGTTCTTCCTGATATTCGCGACGGCGCCACAAATTCCAGCCATATTGACCCCAAACAAAAGACCAGCGTCGAGCAAGTTGAAAACCTCATTATGGATGAAACGGATTTGGCGTTAGACTCGAGCGGCGAATGGAATATGTATATCGAATGGCCGTTGCGGGCCCTTGAAGCCATGGGCTGGATCGGCCGAGATCAGACAAATGTTTGGCGACTGATTTAAGGCGTATTGCTACAGAAGTTAAGGGGGTTCGTTCCTGCGTGCCTCAAAAGCTACCAGGCGCCCTTTAATCGGGATGCCGTATCTTGGCGTGTTTTAGG
>JBBSDO010000082.1:0-11342 GCA_038241515.1 Elusimicrobiota bacterium | reverse complement strand
GATAGCGGCCGCACAAGTCCCGATTCCTACAAAACCCAAGGCTTCTCGAAGCATGAAGGAGGCGGCTAGTGCTGCAAATCCAAAAACAGTTCCGCTCGCAAGAGCCAAGCGCGAGATATTGCGTCTCGAGACGTGAATGAGCCAAACCGCAGGAACGAGGCTCAAACAATACTCCCCTGGAAAACTGGTCATCGCATCGGCGAGAGGTATCGGGCCAGGTATTTCGAATAGGGAACCGCAGTAGACGGTAATAATAGCAGCAAGGGGCAAGCCGGCAAACCAAAGATATAACGACAGTATAAGGATGCCGCACGCGTTAATCCAAAAATTGATCCGGACGACGGCTGTTTTATCAAACGGGGTTGGCTTCATGAGAGCGACGATATTGGCCAGCAACGTATGCCCGCGGTCATCGAGCGGCGAAATATTCTCAATGGGGTAGAGCTCCCCGTTTTTTCCACACACAGTTAAGAAAGTTCCCGTATGCTGGGTGCAGCGCGCACTCAAAACCCACCAATCGACGCGCTTATACACCGAGACTGCGTAAATAGGGGCTCGCTCCAATCCAGATCTAAGCCGCACTGCGCAAAAAACGAAGGTCGTCATATAGACCGCCGCAAGACCTAACTTCGCCCACCGTCTCGAATCTTTCATGGGCACCAGTATAGAAAACTATTTTCCATATGATCTTGACGATTAGAACATATTCTAATAGGATAGCATCGGATCGATTTGTTTCGGTTGTAACAGGAGCGTATATGGCTCATCTCAACATTTATCTTTCGAAAGAGCGGGAGCGCTGGCTCCGGCAGCACCTCGACGACATTGCCCAAGCCGATAATCGCTCTCTTTCTTATATCGTCGAAGAGGCCCTGGTCCAATTCGTCCAACGAAAAGGTAAGGAGGTCCCGAATGAAAAAAGAAAAGACCATCGCAGCCGTGCGACTCGTTAGATTATCGCTGGTAGCAGCGAGTCTTTTCTTAACAACAACGGTTTTAGCGAACGCAACTCCTGTGTACTATCAGGATTTCCATACCGTGACTTTTTCTGGAGACTGTTCGGTTCAGAACGGCTCCGAGACAAAGCAAGGCCGCTTGCATCTCATGATGTCGCCCAAAGACGCGCGTGCCTGCGTAGCCACGCTCGTGCTACGTTCCCCCCTCCCATTCCGTTCTGTTCGGGGTTTCCGATTTGGCGCCGAAGGCACCCGCCCACGTCAGTACATGGCGTTTGAATTTGCTCCGCGGAAGGATGATATGGCGAGCGTGCTGCGCAGCCCGCGTTTCGCAGTGACGAATGATTGGAAGGACGATGCTATGCGTTTTTCTCGCCTCGAAGGAGAGGACAAGGTGGACCAGATCGCGGCCATTCGAATCATTGTATTTCCCATTCTAGGGGCCGCGGCTCAGCCGGTATTTACAGTCGCTGGATTTCGGTTCGTAGGCGTAGACCCCGTTAATCCCGAAGAGGCGGACCCGACAATTCCCCAGCCCTCTGCGGAACACAAGCCTGATTCGCTGCCGCTCACGTCGCTTGCTTCTCCAACTCCGGCACCGCCCGTCCAAATCGCGAGTCCGCCCTCCCCCCCCGAACGTTTTCATCATCGTGGTTGGGTAGACCTCGTACATCGGCACTCGGTAGCCCTGGGTCTTTTGTGCCTTTGGGGCGCAGGGGCGTTGATTCTATTGAAAAAGCGCAAAGCGGTCGCCACCGTACCTATGACGCCGCTCTTTGAAATGAACACACGGACGTGGAAAAGCCGAAAGGATAATGACGGGGTACTTCACGTGGGGGGATTTCGGCAAGTGACTACCGTTGATTTGAAAACCATCAAATCCTCGGGATTCAATAGTCTATGGTTGATGGGCGTTTGGGAAATCGGCGCCAAAGTACGCCATATCTCTCGACGTTATGGAACCGATTTCGCCGGTTCCCCCTTTGCAATTAGCGACTATGCCATGTCGATGGAACTTGGGGCCGAAAGCGACTTCACAGAGCTCGTCACGCGGGCGCATGACGCAGGACTCTCCGTCATTTTGGATTTCGTCCCCAATCATATGGGACTCGACAGCGTATGGCTCAATGACCACCCGGAATATTTCATCCATCACCCGCTGGATCCAGCAGAACGGGGCCTTTCGGAGACTGAGCTCGAAGAACGTCACCCAGGCTATTTCGTTTATCACACTCCTTCCTATCCCGAAAACGGAGGGCGCGTCCCAAAAACGATTCTTGTGGCCTACGGAAAAGATCCCTTTTTCTATCCTTGGATCGATACAGCTCAACTCGACTATGCTCAGCCTGGACTGCGCCGCAAAATGATCGACATTTTGAGCCGTTGGGCCAAAATCGTGGATGGGGTCCGCTGTGATATGGCCATGCTTGTTTTACGCGGACAAGTGAAAGTTCATCGCCATCCAGAAATGTCGTGGGAGGAGTTCAACCAGGTCATGCCTGAAGAATTTTGGTCGGAAGCCATTCGCTGCGTGAAGCGCATTAATCCTCAGTTCGCTTTCATCGCGGAAACGTACTGGTCCATGGAAGGTTATTTACAGCAACTCGGGTTCGACTACACTTACAACAAACCGCTCTACGAAGCGATGTGCCATGCCTTTCATACGGGAAATGCAGACGGTTTGATGAATTTTATTCGAATGTTAGGGACTGAGTTTTTAAAGAAGGGCGTACATTTCTTGGAGAACCATGACGAAGAGCGGGCCATGAACGCCCTAGGCGACGAACGACAACGGGCAGCTGCTGTTATGTTGGCCACGCTGCCCGGCGTAGCTTTGATCCACCAAGGCCAGTTGGAGGGAAAGCGGGAACGTTTACCCGTGCAACGCGTCGTTCCCCTGCACGAGGAAAGCGATAACCAGGGATTGGCGGAGTTCTATCGCAAGCTTTTACGAGCCACTTCTCTCCCCATTTTTCGCGTGGGGCGCATGCAAGTCCTTTACAGCAACAACAGCTCGCTCGCGGCATTTGCGCGCGTTTCTGAACACGACAAAGCTGTGGTGATCGTGAACACGTCGAACGAAATCCAGAAAGGAAGCGTGTTCTTGAGTCCAGGGATCCGCCTCAAAACCGGTACTCCCTATAGGCTCGACGACATTTTTTATGAATTGAAGCCAAGTGAAGTTAAAGATCAGCTCACCGTCAAGCGAAACTATCTAATACCGGCTGCGCAACTCATCAACCAGGGGCTGTATGTGGAGTTGCAACCGTATGACGCACACATTTTTCTTCTAGAATCACCGACCACCCGTCAGATTCATGAAAGAGCGCGCCACGTCCTGCGTGAGATTAATGACTTCCTGCCCCTACCCAGGGCTGCTCGTCGCATTATGGGACCCGTTCTGACTCGCTCGGCTGACCGATCGTCTGATCAGAACTAAACCCCTTCACTTCCAGTTGTCCCAACGCCCAAGTCGCATGCTCTTGAACGGAGACGTTCTCTTCCTTTTCGAGGAGCCGTCGTATCGCTGGGACCAAATCGGTTCTTCCAAGATTCGCCGCTGCGACACAGGCGTTCCGGAGAAGTCCACTCCTCCCGGCACGCATCAGCGGGGTTCCGCCAAATTGCCTACGAAACGCCTCGTCGGAGCCGAGTTCAAGAATTTCTTTTAAGGAGACCGTACCCGAACGCGTCATCCGACCTTCAAATGCTGGTTCACGAGTTTGCGGGACGCGGGTGTTGTGCGGACATACCTCTTGGCAGATATCGCATCCAAATACCCAATTTTGCGATTTTTCACGCAAGTCCCCTCTTGTCCCTCCCTCCGATTCGATAGTCAGGTAAGAGATGCATCTCCTGGGGTCCAATTCGTACGGCGCCGTAATCGCACTTGTCGGGCAGGCATCGATGCAAATCGTGCAGTCACCGCAGGAGCGGGAATCCGGACTGTCCGGCAGCAATTCGAGGGTCGTGATCACATTGGCCAAGAAGACCCAAGAGCCCAGCCCTTTTGTGATGAGCATGGTATTTTTACCGATGAAACCAAGTCCTGCGCGCTGGGCAAACGGTCTTTCCAACAGGGCGCCTGTGTCCACGAACGACTTGGCCGTGGATCCTGGTTCGAGACTCTCTAGGTAGCGCACCAGCGCTTCGAGCTTCTTTCCGATGACCTTGTGGTAGTCCTTGCCCCAAGCGTAACGCGAGATACGACCCTCGTTCTGGAGCGGGTCGGTAGGACCGTTTGTCGGAGGATGGGTATCAATGGGCATTTTCCCGGACCGCCGACCAACTGAGCTGCCGATCCACTTCTCAGGGTTATAATTCACCGCCAGCGCAATTACGCTTTTTGCTCCTGGCACGTGACCGGAAGGCCGCGTGCGCCTTGTCGGGGCTTTTTCCAAATAGTCCATCTCTCCGGCTCGGCCTTCTGCTAACCACTCAGCAAACAGGGGTTCTGCACGCGATAACGGCTCCGCCGAAGTAAATCCCACGCGGTCGAAACCTAAGGATTGGGCGTACAACGTGATCTGTTGTTTAAGATTGGGCACCATGAGGAAAACTTGAGCGATCGTTTAGTGGCGAACCATTTGTAAGAACTCATCCAAATGTTCTGCCATTAAGAAAGGATTCGTTCTCTTCTCTTTGCGTAGCGTGTTGGTGGGAGAGGATCCGTAATCATGACCCGGATAAATAACGGTCTCCTCTTCCAAGCGTTTGAGTTTCCCCAAACTTTTAAAAAGTTCGTGGGGGCTTGAATAAGGAAAGTCGCATCGGCCGATTGTTCCAATGAAAAGCGTGTCTCCCGTGACCAAAATTCCCGACTCCTCTTGGCCTTCAATCAGGAGACATTGCGAACCCGGAGTGTGCCCCGGCGTATGAATGAGCCGCACAGAAATTCCACCCACTTGCACGGCGTCTCCACTCACGGTTTTCTTTAAGCTGGAGCGAGGTATCACGAGACCTCCAATCCCTTCAGCAATAAATTCCTCAAGCTCACTTTTCTGACCGCAAACGATCGCGTCTGTTTTGTCAACGATCTCTTCCACCGCGTTGATGTGATCATAGTGGCCATGGGTCAACAGGACATGGGTAAGCCGGTACCCATCCTTTTCGATTTTCTCAAAAATGGCAGGCGCGTTCCATGCCGGATCCACGACGGCGGCTTCCTTCGTCTTGGGATCTCCCAACAGATATACGAAATTTCCCATAGGGCCCAGTTGAAGCTGTTTCAGATAGAGCGACATTTTCCTCTCAATAAAGCAGATACGGGGCCCGATCCTTTAAGAACTGATCGGAACTTTTATGGAATACCTCGAGAATATCCGCCGCCGTTTTATTGGCTTTGTATTGCGTCTCAAAATCGTGTGAGCCGGTGACGCGTGCCACTTCATCCCACCTCAATTGAAAATCCTTGGGCGACAGCTCGCGAAGCAGACAAGCGATCTGAACAAAAATATCGATCGGTCTCACCTCTGAAGGATTGGTCACCTCCATTCGAACGCCTGAGCAAAGCTGCCCGGCATAGAGGTCTCCTTCGGGCTCAAAAATGGTCTGGTAGAACTTGACCCCAGGGATGCCAAGCAGATTAAGCCGGCGCGACAGTTCGGCTCCGCGGATCCACGGCGCGCCAATGCGTTCGAAAGGCGAGTCTGTTCCCCGCCCCACCCCTACGTTCGTCGCCTCGAACATCCCTATTCCCGCATACAGAATGGCCTCAATAGGGCTGCGAATGTTGGGTGAAGGTGGAATAAATTTGAGCCCCGTGTCATCCCAAATTTGGGAGCGTTTCCAGTGGAGGACCGGTACGACAGATAAATTGGCATGAATTCGTGCCGTTGCGTTGTAAAACTTCGCCATTTCTCCAGCTGTTAACCCATGGCGGACGGGAACAGTGAAAAAGGCCGTAAAGTGGTGGATGCGGGGATCGAGCACCTGACCTTCGACAATCGCACCCCCTAACGGGTTTGGCCGGTCCAAGACGAGGAATCCAATATGGCGCTGCGCCGCTGCCTCCATCGCCATCGCCATAGTCGTCAAATAGGTATAAAACCGGGCGCCCACGTCCTGCATGTCAAACACCAAAACATCAATAGAATTCAGCATCTCGGGCGTTGGCTTTTGAGCCCCTCCATACAAGCTATAGACAGGCAAATGCGTCTTGGGATCGATCGCGTCCCCAACCGCTTGGCCCGCCTCCTTTTGACCGCGAATGCCGTGTTCAGGCGCAAAAAGGGCGATCAACTTCACCCCGGGTGCCCGGCTCAAGACATCGGCCGTGCTGCGGCCGTGGGAGTCCCTACCCGTTTGGTTTGTAATAAGACCGATTTGTTTACCCTTGATCGGAGCGAATTCCTGTGCCTCCAGCGAATCGATTCCCAGCAAAACGTCAGGAGATACAGAAGCGGAAGGTAGGGCCGGGGCCAAAGGGGACTCCGCAACCGACCGTACCGCTACGAGGAACGTACATAATACGGCGAGACGCAGTCGGCCCATCATGGGATTATAACCGAGAGCCTAGCGATAACAGCCACCGGGATTCCCGATCCAAATGGTCGAGCGATGGATAATGGGCTTCCCCTAAGGGCCTTTTTGAATACAGAACCTCGGCTCCATGGTTTTTCGCAATTCCAGGGATCTTCGTGAGCCATTCACTAACGAGACTCTTAAAGTTTGCAGCGGAGCCGTATTGCTTTTTGTTTCCCAAGAGCGAAAAATCGAACGCGCGCGCGTCAATCCTAAAGCGACGCAGAATCGGGGCGCCATAGATATCGAGGACGAAGAAAGGTTCTACTTTCATTTGCTTCTTTTCCACCGTTTGCTTTTTGGGACCTATTCGGATCGGGAGCCCGGTCGTCAAAAGAATTCCCATGCTGGCGAGCTTTTGGCCGGCTGAGGGTCCTTCCGTTTTACGGATTGTCACGCTTGTCGATTCTTCAAGGGCGGCAGCGGCGATCAGCAAAGTGTTTGACGAATCCAAGTCCAAAGAATCCCCCTTTTTAAGGCGAATTCGAATCGCACTCGGCTCGAAAGATCCACTTCCCACGTATTCGACCTCTGGAAGAACGACTAGATTTTCTTTATTGAGAGCGCACGTTTCGAGCCCGACCCTGTTGAAATGTTCAGCCCATCGGATAACCTCTTCATCTCCGAGATCCTCCGCCAAGAGTCCCCAATTCTTGTTTGCTGCCTGGGCGGCGTCACCCAAGGGAATTCTCCGAAGTTCAGCGAGCACATGAGCTACTTTTTGAACGTTAAACGAAAGAGGGTTTTTTAGTATCAGAGCTTTCATGTTTCGTCGAGAGGAACTTTCCGGGTCGCTCTAGCGTCTTGGAGGAAAGAGGCAGAGTGTAAAACAAAGCTGGAAATGCAGCGTCTTTTCCGATAAATATACACAGCTTCGTTATGATAACAATTTTGTTTATGGCAGCCTTTTTCGCATGAAAAAGTTCTACATCCAGTGTGTTTTTTTGGCCGTGACTGTGCTTTGGCTGGTCACGTTCGGAATCTTGGTCGTCCAAATCGCCCATCAAGTCCTCGCAATGCGCCAGGTAGAAATCCAAAATCAGCAGACGCGAGACATCACGGCATCTCTTTCCCGCGATCTTCTCACTTTTACGCGTGAAATCAAGACTCAGAGCCAGGAAGTGGACTTCCTTCATGGTCTTGTGAATGTTCTGCCCGAAGAAAAGGGATTCGTGCGCACGCAACGAGCCATTTCGGACGAAGTCGAGGCGCTGCGCGGCAAAGTGGGGACTCGGCTGCGCGGCGATTTGCATATTCTTGTGGATACGAAGGCCAACAAGCTCTATCTCAAAAAGGGTTTAAAGCTGCTTTGGGCGGCCGACTGTTCTGTGGGCAAAGGCGGAATGCTAAAGGACTCTTTAACAGGTCGACGCTGGGAATTCGTCACCCCCCGAGGTCAATTTGAAATTCGCGATAAAATCGAGAAGCCCTTTTGGACGAAACCCGATTGGGCCTTTGTTGAAGCGGGAGAACCCGTCCCACCCCCCGGAGATCCGAAACGTCAAATTGAAGGCGAATTGGGCGGATATGTCTTTAATCTGGGCGACGGATATCTCATTCACGGGACGAAGACCGAAGCGCTTCTGGGCCGTCCCGTCTCTCACGGTTGCGTCCGATTGGGAGCAGAAGATTTGAAGCGCCTCTACCAAACCGTACCGAGATGGACGCGGGTTTACATCTATTGATGACTTTTGTCGGATTTCAAAAAAGGCTCTTCCGGCCGGCGCATCCCATCGCAGGCTTCCTCGTGGGACTCTTGGTTTTAACCGGACTCTATGAGGCGAACCGGTGGATTCATGATAGAGTTCTCGCTGAAAACCAGGAACTCTCGAGTCTTAAAAAGAGCGCCGAACAGCTCGCTGTCGTGCACGATCACTATGCGCTTCTCCGTGACCTCAAAGAGCGCGACGTATCGCAATTCAAGGCCGGTTTCAGCGGGCTGGCCAAAACCCGAAAAACCCTTTTTGAGTCCGGTCTTTCCATCCATGAGGAGCGCCGGCTTCTCGAAAAGCAACTGGAAATAATGACGACTTACTTGATTATTAATCCTTCTTTGCAAAGGATCTTTCTCATGCGCGGTGAACAGCCCTTGCAAAGTTATCTGATCACCTACATCCCTCTTCGCAGTTTCGCGGGCGCTCCGGATACGCTCCCGCCCAGCGTGCGGATTGTTTCCAAGGAACGCTTTGCCAACCCCAAACGCGGTGAATCCGAGCAAGTCAACGGACAGCTTCAATACACGCCTCCTCAAGTCGGCACCTCCCTACGCAGCAATGCTCTCGGCGAATACGTCATTTTCACAAACAGCAAACTGATTCTTCATGGCCCTCCCGTTAAACCGGAGGATCACGAAAAATTCCCCCATATTTGTCTGGGTCTTGACCTTGAAGCCGCGAGAAAGCTGTACCGGACCACTTTCATCGGAACAAAAATCATCGTCAGTGCCCCAATCCAGCTCGACCAAAAATGATAATGTACTGACGCATGAGTCACTGGTTCACCGGCCAGTCCCACCTCGGGCGTTTAGACGCCATCATTCTTTTCGGATTGGTTTGCATCCTCGTCACACTCAACTACAAACTGGGCGGCAGCGGCAAAAACACCCAGGATTTCTTTCTCGCCCGCCGAAAGATCCCTTGGTGGGTGGCTTTGCTTTCTTTCGTCGCTACCGAGGTCAGCGCGGTCACCATTATCTCCGTCCCGGCCATTGCCTATATGGAGAATTGGGAATACGCACAGTTTTTTATTGGTTCGACGGCCGCGCGCTTTGTGATCGCTTACCTTTTCATCCCGGCCTTCTACCACTACAACTGCATTACGATTTATGAATTCCTGAAACACCGCTTCGGTCCCGCCACGCAATACACGGCAACGGTCTTCTTTTTCGTAACGCGTTTACTGGGTTCCGGCGTCCGATTGATGGCCGCGTCCCTCGCCATGAGCGTGCTATTCGGTTGGCATATCCTGCCGACCATCGTCTTCTTCAGCACAATCAGCCTCACGTACATCATGTACGGGGGTATCAAAGCTGTAGTTTGGACCGGCGTTTTCCAGGCGTCGATGGTTATACTCGGTGGCCTGGCGACGATTGGTTTTCTCGTGAGCCACATTCACGGGGGTTGGCATGGGGTCTCGCTCGTCGCCGGAGCCGCGGGGAGGCTTCATTTGTGGAATTGGGGGCCTTCCATCCACGACCCGCTATTCTGGCGAAAATTTTTCAAGGATCCCAATATTGTCTATATCGCGATCGCCAACGGCTTTTTTGGCTCCATGGCCGCTTTCGGAACCGACCACGAGCTAATGCAGCGCCTTTTGACGGTAGACACCCGCCGCGAGAGTCAAAAATCGATGGTGGCGACTCCGCTTGCCTCAGGTACGGTCCTGTTCATATACCTAACCATTGGAAGCTGTCTCTACACTTTCTACGCGCAAAATCCCGGGCTGGGTGTTCCTGCAAAACTCGATGCTATCTTTCCCCACTTTATTGCGAATGTCGCCCCCGCTCTTTTGCGTGGAATGATGTTGGCCGTGATCGTATTGGCGAGTATCGAATCGCCCGTGGCATCGCTCACCGCTTCATTCGTTACCGATATTTACAAACCCCTCATCAACAAGAATCAGCCTGATGCCTTTTACATGCGCCTATCGCGCCGTTGCGTGGCGGTTTTTGCGCTCATCCTGATGACGATTGCCTATACTTTTAGCTTTTATCAAAAGATTCTTTGGCTGGCTTTTAAGATCGGCGGGATCACATTTGGTTCGCTCCTCGGCGTTTTCTTGCTCGGTTTTTTGACGAAGCGCCGCAGCAATCGGGCGAACATTCTTGGAATGGTCTTGATGGCCCTGGTGAATGCCGTTTTGCTGACCCTTTCGGAAACTCACATCTTTCCCATTGGCTGGACTTGGTTGATCCTGATTGGCACGACGGGAACGTTTGCGGTAGGGTATTTCTTAGGGCCGGTGCTAGACAAAGAACCACCAGGTGACGCGGTGACTCCGTGAGAAGGTATCAAAACTCAGATGCCGTCGTTCTTAATGGACCTCAGTTGTCCCCACCCTCTTTTGCTGGTGTCGCAGGCCCCATTCTTTGCGCTCTGACGATCTCCATGTTTTTCCGGATGGTTTCAACGATATCGGGGAATTTAGCGACCACCGCATCAAATTGAGTCCGTTCTAGAACATACAGCAAACAGGTCCCATCGGTTTTCACGAAGGCACTGGCCGGCGATTCTTCAAACATCGACCGCTCGCCAAAAAAGTTAGGAGCTTCGAAACTCGCGAGTTGCTTCTTCTCCCCTCCGATGCGCTTCCAAATACCCACAGTCCCCTTTGCAAGGATATAGAGGGATCGATTGATTTCCTGATCCATCATCACCACTTTTCCTGGCCCCACCTCGCGCGCATCCAGGGAAGAAGCCATCAACTGAACATGCGCGTCCGAACAGCCATGAAATAAGGGCAAAGTTTTAAGAAAGTTGGGAGCTTGCTGCAATTCCTCGGGCTTTAGTTTCATCTTTTCTCCTTCAGAGCCGTGCGTAAAAAACCGTTTGCTTTCCTAAGCAGACGGCGCGCTTCGACGTCAGTTACTCTTTGCACTCCCATCACAATAGCCACTTTGGCATGACGATTCGAGGCTTTGAAAAGACGCGCCGCGGTCTGGAAATCCACTTTGGCTACTTCCGCAATCAGACGTATAGCCCTCGCCACGAGTTTCTTGGATTTGGGCTGCAAGTCCACCATTCGGTTTCCGTAGACCTTTCCAAGTTGGACCATCGCACCCGTCGTGAGCATGTTGAGAACCATTTTGCAGGCGGTACCCGCCTTGAGTCGCGTAGATCCCGTCAATACCTCAGGCCCCGTAAG
>JBBSDO010000081.1:0-11519 GCA_038241515.1 Elusimicrobiota bacterium | reverse complement strand
GGGACCTCTTAGACAGATCCAATAGGGTAGTGAGGGTTTGCCGATCCAACGCTTCCCACTCCGCAGACATCTCGGCCGCACAATGAATCCAGACGTCCGCTTCTAGGGCGAACTGCAGGAAGGAATCGGGGGTCCGCATCTCCCCCAAAACCGTTCGGATCTCGCGCTGCTCTAGGGCCCTCTTAGAGGTCTCTTTGCGAATGAGCCCGGCGACCCAGTGTCCTTTGCGCCGAAACGCTTCGGCGACCGTTGAACCGATATATCCTGAAGCTCCTGTGACGAAAATCCGCATCGGTTGATTATAGAATAGTTGCTTCTTTTCAGGGAATTTGGTACCGTTACGTGTCGTTAGGGAGTTACTGCTTTTTCGTCTTGCCTCGTCGGATGTTCCTCGACCTTTCTGTAACCCAAGACAGTGGAAGTCCTTCCTTCAGACATACTTCAGTAATTAGAAAGAGGTTATTCAATGACACGTTTATTCGAACAGTTTATTCACGCCGTACATGGTTCCCCCAAGGGACTCAAGAAATGGCCACGTTTGCCCAAAAAAACTCTGCTGGACCACTACCTGCAAGCCGCCGCGGCGCGCAGCTCGTTGGCTTCTTCCGGATTGCCCATCGATTCGTTTACAGCCCAATACTTGCTTGGAAACGGGAGACCCCGCCCCTCCGAAACCCGCGCATCCTAAGAACCGTTGCAGGTAACCGCAAGCCCTTTTAGCTTGTCAAAAACACAGTACCCACGTTTCTTCTGAGGAGGCTCTCATGCCCTTGCATCCGAACCGACATGGTAAAAAACGTTCCCACGGAGTTCCCTCGAGACACAGCTCAGGCCTTGCCGAGATTTACGACCGCTTAGATTCCACCCACCCGGAATCCGGAAGCTCTTCCAAAGCTGAATCTTCACGACTGTATTCCGAACCTCTATTGCGGACGGCCTTGGTGCTATTTGTCGGCGGGATTGTCGCCGGTTATCTTTTGCGTAAGGCCCTTTAGATACGGGAATAACTTTGAACCACAAAAGGAAAAGAAATACAGAAGCAGGCGCAGGGACGGGTGAAACAGAATCCCACGCCGAGAATAACGCTCTACTTTACTATCGGAGCGCTTCTGGGACTTAGGCTTGGACGACGTTGCAATCCAATTAAAGACTAACTGTTTAGGAGGATGTATGGACGATATAAACGAGATCAAGGAACGTTACGGAGCAATCGCGCAAGAAAAGGCGGAAAACCTCAAAGAGAATCTTTCCGAAGTCGCCGACCAAGCGAAAGTGCGTTCGCAGGAGTTCTGGGCAGACACCTCCGAATTGATCAGGGAAAATCCCGCGGCGTCAATTGGGATTGCTCTTCTCGCGGGAGCAGTGATCGGGGGCTTGTTGGTAGGCAGCCTTTCTTCCGACCGACACGAGTCCGTCGAAGACATGGCTCAAAAGGCGGTTGACCGGGGATCGGATTCTCTCGGAACGGCCAAAGACGGACTGGGTAAAACGTTGACCCAATTGCGCAGCCTTATCGACGACGCACTCACCACCCTAAAATAGGTACGGAGTAGCCATAAAAAAACCACACATCTTAGGATGTGTGGTTTTTTTGTCGTTCTCGAGACTTAGACCGTGGTTCGGGCCGAACCTTTGAACAATAGGCTTACTACGAACAGGACGAGAAATACACCAAAGAGAATTTTGGCGATCCCCGCTGCGCTGGCTGCGACTCCGGTAAAACCTAACACCGCCGCGATAATCGCAACGATGAAGAATGTGATTGACCAATTAAGCATATGTCCTCCTTGTAATGGTGCTGCGTAAATTTTAGACACGTTCCCGTCAAAACAGGTTACCGTGAGTTAGGGCCGTGATCAGTACTTTCGAAGCTTTCGAATCGAAGAGTAAATGCTTGCCAGAATGGCTCCTGCAACGAGTGCGTAGGCTGCAGCCCGTTTGGGATTACGGCGAGCGTATTCCACGCTACTTTTAAACTGACGTTTTATTTGAGGAGAGTACTCCCGCACGACTTCGCCCGCTATTTCCCCGGCCTTCTCCCCGACAAAGCCGCCGGCTACTTGTGTCGCCTTTTCTGCCACCAAAGTGGCCGCCTTTCCCATAAGACCTGATTCTTCGCTTTTGCTCATTGTATCCTCCGTTCAAAAATGCTCAACTTTACAGCAATATGAGCGAATTTCGTCTGAGGAGGTTACATTGCTCGACGTAACCCGCCGAGGGGGTGGCGCTGTCAAACAGGCTGTGAAACGCGCCTTCTTCCTTTTCTTTGTACCGTGGCTCCTCCTGGCCCACCCCCTTCAAGTACGGGCCTCAGCATCCAATGACCTAGTGCGAATCAGTCTCTTTTCCAAAGAATCGTTACGCACTGTCGTAGTCGAGTCGCCGGGCGGACTGCGGGTTCTGGGGAAAACCGTCCATGGACCGCTTCACGTCTACCTGCGAGGCGAAGACCTTATGCTCTCAAACGGGAAGGATTACTATCTTCTCTGTTCGAAAGCGTCCATCACCGCCGCACGCGGTTCTGAGCTCACCATCGGAGCCCAAAACGAACGGCGCAAAACGTTGGGCTTAGTCACCCTTGTACCACACCGAGGCGGAGTACGGGTGCTAAACTTGATGCCCTCAGAAGTTTATGTTTTGGGAGTGGTAGAGCCGGAGCTGGGATCGCTCAACTTTGCTCCCGACAGTTTGCGTGCGCAAATTGTGACGAGTCGCAGTTATCTGATGGCGATGCGAGGACGTCATAGCGCTCAAGGCTTCGATTTTTGCGATAGCGCCCACTGTCAGGTTTTTAAAGGAATGAATGGCATCCGCCCGACTCTTCTCGCTGCCAGTGCGGCAGTGCGCGGAAAATATTTGTCGTATGGAGGCCGGGCGATCCCCGCCTTCTTTCATGACAGCTGCGGCGGCATGACCGCGGCCGCAGATCAGGTTTGGCCCGTGAATCGGCTACCTTATTTGAGACCGGTCAGGGACGGAGACGGTGAGGGGTACTGTCGTTTTGCGCCAAAAGCCCATTGGAAATTCGAAGCCGATCAGCGGCTGCTTCAGAAATGTCTCGTGAGAGAAGGGCTCCTTCGGAGTCAAGACTCGCTCACCTCCATCCGAATTGGAAAAACCGACTTCTCTGGGCGTGCGGCGGTGGTTTGTATCACGGGGAAGAAAACGGCGCGCATTTCCGCTAACGGCTTCCGCTTGGCTCTCAATCGATTTTATGGATCGGAGGTTTTGCCCAGCACACTTTTCACGGTGAACCGCGAAGGGCATCGTTTCGTAATTGCCGGCCGGGGATGGGGCCACGGCGTGGGGCTTTGCCAGTGGGGAGCCATCGAAATGGCGAAGGAAGGAAAGAGCTATCAAGAGATTCTGCAGCACTATTTTCCGGGAACACAAATTGACCAAATCCAAGTACCCATTTTTGCGATTGGGCACCGCTCTCGGGCATAACCCACTTTATATTTTTAACGCTCTCCCTTTCCTTCCAGGGCATCTGCCATCTTCCGAAACCATTCGGCCAACCTGAGTCCTGACGCAGCTTCGTCAGCCGTTCCAGCCTTGACCTCGAAATGCCATTTTAATCCGCCCCGGTAATGCACCGACCACTGAGCGGGCCGCTGAAGAGCAGGGTTCTGATTCAGGCGGAACCAAACCGGGAGTAAAGGATCGAGGGTGCTGGGCTGACCCGAACGCGGAGAGGAGTCGAGAAAAAGGTGGGCGACCTCTTTGCGCGATTCCTGAACTTGCACTTGTTCAAGGAGTCCCAGCCTTGTGTTAATCGCATGATCTAACTCGGACAAAGTCCAACTGTTCAGGGCCGCCGCTTCCGCCACTGCTAGGACATCCGTCTCTTCGGGTAAGCGTCGCAAGCGAAGGAGAAAGGGCGATGTCAGTTTAAGCTCTTCTAGTCGCCGCTGAAGATCCGCGTTCCACTGCATCAAAGACAATATTTCAGCGACATGTTCCGTTTCTTTTCCAAGAACTTTCGCCAGCCGTGTCGTTGAAAAAAAATACGGGGCCCGTGTTAGTTCCTGGTAGCTTTTTGCTTCTACAAAGGGAGCGACATGACGCTCCTGAAGAAGCTGAACGACAGCCAAGAGCCGGTCTTCCAAATAACTAGACGGGTAGAAGCGTCTTTCCTGCTCCGTCGGCCAAGTCAAGGGCTCTGGGCCGACAGACCGGCGCTCTACTGGAGGACGCACTCCCAAAAACGTCAGTTGCTCGTGGCGATTCATGGTCTTGTTGCACATCGTAGCCGTTTAGCCTTCTCCGCGCAATTCCAAGCTGGCAACCTTGCCTGCGAGTGCGGTGTCTTATAAAGAGCCTAAACTTTTGCCTACAAAAGGATCCCTATGACTCGTTTCATTCTGCAGCACATAAGGTTCGGTTGCCTCATTCTTCTAGGTGTCTCGTTGATGAAAACTTTAGTTTTGGCTAACGGCCAAAGACCCGGATACACTGATCAGCCAACGACGGGGACCACCGATCCAAACGGAAAACCTAATCGGCAAAGCGGAACGATCACGTCACAAACCGGCAATAGCATCACAGCTCCCACTCCAGTAGGAACCGATCCGAGCGCGTCGCCTGCCAATCGAAATCCATACAACGATCAAAATTACCGTCCTGGAACACCCGGAGCAAGCGCCACCGGAAGTCAGGTGGGAGGAGATCCCCGATTTTCCCAGGGAAATCCAAGCACCTTAGGAACTGCTGCTCCCGCGGACGACAATCGTAGAGGAGCTCCTGGCATTAATGGGGTGACTGGTCAGACTAATCGAGATGGAAGCGCTGTGGGTGCCCTGTCCGGCAACCCAGGACCAACGGGCAACGCCTCGGCTCCCAGCGCGGCACGCACCACGGGTTCGGTGGGGAGCGGGGGCTCGGGTTCCGGGGGCGCTCCGGGCGCGATCAGCAACTCAGGAACGCATGGCATTAACGGCTCAGGTCATTAGGGCGACTCGCCACGTTGTAACTCCAATGTTTTTTCGTTGTCTAATTCTTAGCCATGCAAGCGATTTTCCATCGTCCTGGCTCCCAACCTGCGTCGTCCGTGCCAGCAACGCATACCGTTAAACGTACAAAAAGAAAAATTGCGCTTGGGGTTCTAGCCGCCCTGGTAGTCGGTCTAATCGCTCTCAGGATTTATCTTCCCACCTTGATCAAGAACAAAGCGAATGAAACCCTCGATAAGATTCCCGGATACTTTGGACATATTGATGGGGTGGGAATACATCTTTGGAGAGGGGCCTACTCTATCGACGGTCTTCAACTCCTTAAAACGGACGGAGACGTGCCCGTGCCTTTTGTCGATGTTCCGAAGATTGATTTTTCGATCGCATGGAAAGACCTTCTTCGTGGACATTTGGCGGGAAAGGTCGAGATCGACAAGCCAAAACTCAATTTTGTTGCCGGAGGTTCTCCCGCACAGCAGCAGACCTCGATTGATAAAAGCTGGCAGGATCGAGTGACTGAGCTATTTCCTTTGCGCATTGCGCGGTTGGGAATTAAGAATGGTGAAATTCATTTTCGAAATTATCATGCGGACCCCCGAATCGACATTTTTATTCACAAGATAGCTGTCGTTGCGACGAACCTCACCAATAGCCGCAAAATGGCCCAGACCCTCAAAGCAACTATTAATTTGGATGCGGTGGCTATGGACGATGGGGATGTGCACGCCCATATCGTCGCGGACCCCTTAGCTAAAAGACCGACTTTCAAACTCGAGTTCGAAATCAAACATTTAGGCCTAGCTCAGCTCAATGATTTTTTCAAACATTACCTTGCCGTTAACATGAAGACCGGAGCTCTATCGCTTTATATGGAAGGGGCGGCCAAGGAAGGGAAATTTGCGGGATACGTAAAACCTCTTCTCCTGAAAGTCGATTTGGTTAAAATAAAAGAGAACGCGACCATCGGGGAAGCGATTAAAGGATTCGTGGTAAAGATGGTCTCTTACATTTTGAAGAATCACTCTAAAAATCAACTGGCCTCCCGAATCGACATTACCGGCGACATTAACAACCCCCAACCGAACATTTGGACGGCCGTTTCAAGCTTTTTAGGAAACTGGATTGTGCGGGCGATCGCGCCTGGCCTCGAAGGAAAGGTCACGCTCAAAGACGCTCAGAAACAACAAGTTCCCGCTTCTCCTAAACGTTAACGGTGAACAAAAAACTTGCGCCTTGGACCGAAATGGTCTATAGTTTGGCGCTGCCGAAACCTCGACGTTATAAGGCCTATCAAGCGCGTATAGATGTTTTAGTCTTTAAAACGCCTGCCTGAAGCGCAAAGAAGCGCAGCCATTTAAATAAGGAGTTTAAGTATGAACATCAAATCAATGATGGTCCTTTTTGCATTTTTATGGGTACCGATTTCTTTAAAAGCCGAAATAAATTCCGATGCTTCCGATTCCTCCATTGGAAAATCTCCCCTTATTGTTTTCGCGCCCGCGGGGCTCGGTGTAAACGGAATGTCTGCGCAAGACGTTTTTCAGGCGGATTCGGCGATCGGAAAGTTGCCGGTTCTGTCCGTTACCGACGGGCCGCCTCCTCGCAGCAAAGGACCGGGCCTTCACTTTGACTCGAAAAAACGCTTTTATGTCTATAGTGATCGTCGCGGGCCTCAAAACCACTTCACTCCTTCCGGTTGGATGGGCGATTTCCGTGATATCGAAGTCAATGACGCCAGCCAAGAAGATCCCGCCGATGGTTCTACGTGTTTCAAAGTGACCTACCGACCGCGCTGGAGTGAGGGATTCGGATGGGCGGGAATTTACTGGCAAGACCCCGTAAACAATTGGGGGATGAAACAGGGAGGCTTTAATCTATCGGGAATGAAGCGCTTGACATTTTGGGCTCGTGGCGCGAAGGGCGACGAAGAAATTGCCGCTTTTTCTGCCGGCGGAATAACAGGACTTTATCACGACTCCGGAGTAGCGCATTTGGGCCCGGTTTCCCTAACAAAAGATTGGAAACAATACAGCATCGACCTGTCCTCGATCGACTTATCACATGTGATTGGGGGATTTGCCTGGGCAGCGAGCGCTACCGAAAACCCCGGAGGCATGACCTTTTACATCGATGAGATTCGCTACGAGCGCTAACCGAGGACGACGCTGCTGCGTTCGGGGTAAAAACGCCGGAGGATAGACTGGAGCCGGGCAAGAAGTTCGGCGGCCTCGAAGGGCTTTACGATATAGTCGTCAGCCCCCGCCGAAAGAAGTTCCACGATGTCCTGGGGTTGCCCTTTGGCCGTCAAAAAAAGAAAAGGTATTTTGTTTCCCTCCCCCCTCATTTTCCTACAAAAGGTTGGGCCGTCCATCTTCGGCATCACCACATCGCAGACAATGACGTCAGGGGCGTGCTTTTGAACATGCGCGTAGGCCTCCAATCCATTCGAGGCCGTTGCCACCTCATAGCCTTGGGCTTGCAATCGCGCCCCTAATAGTTCGACGATTAAGAAATCGTCATCCACGAGCAAGACGCTCCAACCGTTGGAAGCCATTATTCTTTCCCATTACCGAATACGCGCGCGAGAAATTCCTCTTGGCTGGGAGTGTCCTCGGGAAAGCTCGTCATAGTGCAACGGATACGAACCTTGTTTTCCAGTCCTTGCCGAAGAACGGCTTCTTGGAAAGCCTGCGTAATCCGTTCTGTCACTCGCAATCCCTCTTTTTTCACCGTGGCCGGCAGACCTACAAAGATACCCCGCGCATCCTGCGTCATAATATCCGTCTTACGGCCGCTGTGCTTTCTGACAAGGTTTTCCAAACCGTTAACAATGGGAGTGAGAACATCCCCTGAGACGGCATCGGATCCGGCAATCTCGAAAACGGCCGCTGTGAGAGTGGCACCCCGAGCTGCCGCTTCCTTGACGAGGTCCGTCAGTTGCTCTTTAAACACCTGGCGCGCTGACTCGAGCGGGAGACTGAAAGTAAAGCGGGCTCCCTGCCCCCCCTCGCTCTCGGCCCAAATCTTTCCCCGATGCAACTCGATGATCCCTTTGCAAATGGAAAGACCCAGACCCGTTCCTTTCTCACCGGTCACCGAAACGCGTCCGAGCTGCTCAAACTTGTTGAAAACCTTTGCCAGATCTTCGCGAGGAATTCCCATGCCCGTATCCTGAATAAAACATTCCAGATCATTTTCGTGGGTCCGCAGGCCTATAGTCACTTGGCCCCGCTCCGTAAACTTGACGGCATTGCCCACGAGATTGGTCAGCACCTGAATGATTCGATCATGGTCGGCATAAACCGCGATAGGCGTTTTGGGGAATTCCGTATGGATTTCAATTCCCCTTTCTTGCGCGATGAAACGGAAGGTGCCGGAGACTTCTTGCAGCAGCTCCGCGATATCCAACCGTTCGCGCCGCAACACCATTTTTCCCGCTTCGATTTTTGAGACATCCAAGAGTTCGTTGATAATGCGACCCAAGCGGTCAATTCCCGTTAAAGCGATCGTGAGAGCTCGATGCTGCTGAGGCGTGACCTCTCCGCGCAACCCTTCAATGACCTGCGAAACTCCCTCTCGAATAATCGTCATCGGCGTGCGCAGCTCGTGTGAAACGGTGCTTACAAATTCGTCCTTCAATTGCTGCAGCCTCTTACGCTCTTCGGCGTCGCGAAAAAAGAGACAGGCGAATTTTTGTTTGTCGATCTCCAGGGGGTGTGCGTCGATTTCTGCGAGAAAAAGACGACCGGTCTTGGCGCGCAGGGAAAACTCAAAGGTAAACGAATCGCGTTGGGCCAATTCCTTCCACAACTGAAGCCAAAGGTCCTGCGTCAGCTCGGGACACACGTCGGACAAACTGTGATTTCTTAAAACTGCCTCGTCAAACGCGAGCGCCCGCGAAGCGGCCGCATTGCCGTACAAAAGGTGCCCTTGGGCGTCCACCCAGAGAATGGCTTCGCTCGTCCGCTCCATGCAAAAATGAGCGAACTGGGCGGTTTGTTCGGGAGAGAGAGGATTCACTTAAACTCCGGTTCTGACGGATTCGACGGAAGACACAAAAATTCCTGCGAGGGTTTTGCCTTCTTCCAGCAGCTCTCCCACGGCTGAGTCTGAACTGAGATGACCATCCCGTAAGAGACCTAGCCAATAGAGAGTTTGATCCATTTCTTTTTGGACCCTTTGCATTTTTGCCACAAAGGGTTCGGCGACGCGTTGCTCGTTGGCTTCGCGGTAGGCCGCCCCGACGTTCGCTCCGCAGCGCACGAGCTCTCGGCCTAGGATATCCGCCGGGCCTGTTTTCGGGAGCCGACTTGCAAGCTGGATTATCTGGAGCGCGAAATCTCGCGTCCGTTGGAGAATCTCCTCGGCGTGGCCGTTCAACCCCACTTTCGAGTCGAAAAGAAGTTTGGCGGTAATTTGCAATAAGAGCCTGGGATCCCAGGGCTTCGTGAGGTAGTCGTCGGCCCCACATTGTTTCCCGTACATTTCTTGAGCCGGTTGGCTGCAACCCGTGAGCATAATGATTGGGATATTCCGCGTTTTGGTGTCGGTCTTCAGTCGACGGCAAACTTCCCAACCGTCCAGTTTGGGAATTCGCACATCCAAAAAGATGAGATCGGGAAGACGCTGCGCTAAAAGAATACCCGTTTCCCCGTCCGGCGCCTCGCGCACTTCGTAACCGGCTTTCTCCAACCGAAACCGAAGAATTTCGCGCCCGTTGGGGTCGTCATCAATGAGAAGGATCTTCGCCATATCCCTCCCTATATAGAAGGAGTTGGCCCGGCTTGCAAGCGAAAAGTGCTCGATTTATATCGCCGATTTGCGAAAGAAAAAGTAAAAAGGTACGCCCGCCGCCACCATGGCGATTCCCGCGCAGGCGGCCTTAGGATCTTGAAGGAACTCGTTATAGACCATCCATAAAATAACCGCTATGAAGGCGGCCGGCAGGAGAGGATAACCCCAGGCGCGGTAAGGGCGGAGGAGGTCGGGCTTCATCTTTCGCAGGACGAAGAGGCCTGCCACGGTCAACGCGTTTAACAGTAAACTGGGAACGGTGACGTAATCGTCCAACAGGCGATAGAAATTTTTATGATCAATCCCTCCCCAGAGGGCTAAAAGCGCCCCCCATAACGTGACGAGCAGTATAGCCCTCCCGGGAGTCTGAAAGCGCTGGTGCACTCTTCCGAAAGGAGCAAAGAAATAGCCATCTCGCGCCATCGCAAAAGGGATTCTGGGCGCTGTCAAAAGGGTTGCGTTCAAGCATCCAAGGACAGAAAAGGCGATTCCTAGGGAGAAGATCTTCGCGGCGGTAGGTCCGAACATGGATTCAGACGCTGTTTTGGCAATGGCGATAACTCCGCTCATGGCGGGAACCGGCATGGCATAAATATAGAGGACGTTTAGAATGAGGTAAAGCGAAGCCGTCAAAGCGACGCCGCCAATGAGCGATAAGGGGATGACGCGGGAGGGATTTTTCACTTCGCTTCCCACATAAACGGTCGCGTTCCATCCGCTGTAGGCGTACATGATCGGAATAAGGGCTGTAGCAAAACCACTGGCAATCCACCCTCCACCTTGAACGGGCCAAAGCGGCGCGGCATTCGCAAAACTCCCCTTTCCAAAGAAGGTGCCTGCCAAGCTCAGCCCTAAAATCGCGATGATCTTCAGAAAGGTTATGGCATCCACGACGCCGGCTCCCACTTTCACGCCGATATAATTCAGAAATCCAAAGCAGAGAATTAGGCTGACAGCGCACAGTTGAACCTGCCACGCGACAGTAATACCGGCATATTTTGTAAAGCCGACCGCAAGAATGGCTACCGTTCCCGACTGGGTAATTAAGACCGCTGCCCACCCGTAAAGGAAGCCCCAAGCAGATCCGAAGGCCTCTCGTAGAAAAACATAGTTCCCTCCGGCTTCCGGGTAAGCCGCTCCGAGCTCGGCATAAGACAAGGCCCCCGCCATCGCAAGGATCGCTCCCAAAACCCATGCCAAGAGCACGAGACCCGACGTAGGGAGACGGGCGGCGATACGTCCTGGCGTCGTAAAAATTCCCACGCCAATCATATTTCCGACAACCAGCATCGTGCATGAGAAGAGTCCGAGCACTCGACGGAGGCTTGACCCTTCCTGATCTTGGGGCTTTGAATTCAACTTTTGAGCCATGACTGTTAACCTATTTGTAACGCATTCGACATCTGTTCGTAACACAAAGTCGCCATACTCCGAATGAAGGGAGAATACGCATGGATCTTCTCATTTTCGGCGGTTTGTGGATCGGGGTTGGACTCGTCGCTCTTGGCTTCGCGAAAGCCTCGGCTTTCCGTCAGAACCACCCGCACCACCGCTAACATTTCCCACCTTAACTCGGGCGCCCGCCAAGCGGTCGTCTATCTTCTATCTTATTTTGTCGTTTTAAACTAGTGTATGGAAGTTCCATATGCTAGTGCAACACTGTGACGTGATGAAGGCCTGGCCTACAATAGGCAGGTATGACCTATATCCACATGACTGAGAAAGAGCGCGACAAACTAGCTGTTTATCGAAGCCGTGGACTCAGCCTGCGAG
>JBBSDO010000080.1:0-11554 GCA_038241515.1 Elusimicrobiota bacterium | reverse complement strand
CCCCTACGAAGCGCTTCCCCCCCCCACCCACACCCAAAACCATGATGGAACGCTTCGGGCGCCGGCGCCGCTTCATCCCCCGCGGCAGCGCCAGCCGTTTCCGCCGCTAACCACCGCTCTCGTCTTCTATAAAACGGTTTGGACGTCTGTCGGACAAGCTCCGCGAAAGTTCATTTCATTGGAACTAAGCTCTTTACTCCGTCACTTTGCTGTTTGGCAGTGGACCCCTCTTTGACTAGAATGTGGCTGCTCCCCTTGAAATGCATTTATTGAAAACTCATCAAATGGTTTGCCGCCTTTTTTTGGCGCTCGTGACGGCTTGCTGCCTGTCGACCGTGGTTCGTGCGGACGATTTTTGGACTTACTGGGGCGACGGAAAGGCGGAGCTCGATGGCTATGAGCTGACCCAACCTCGCTATGGCCATCCCCGGAAAGGCAAAGCCGTGATGATATTTGTGACGGAAGAGCATTCTCCGAAGGAGCGCGTGAAGATCGAAGGCCATACGAGCGCCATTCCCTCCCCTGGAAAGATTCCCATTTTCAAACTGAATTTCGTCCGGACGTTTCAGACCGGAATCTACGATTACAAAATCTTAGAATCCGTGTTTGCGCGCCTCGACAAGAGTCTTCAGCCCGCGAAAATCAGCGTGAGCGTGCAGGAGTGGTGCGGGCATGTCTATCATCAAGTTCTCGTTAGGGACCATTCGGTAGAAGAAACGCTGCATAGCTATTTCGGCGGCGAAGCCGATCAAGCGAATCGCCTTAGGCTCGATGGCAAGGCGATATTTGAAGACGATATCCCGATCTTAATTCGCGAACTCAAGGGTCCATGGCTCAATGCCGGATCGACCCTGGAAACCACCTGCGGCCCCTCGCTTCTTGCGCTCCGCCTTTTGCACAAACCTTTCGCGTGGAAAACGATTCAAATCACCAAAAGCTCGGTCGGCGAACTGATCCAGACGGCTCTGGGTAAGATTCCCGTAACGCACTGGAAAATTGTGACGCCTTATTCCGGAACGTTCACCTATCTTGTCGAGGCCTCCTGGCCGCATCGCATTGTCGAGTGGGAGAGCGATCAAGGAGAGAGCGGCAAGCTCTTGGGAAGCGCTCGACTCCCTTACTGGAAATTGCATGATCCCGGCGATGAGAAATATCTAAAGGAGTTAGGATTTTAAGTCTACTGAAAAAGGGGAGAACCTATGACGGCACATCTGGACGAACATTATGAAAAGGGCTTTATCGCATCGGATCCTGAGCTTGATCCCAAACCCCAAATTCGCATCGTCAACATTAAAAAAATGATCGAAGCGGACAAATTAACCGAACAAGACGTATTCAAGCGAACTTATTTAGGACATGCACGCATGTCGAGCGCATTCGTTTTCCAGGGCCATAAAGGACCCTTTAAAAAGCATATCCACGTCAGCCACGACGAGATTGGAATTGTTCTCAGCGGTTCCGGCAAGGTGAGCGTCGGCGGGGTGACGTATAGCGTGAATGTGGGCGATCTTTGGATTATCCCTGCGAACATTCCCCATTCCGGCGAGTTCTCGGAACCGACGAACGTCCTGTTTATCTCTTCCCCGCAGGATCACCCTGTCCATCAGGACCGGATCTGGTTGGACTAAATAGTTGATTTCGGATTAGCGGCTGAAGCGATGCGAAGAAAGTAAAAGTCGCGTTCACGAAGATAGGGTTTTCTTGGCGGCCTCAGCGTTCTTGGCGCGAGTGATGTCGGCAATCCAAAGACAATTCAGAAAGTTTCGCGCAAAGACGCCAAGCACGCCAAGAGGGGCCGGCGAATTTTTGTAAGCCTCGGGAAAAACCGCCCGGTCCCGCTTCACCTATCCGCAATCGGCAAACCGAAATCCGAAATCATAAGGTTCCCTTGGTTGAAGGAACGCCGCGAACTCGGCGGTCGCGCGATACGGCTTGCTTCAGCGCTCGAGCGAAACCTTTAAAGAGACTTTCCGCAATGTGGTGAGGATGCTTGCCGTATTTCATGGCCATGTGCAGGTTCATCCGCGAGCTCGCGGCGACCGATTCGAAAAAATGTTCGAGCAGGGTGCCGTCAAATTTCCCGATTTGAGCGTGGGACCATTTCACCTTGTATACAAAATAAGGCCGATTCGATAGATCAAGTGCGACATAGCTGAGCGTCTCATCCATGGGGAGTAGAAAATTTCCATAACGAACGATCCCTTTTTTATCCCCCAACGCTTTTGCAATCGCATCACCCAAGGCAATCCCTAGATCTTCCACCAAATGGTGGTCGTCGATATGCGTATCTCCTTTGGCGGTCAACTGGAGATCAAACCCCCCGTGTTTGGCAAATAGTTCAAGCATGTGATCCAGAAAAGGGATGGTGGTGGCGACCTGGTAGGATCCTTTGCCATCGAGGTCCAACGTCAATTTGATTTGCGTTTCTTTTGTTGAGCGAACGATTTGGCCGATTCGTTTTTTCATAGATACGGATCATCCTTGCTCAAATAATTTAAAACATAGTCGTTGACGCCCTCTTCTAAAGTCCTAAACGGTTTGGCCCTATTCTTTGCCTTTCGCCAGCTCATATCGGCCTGAGTGTGATACTGGTATTTCGTGCGCAGCGATTCGGGCATTTCGATGTAATCGATTCGCATGGGCTGGTCGAGGGCCGCGAAGAGTACTTTCGCCAGGTCATTCCAAGTTTGCGCATGGCCTGCACCGACGTTGAAGAGGCCGCCCTCTCTGGGTGTCTTCATGAAGTTCCAAATCACTCCGACCGCGTCTTTGACGTAAAGGAAGTCGCGCCGCTGCTCGCCATTTTTGAACTCAGGTCGATAAGAACGAAAGAGTCGAATTTTCCCGTCCCGTTTCACTTGTTCAACGGCTTTTGCCACCATGGAACGCATATCCCCTTTGTGATACTCGTTAGGACCAAAGACATTAAAGAACTTTAGACCCACGAGCTTTTTGAGCACCCCCCGGCGCAATGCCCACAAATCAAACAAGTGTTTAGAATAGCCGTAAATATTAAGGGGGATCAGTTTTTGGGTCGTTTGGGAGTCCGTCGTATACCCAAATTGGCCGTCTCCATAAGTTGCGGCGCTCGACGCATAGATGAAAGGGCGATTTTTCGCCAAGGCCCAGGCTGCCAACGCTTTTGTGTATTCGAAATTATTCCGAATGAGAAACGACCCGTTGATTTCCGTCGTCGAAGAGCAGGCCCCTAGATGGACAATCCCTTCGATTTTTGAAAATTTCCCTGCAGTCAACCAAATCAAAAAGTCGTCCGCCTCGATATAGTCGGAGAAGTGATGCTTGCGCAGGTTCTTCCAGCGGTCGG
Organism: Elusimicrobiota bacterium; assembly: GCA_038241515.1. GTDB lineage: Bacteria > Elusimicrobiota > Elusimicrobia > 2-01-FULL-59-12 > 2-01-FULL-59-12 > JBBSDO01. The sequence continues at coordinate 8,229 of JBBSDO010000080.1, read as the reverse complement.
AAGATTCCAACCGGTCAACGACGAGAATGTCGTCGATGCCCTCCTGGTTTAATTTCCAAAGAAGAACACTGCCAATAAATCCGGCTCCGCCCGTTACAATCCACATGGTCCTAGTTTTTACCATATTTCTAACGGCAGCTCACTCCGCGAGACATTGTGAGCTTGTTGGGGCGCCTAAGTTTTTGTTATATTGAAACTCGATTTCAATAGAGTCGCCTCTTTCGAGGAGGGAGTGCGCCGGGTGTCCGTCATTAATGCCCGATCATTTCAGTAAGCCGTGCAAAGAAACGGGAGTCCAATATGAAATTTCCTTCGCAACATCGGCTCTTTGCCCATGTAGTCACCGGTCTGATTATTTGCGGAGTGCCTTACGGGGCCTCGGCGAACGAGCGCAAGTTCAGCTATACCTATGAGAGCGGAACACTTCCGAAGGGCACACGGGAAATCGAAGGTTGGGCAACTTGGCGAACCGGCCGAACAAACTTTTATTCGCGCTTTGATCACCGGGTGGAATTCGAGATCGGCCTCACGGATCGCCTCCTTTCGGCTTTTTATCTGAATTGGCACCGCGAAACGACAGCTGACCCCGTGACTCCCGGAGCGAAGATCGATACCTCTGAATTCGAAGGAATGTCGGCCGAACTCAAATATAAGCTTCTCGACCCCACTGCGAATCCCGTGGGCCTCGCGCTTTATCAAGAGTACACGGTTCACTCAGACGAGTTCGAATGGGAATCCAAGCTCATCTTGGACAAGCGCTTAGGTGACAATCTTTTGGCTTACAACTTCGTGGCCGAGCCGGGCTGGCAATTTGGACCCGGGGGAACTGTTTACGCCCTAAATATCGAAAACGATCTGGGTTTGACGCACTTTTTTACATCCTCATTTTCGGCTGGGCTCGAGGTGCAAAACACTAACGAAAAGAATGACCACAGCCGCGGCCTCCAAAACAGCACCCTATTTGCGGGGCCGGTTTTCAGTTACGCGCGTGAAGGTTGGTGGATCACGGGAACCATTCTTCGTCAGCTCCCTGCGATAAAGCGATCGGTCGACCACCCCGAAGATTCTCTGGTCCTCGACAGCCGGGAAAAATTCAACGTCCGCCTTATCGTGAGTGTCCGAATATAACGGCGGTCCAAAGTCCAAGGTCCATTGTCGACGGTCCAAGGTAAAGTCCTTGTTTACGACCTTGGACCTTAGAACTTGGCCTTTGATCCGTTGGCCTTGGACGGCCATTGGACTTTGGACCCTCGCCGTTTTATGCGTCGCCTGCGCGGGTCAAGTTCCCCGTACAACGCCTTTACAGACTCAGTTTGCGGCCCAAAAGTGGCCAGGAACTACGGAACAAGATTTGGAGGAAGGCCGGTCCTTATACGTGGCGAAGTGTTCCGGCTGCCATACCTTGCGATTACCTGGGACACGCACGAAAGAACAGTGGCCACCGATACTTGATAAAATGCAGAAGCTAGCCAAGCTAAACGATGATCAGAGGAATCGCATCCTCCATTACATTCTGACTCTCAAGGAGCCCGAAAAATGAAACACAGTGCCCGCTCTGTACTCTTCGCTGGATTATGTATCGCTACCGCGCTTTCCGCCTCCGCGCACGAAATGGGCAAAGAGGAAGGAAAAGGAGACGTTACGCTCAAAGGTGAAGTAGTGGATTTGGCCTGCTATATGGGTCACGGCGCTTCCGGTGAAAAACATAAGGAATGCGCGCAGGCTTGTATCAGCAAAGGGATGCCGATGGGCCTTCTCACAAAAGACGGCCAGGTCTTCCTTCTTCTCGAGGACCACACCAATAAGGACGCTTATCAGAATGTAAAGAATTGGGCGGCCGAGCAGGTCAAGGTCATGGGCGATTCGTCAAAGAAGGGCGGTATCCAGGCGATCGTGGTGGAAAAAGCGGAAAAGAGTTAGGCCGATAAAAAAAGGACTGAGCGACCCCAACTTGCCCAGTCCTTTAAATCGGCGGTGATTCCTTTTTGAGGATACCCGCTTTACGTTACAGCCGTATTACCGCTAAGTAAACTCTATGTGTCGTGGTAAAAATCCTTCCTATATACATCTGTAGGACAACACGGATAGGAACCGAAGCCATTTTTTTATATCTTCGCTATTGAACTAAAGGCCCATCTTTGTCAGAATGCCTGTGTACCCCCGCACCGCCCACCCGCTGCATCAACCAAAGATGCGGTCCCGTCAAGGAACACTCCGACGGAAGGGCGGGACCACCGCCAGTGTCGTACACAAGGAGTTGCCTATGCCCCTCACGCGCGAAGAAGTGGTTCCATTCTTGGTAGAACTCGCCGAAAAATCCCAAAGTCTTGTCCACAGTTACGAGTTGGCCTCCCGATCCATCTCCAACCGCACCACCAAGCTGCGCTGTATTTTCCTTTGGCAAGTTCACGCGGAACTCGTCAGCGAGTTGAATGAACGGCTGCGTTGGTTTGGAGCTGAAAACCCTCTCTCCGTGCCGCCTCTGGAAGAATCCGATTGGTCCGTTCCTACACGCCTCACCCGGCAAGAGGTAGATTTGCTTCTTCTGGATTGTGCTGAGGGCGATGAGGAGGTGGCAGCCGCCTATGATGAAGCACTGCGGTTCCCCCTCCCCATCGACGTTCAGATGTTGCTGATGAGACACCGCGAGCGGTTAAGGACCAGTGAAAAAACCGGTCTCCTTGATCATCTCGCTCAGAGTTCCCACCAACGGGACATGTTGGCACAAGCCGTACACAACTAAACGAGTCCTGCTTCAAAAAACTGGGCCGAGCTTTGTCTGTCACTCCACGACAAGGCCCGGCCCAGACTTTTTAGCGTAGAAAATCGCTTCCCAGATGATATAGCTGCCCACCACTCCAATCGTTACATGCGACGACCGTCATGCGAATCCAGACGGATTATCGCCTCAATTCATAATTGTCCTTGACAAGCCTTAACTCTCCTGGTATCCCCACCACTGTTATGCAGAATTCTTTTGGGGTCCGGGCTAATCCATCGCAGCGCGTTAAGCGCTTCAAACAGACTCATTTCTCATCTGCCAGGAGGCATCCGATGCAAACACAACAGACGCAATCTACGTTGACGTTCGGGAAGCGTTCTGCGCTTTCTATTTTTCTCAGCTCTGTGATTTCCGCGGGCATCGCTTTCTCAGCTCAGGCGGCCAGCTTCACAGTGAACGTGACGGGTAGCGGCTGCGCATCAGGTGCTCAGGTCGTGGCAATCGTCCAAAGCGCCAAAGGACCGGACGGGACAAAATCAGCCGTCGCGGTCGCGACGAGCACGGGCGCAGCGACTTTCAACAATTTGAATACCACCGACGCCTATCAATTTATGGCCGTCAACGCAGGCTGTTCACCCTCGATGCGTGATCAAGCCCAGGACCCCACCAATTTTTCAGCGCCGATTACAGACGGCGGCAATAAGACGATCGCTTTAACCAGTGGCGCCTCCGACGCCACCTTCATCATGCCGGTCAAACTGCCTGCCGCAGGAACCTTCCCCAAATTGGTCATGGGAAACTGCAGCATTGGTAGTAACAATGTGCAAGCCGCTTATGCCATTGCCTCCCTTTCCGTGTCTACCGGATCGATCACCTTTTTCAACTTACGTCCCGCGGCAGGAAATACCTATCAATGTGGCGTTTACGATCCTGCAGACAATAAAGGAGGCGGAGCGCCTATCGGCTCGGCACTCACCGCCGGACAGGTCTTCACACTCCCGGGAACGGTGGATCTCACCCAAACTTTTAGTCCTCCCCCATCCACCGAAAACGAGGCCTCGCGCGCGGGAACCCAGAGCGGTTCCGCCAATTTAACGGTCTTCGTGAGCAGCGCCGATGGAACAACGGCCATCGCTGGCGCCCAATTGCGCCTCAAGAATTCGCAGACGGGGAGTCCCATTCAATTTAATATGTCCGACCCCAACGGAGTCGGCAATTTCTACAACCTTCAGAACGGACCTACCTTTTACTTTATGGACGTTATCGCCCCCGGCTGGAAAGGGCAGATGAATCTCCAATTTTCGACGACGAGTTGGAGCGTGACGATGAGCTCCCAAGTTCAATTAAGTCCCCTCACTAACGGCGGCACGCTCTCTGGCGTAGTCAAGATGAATGGCGCCAATTTACCCAATGTATGGGTGAACTGTAATCCGGATTACCGCAATTACCCAGGCTCGGATGCTTTTGGTGGAAACCAATCCAATCCCGGAGCGGGATTTTCGGGCACAAATACAGGAAACGGAACCTTTAGCTTTCCGAATCTCGTCCCAGGAAACTACGAATGCCTGGTGAACTCACCCTTTGCCAATGGTGGCACGCGTATAAACGATGGGGTGGATAACCTGCGGATGACCGCCGATGACCTTCGTCTGACCATAAGTACGGCAGGCGTTTTCCAGGTATGGAACACTTCGGGTTCGCTAGTCAGTTCGGCAACTCCGGTGAACGTCAATATCGCCGTAAGTACTGCTAACGTCACCGGCACGATTTCAGGAACGCTTGCCTTCCCAGATAACGCCGTTCTGACGAGTAGTCCAATCGTGATCATGGCCTGGGAACAAAGCGTAGCCAATAGCACGACGTCCCCCCGCGGAGGCATCGCCATTGTGAACGGGAGCGGCGCCACTCAGACCTATACCATGGCTGTTCCGACGGGTGGAAAATACTTCTTACAAGTCAAAGGAATTAATTATGGTGCCGTAAACGTGACGGGTGACCGGTATGCGGACCTCACAACGGCCACCTCCGCCACCGGCATGGATTTCACCCTGGCCAAGGCCGGCTCGGTGCAGGTCACTATTTTAGGACCTGACGGATTGCGTTGGTTGCCAGCTCTAAACCCCCCTCCTGGGGCCCCTCCCACGTGGTGGCAGACCAGTCGTTGCGGAGGATGGATCAATGCCAATGGTCAAAGCGTGCGCTCCTGGAACAGCACGGATGTAGATGGGACCGGTATTGTAAATATCCCCGGTTTGCCGGCGGGAACTTACCGTATCCAATTTAACGGGCAAGGAGCCGGTTGTACCGTAACCGACGCTCTGCTCGAAAACGTGGTCGTCGGGTTGGGCAAAGTGACAAACGTTACCATGGACCTCAAAACAGGGGTCGCGATCGATGTACAAACAGGCGCTCTACCGAGCTCCGTGGTACTTCCTCCCCAGGTCTGGAAAACAGGCGGCATTATAACCGCCCAAGCCGTAGCCCTACAACGCGGCGCACCTTTAGCCCTTGAGCAACTGCGCGCCATGGGTGAAAATACAGATCCGAGCCTAGCAGCGAACCTGATCTACGCCTCTTTCAGCAATCAGCAAAATCAAACTAAAACAGGTTTTATTCCTCAACAAGGGGGCGGCAATCAAACCGCGCCCAAAGTAGTACCAGGAAATCTGACCTTTTACCTCTTCGCGACACGTCATCCCGACTGGGAAAGTACGAGCGGAACCGTCGGGTTTGACTATCGAACCCTGCTCGGCAAAGTGAACGTGACGGTGGACGCCGCCCATCAAACGGCGCTGAGTACCGTATTTGGCAGCAGCGTCGTAGCCGTTTCTATCCCGTCGCCAACCGCTGGGAACGCGACAGTGACTGGGGCAGTCAAAGGGACTCATATATTCACCAAAGATGATTTCCTCGCTGCAGGGGGAGATAGCACAAAGACGTTTAAGTATATTCCCATTTGCGCCGTCTACGATTCAAACGGTGCTCTGCTCGCCTTTGCCGATGCGATTCCGCCCGCCTTAACACTGGCTCAAAGGCAAACCATCGATGCGGCGCAGCAAGCTAACGATTCCAATGCCTTCTTAACGGCCATCAACAAAGTGCAATTCGGCTACGGTATTTCGCTCTTGCCTGCCGGGATCTATAGTCTGGCGTGTACCACGCCCAATTATCCGCCCGTCACAAAGAGCATCACGCTTACGGCCGGCCAAACGACGATTATGGATATCGATTTTGACGGCGTCGATGCGGGAGGCACTCTTTCGGGAACCGTTTCCGATGCCGCTGGCACCCCACTTGTGGGCGCCACCGTCAAAATTCGTACCAAGACCTTTAATAAATCACAAACTACGGATTCCTCGGGAGCGTACGCTTTTGCTAACTTGGCCGACGGCATCTATCGCATGGAAGCCACAAATCCGGGTTATGCCAGCGCAACGGAAAAAGTCATCGTTACCAATGGAGTTCCCGTGACGGCTACGTTTGCCTTGACGGCTGCGGCGGGAAGTATTACCGGAACAGTGTATGCCTCGGTATTTCCAAACAAAGTCTTTGCCGCCGGAGCCAAGGTATACGCTTACGATGACACAATTAATGGCGCCCGTCTTTCTCCCGACGCGCCGCACTGGATCACGCAAACCGATTCGAACGGCATTTATACCTTACCCAACCCCAAGGCGGGAGACGTCATAAAGGTATTCGCTACGACCGAAGGCAAATATCCCAACGGTGTCCAAGCGACGGCGACAGCGGGCACGGTTTCGGCGCCGGACATCATCCTTACGGCGGTGCCTCCTACTCCCAGTCTGCAGTTCCACCAGAAGAGTGCGACAACCATGGATCTGCTGCTCGTGTCCCCCAAGCTCTTGGCCATTAACCCAACCATGAAGTGCAGCGCCGGAGCTACCTATGCAGATGCGACAGCCACGGACTACTCGGCCTTCGTACTCGCTGAACCAGGGAATCGCTATGAAGCGATTGGCATCACGCCCCCGGCCGCTGCGAGTATTTGCCGCGTGATCACCGACGACGGGATTAAACAACAAACGATCGATACGGCCGTCAATCTCTCAACCGTCAAGGACCAATCCAACAATACGATACGCGAAGAAGCGTTCGGTGGATCGGCGGAAGGCGATGGTGACGGAAGAGGCGCATGTATCGACTTCCCCATGGGCTCGATCGTCACGTCCTCAGGAACAGTCCCAACGGTCCAGCTTGTGCGGAATGTGACGCCTCCTAGCGGGGTTACGAGCCAGACCGTGTTCAGCGATTCCTTCCAACTCAACACGGACGCTAATCTCCAGCTTGCCAATGGCAAGGACCTTGACATCACATTGCCTCTGAATAAGGACAAGATCCCTAACTTCCATTCGATGCGATTAGCGCAGATCGTTAACGGGGTTGCGAAACCTGTGAACAGCTCAGGGTTCTGTGATCCTCTCACGGGGCGCTGCACCTTCTCGATTAAAAGCTTGACCAACGCCGCCACTTCAATAAGGTATGCCAGCGGCAGTCCAGGCCTTCGCGGCCTAGCGCCCTTCGTAGGCGGTCGTTATGCTTACGACCAAGGGAACGCCGCCGCAAGCGGTGGAAGCTTCGCTCTGATCGGCGATTTGGCAGCTCCGCTCGCGAGCACCACGTCCGTCCCCACTTCGTTTAGCGCATACAACTTCCCCAATCCGTTCGATATGAGCAATAAGTCGCTCTTAACGGCGGGGAATGTCGCGGTTCCGTCTTCTGACGGAGGCGCGATTGCAACGGCCATCCACTACGACCTCCCCGCCGTGAACGCGGGACACGTGATCATCCGTATCTTCTCGGTCGCAGGCGAACTGGTGCGGGTCTTGGACCAGGGGGTCCTGGCTGGCGGTGTCACCTATTACGCGACTTGGGATGGAAAGAATGCTAACGGCGCACACGTCGCGTCGGGTGTTTACTTCGCCGTGTTCGATGTACCGGGTCTCACACCCAAAGAACACGTCGTTAAAATGGCGGTGCTGAAATGAGCGCGACCATGACGACAGGGAATATGACCATGAAAACAATCACTGGGAAAGCGAATCGGATCTTGGGTCTCTTCGGAAAAGCCACACCCGTCGCGCTCGCCTTAAGTCTTTCGTTGAATGTTTGGGCGGCCGGCGGATCGGGAACGACTGGCGCTGAGTTCCTAAAAATCGGAGTAGGAGCTCGCGGCGTGGCAATGGGCGGGGCGATGGCCGCCGTTCAGGACGACGCCCATGCGCTCTATTGGAATCCTGCGGCTGCAGCGCAAAACGATGCACCGCGGCTGGACGCTTCCTATAACAATCTCTACCAAGATGCCAATCAAGGCTTTGTGGGCTTTGTGGCCCCCGCTAGAAAGGGTGTCTGGGGTGTGGGTATCGACTACTTGCAGATCTCCAAAATCGAGCGCCGCCTGTCCGACACGGCGTCGCCCGACTACACCTTCACTTCAAAGGATTCGGAATTGCTCTTGTCCTACTCCCATCCTGACCTCTTCATGGATG
>JBBSDO010000079.1:0-11572 GCA_038241515.1 Elusimicrobiota bacterium | reverse complement strand
TTCGATCGTCATCGTGCCGCAGATATATTCGTTCGCGGTGTTGATTTGTTCCTGCGTGAAGCCCAGATGCTTGAGAATTTGGAAGCTCCAATCATGGAGCTGCTCTTCGGTAATGCCGAGGGTCGCTTTACAGAAGGACTCGCCGAGCGTCCATTGGTTGAACGCAAAGCCGATTTCAAAAGCCTGCGGCAGGGCCGCTTCGACTTTCGTTACCGCTTCGTCCGTAAAGCCCTTGGCTTTCAAGGATTCCGCGTTGATGAACGGGCTCCCTTTGAGGCTTCCCGAGCCTTTGCAGTAGCGCACGATGTCTTCAATCTGCAAAGTCGTGTAGCCCAGATTCTTAAGAGCAGGGGGTACGGAGCTATTGATAATTTTGAGGTAGCCACCGCCGGCGAGTTTTTTGAACTTGACGAGCGAAAAGTCGGGTTCAATACCCGTCGTGTCACAGTCCATGGAGAGGCCGATGGTCCCGGTCGGCGCGATCACGGTGACCTGAGCATTGCGGTAGCCGAACTTCTCCCCCATCTCAAGGGCCCGGTCGGATTCTTCGCGGGCCGTTTTCAGTAAATCGGCCGGGCAATGGTCCGGTCTTAGGGCCACAGGGGTGACGGAGAGACCCTCATAGTCTTCCACTTTCGTCGAATAAGCCGCGCGACGATGGTTGCGGATCACCCTTAGCATGCTCTCTTTATTACGTTCATAGCCTTTGAATACACCGACCGATCCAGCCATTTCTGCGGAAGCGGCATAAGCCCCCATGTGCATGATCGAAGTAAGGGCTGCGCACATCGCGCGGCCTTTTTCGCTGTCATAAGGAATGCCTTGGACCATCAGAAGCGCGCCCAAATTGGCATACCCTAAACCCAGGGTGCGAAACACGTAAGATTTTTCGGCGATCGCGCGACTAGGAAACTGGGCCATCGCGACGGAGATCTCCAGCGTAATCGTCCAGAGCCGCGTCGCATGCTTGTAGGCGTCAATGTCGAAGCGCGCGTTCGATGCGTCAAAGAATTTCATCAGGTTCATCGAGGCCAGGTTGCAGGCGGTATCGTCCAAAAACGCATATTCCGAACAGGGGTTCGTGGCGTTAATACGACCATCAGCGGGACAGGTATGCCATTCATTAAACGTGGTGTCGAATTGGATACCGGGATCGGCACAGGCCCAGGCGGCGTAGCAGATCTGGTCCCAGAGCTCTTTGGCTTTGATGAGTTTGCAGGGTTGGGGGGCGCGGCCTTCCTTGGCCGCTTTGGATTTTTCTGTCCGCCAGACGAGCGGCCAGTCGCCATCGTTCAAGAGCGCTTCCATAAAAGCATTGGGTACGCGCACGCTGTTGTTCGAATTCTGGCCGGCGACCGTGATATAGGCCTCGCTCGTCCAGTCTGTGTTGTATTCGTCGAATTGAATCTCCGTAACGCCCTGCGCGGCCAGTTCAACCACCCGCTCGATATAGTTCGCGGGAATCATGACCTGCTGAGCGGACCGGACGGCGGCGGCCAAACGAGTGTTCTTTTTTCGATCGAGCTTCTCCGAGATCTCGGTCCAGCTGTGAACGGACTTGATGATCTCGTTCAGATACTTTTTGCAAAGTTTGGAGCCCGTGACGAGCGCTGCTACTTTCTGCTCTTCCTTCGTCTTCCACTGGATGAATTCCTCGATATCCGGGTGATCGAGATCAAGCGTAACCATTTTGGCCGCGCGCCGGGTCGTGCCGCCCGACTTGATCGCGCCCGCGGCTCGGTCGCCTATCTTAAGGAAGGACATGAGGCCCGAGCTCTTTCCGCCGCCCGAGAGAGGTTCGCCGGAACCGCGGAGGTCCGAAAAATTGGAACCGGTGCCGGAACCGTATTTAAAGATGCGGGCTTCGCGAACCCAGAGGTCCATAATGCCACCCTGATTGACGAGGTCGTCGGAAACCGATTGAATAAAACAGGCATGCGGTTGTGGATGTTCGTACGCGTTAGAAGACTGTTTCAGTTCGCCCGTGAAGGCATCCACGAAAGAATGACCTTGCGCGGGACCTTCGATGCCGTAAGCCCAATGCAGACCGGTGTTAAACCATTGGGGGGAATTGGGGGCGGCCATTTGAGCCGCAAGCATGTAGCTCATATCCGTGTAGTAGGACTTCGCGTCCGCTTCCGTTTTGAAATAGCCTAGTTTCCATCCCCAATAGGTCCAGCAACCGGAGAGGCGATGAAACACTTGTTGGGCGTCGGTTTCTCCGATGTAGCGCTTATCGACAGGAAGCGCGTCCAGGGCATCTTGATCAGGCAGGGATCGCTGCAGCCATTCGGGAACGCCCGCTTCGGCCAGTTTCTTCGTTTTCGCGGGAACGCCGGCCTTCCGGAAATATTTTTGCGCGATGATATCGGTGGCGACTTGGCTCCACCCTTTCGGGATTCGGATGTTGGTCATTTCAAAAACAACGGAGCCATCGGGATTGCGAATGACGGAGGAGCGCGAGTCCCAGGTTAGCGATTCAAAGGCCTCGCGATCCCTTGGAACGAACTTAGTTTGGACGGAAAGACCCTTCAGATTTTCGGACATAAGTATAGCGCCCCCCTGGCGATGATTAGCGGCGTTTTGCGGCTTTTTTGGACTGCTGCTGGTGACGTTCGGACATACTAGATGTGGTGTCTACCTAAAGTAATACAACTATATGTTGTGTCTTGTCAACTTCTCAACGGTAAGAGCTTGAGGGCTGAAAAAAGAGCTTTTTCTTCGACAAAAGAGCGGGCGATTTCGGTTCCATTGCATTCAATCACTGGGATAAATTTACTGTAGCGCTGAGCATATAAAGGGTTCGATTCGATGTCAATCTTCTCGACTGCGAACGGGATTTTCTTTTGCACGCGCATCAAAACATTCCAGGCGGATTCGCACAATTCGCAGTCGGAACGGGTGAAAAATTGAATTCGAAGGGAGTGCTCCGCATCCATTCTTTTAGGGAGTGTGCACGTCAACGCGGTCGGCAAATTGAATGACAATTTCGCCAGGGCCGTGGACGGAGCGGCCGATACGGACGGAGCTTGGGATGTCGGCCAGGTTAGCGATCGGAAGGCGCACTTGTCCGTCGCTGCGAAAACCATTCGCAAAAAGGCGATCATGACGGGTGTCGAAAAGCGCTTCACCATGAGCGGTTCCAATGAAGTGCGGTGCCCCCATCGCTCCCGCCGCCCATCGCGGTCCTCCCGCCAGATGAGGACGCAGATCCGCTTGATAATTGAGCTGAGCACAAGTTCCTTTTCCGCAGGGCACCTGTCCTAGAAACGTCCAATGCAAATCGCCCGTCCATACAATTTTCCACTCGTCATACATTTCCATCCAGCGAACAGGTTCGGTCCAGTTTTTTAAACTTCTCAAGTTTCCGGCGGGAAAGTGCGGCATCAAGAAAATGAGTCCGCGAGAAAGACGAGGGGATAAAGGGGCGCGCCTGAGTAAGAGCGTCCCATTTTTATCCAAAGTCACCGTCACGGGCGCGAGCGTCGGATGACTGAGCGGAAGAGTCCGGCTTTCCGTGTGATTCTTGCGACGAATGATTTCAATCCATTCTTTGGGACGAACGGTAACGCTTCGTTCACTGACGTACTGCGAAGCCTGCGAGAGCACATTTCCAATTTCATCGACTTGGAAGTCAGCGACGGGGGTATCTAAGGAACCTTGTCGTTCACTTCGAATTTGCACAACATTTTGGAAGCTGATGAGCGCCTTGGTGGCTCGTTTTCGTGGGAAGTCGTAGGTCGCATGGGACCCAAAAACGTGCAAGCGGAATGAAGATGAAAAGAGAAAACTCACTAGGAAAAAGCCGCCCAAGAGGCCGCAGGCGACGAAAATCGGTTTTCTGTAGAAGTGAACAAGCTGGCGCGCAAAGGTAAAAACCCCTGACCAATCGACATTCCCAAGGGTCGCTCGAGCCTCCTGCATAACGGAATGACCGGGGTCGGACGGGCCTTCGCCCTTTTCACGTTCGTGCAGGAGGCGCTCTTTTCGAGAGGTGCGCAGGAAGGCATCCGCGGCTCCTCGGTTGAGGACTTCATAACACATGCCGCAGAAACTGGCGCCGGCCGCGTTGGGATACTTGCAAGTAGGACAGTCCATTTGTTGGAGCAAATCATGCCAAATTTTCTCCTTATTTTCTTGACAGGGAGTCCGCGCTTTGTGTAATCTCAACGCTATGTTTGACCCAACGCCCAACACCGTTGCAGCAAGAATGCTCATGTGCATGAAAATGCCGAACATGGGTGCGGTGCTTTGCGGCTTGGCGAACTAAAAGAGAAAGTAAACAAAACCAAAGCATCCATCCCAAAGCGGGATGGTTTTTTTATGCCCATCTCGCCCGCCGGGGATGGGTTTTTTGTGGCGTAAAAAAATACAAGGAGAATAACGTGGTTGATATAGGAAGCAGGAAACGAAATTGGGAAGCGGTCGTTCTGGCGTTTGTTGTGGTCAGTCTTAGGGGTTTGCTGAATAAAGGATGGAGCGAGGACTTACCTTCCCCGGCGACGGCGGGGCAGCACGAGTCCAATGATGTGGAACAGCGGCTGCGAATTTTGGAACGGAAACGTGAAGTCTCAAGCGAGGAACCTGTGGTAAAGGGCAATGAGGCGGCTTTCCTCAAAGCCGATAAGGACGGGTTTCAAATCCAGTCGGCCGATAAGAATTTTGTGCTGAAAATTCGGGCCCTCCTGCAATCCGATTCCCGGTTCTTCATGGACGACAAGGCAGGCAATCAGACGGACACCTTTTTAATCCGGCGGGCCCGTCCGATCCTTGAGGGGACGCTCTTCGGGTATACCCGCTTCCGTCTCGCGCCGGATTTAGCCAGCAACGGAAAAACGACGCTCTTTGACGCGTACTTGGACGTCGCTCCCTGGACATTCGCCAAGCTCCGGATCGGAAAGTTCAAGCCGCCGATTGGGCTCGAACATCTCCAATCGGATGAGAATCTGACTTTCGCCGAGCGGGCTTTTCCGAGCCTTCTCGTTCCCAGCCGCGACACGGGCATTCAGCTTTTCGGGGACGTCTTAAATGGAGCACTAAACTATGGCGCCTCTTTTACGAATGGAACGGGAGACAACAACGTAAACACCTCGGCAAGCGCCCCCGTGACCGCCGATTCTGATGCTAACGATGGTAAGGAAGGGGCCCTTCGTATTGCCGCGAAACCCTTCAAAAATGGTGAACGCGCCCTCCTCCAAGGGCTGGGTCTTGGGCTGGCTGGCAGTTACGCCAAGGAAGCCGGTGGGGCACCCACCTATGTCTCTCCTGGACAGATCTCGGTCTTCGCCGCCGCAGCGGCGAACACGCCGATACCCGATGGAGAGCACGTTCGGATCGCAGCGGACCTCAACTGGTACCACCGTTTGCTGGGCTTCTACAGCGAGTGGGTGCAGTCCTCTCAGGTCTGGCGGGTTGGACCGGTTCGATCGCGCATCGTAAATCAAGCCTGGCAGGTGGCGGTCTCTTGCGTTCTAACGGGCGAAGGCGCCGATTATTCGGGAGTAAAACCCCGCAAGACCTTTGACCCCAGAAAGGGAACCTGGGGCGCCTTCGAGGTTGCCAGTCGATACCAAGTCTTGTATCTGGATCCTGATAATTTTACGCAAAATGTCGTAACTTCGGCGGGAGCCGTCCAGAGAGCCAGCGCCTTTGGAATCGGGCTGAACTGGTATTTGAATAACAATCTGCGGTTCACAACCGATTATGATCAAACGACCTTTAACAAAGGCGCCGCTTCCGGAGACCGTCCCAACGAAAAAGTCATGATTTCTCGATGGCAATTGGTATTTTAGAAAGCGTCCTACTCGGGAGAAGGGTGAGGGCATATTAAAGAGGAGAGTCTATGAAACGATTCTGTCACGAGGTCCTAGTCATCGCGGGCGCATGCATTTTCTTCTGTCTATCTGGAGAAGCAAAAACCGTAACGCTATTGAATGTGTCTTACGATCCAACCCGCGAGCTGTATCAAGCGGTCAATAAAGCCTTTGCGAAGGAATGGAAGCAAAAAACCGGCGATGACGTTGTGATCAATCAGTCGCATGGGGGCTCCGGCAAGCAGGCCCGCGCCGTGATCGATGGACTTGATGCCGATGTCGTCACCCTTGCGCTCTCCTACGATATTGATGCCATCGCCGAAAAGGCAAACCTCCTGCCAAAAACGTGGCAGCATCGGTTGCCGAATAACAGTACGCCTTACACATCCACAATCGTATTCGTCGTTAGAAAGGGGAATCCGAAGGGAATCAAAGACTGGCAAGACTTGATCAGGCCGGGGATCTCGATTGTTGTTGCGAATCCCAAGACTTCCGGTGGAGCGCGATGGGCTTATCTGGCCGCTTGGGGAGCGACGCTCAAGTCGTCCCACAATGATGAAGCCAAGGCGAAGGAGTACATTACGAAGCTCTTTCAGAACGTGCCCGTCTTGGATTCCGGAGCACGCGGCGCAACGACCACGTTTGTCCAGCGCGGTATCGGAGACGTGCTGCTGGCTTGGGAAAGCGAAGCGATCCTCTCTCAGAGGGAGTTCGGCGCAGGACAGTTTGAAATTGTTTACCCGTCTATCAGCATCCTGACCGAGCCGCCCGTTGCCGTTGTGGATCGAGTGGCTGCGAAGCATGGAACCACGGAGGTGGCTGCAGCCTATTTGACCTTCTTATTTTCTCCCGAAGGTCAAAGAATTGGGTTTGAGCATGGGTTCCGAATTCGGCCCGAATCGCCGACGTCGTCGGACCGCCCGGTGGGTCGCGTTAAACCGTCAATGCCTCCAATCCAGACTTTTAGCGTTGAAGAGGTTTTCGGCGGCTGGCAAAAGGCGCAGAAAACGCACTTTTCCGACGGCGGCGTTTTTGATCAGATTTACGGGACGAAGTGAAACCCGAACGGCGGCCATCGGGTATGCCTCCGTTCGTGGCTCCAGCTCCCTCGTGGGCTCTCTCGGGAATGTGGTTTAATGGCCCCAAATGACATTGACTTTTAGGCAACGTCACGTTCTACCCGGTTTTGGCCTATCGCTCGGTTTTACGCTGCTCTACTTGAGTCTTCTCGTTCTCATTCCGTTGTCTACGTTGTTCTTAAAAACCATGGCGTTGAACTGGGAAGGCTTCGTACAGGCGGTGACCTCGCCGCGGGTCGTGGCATCCTACAAGCTAACATTTGGTGCGTCCTTCTTGGCGGCGATCATTAATGCAGGTTTTGGGCTGATTGTGGCTTGGGTGCTCGTGCGCTACCCGTTCCCCGGCCGCCGATTAGTCGACGCGATCGTTGATTTACCTTTTGCCTTGCCGACAGCGGTCGCCGGCATCGCTCTAACAGCCATTTACGCACCGAATGGCTGGATCGGCAAACGGCTGCAGCCCCATGGAATTACCGTAGCCTTTACACCCTTAGGCGTCCTCGTCGCGTTGACCTTTATCGGATTGCCTTTTGTCGTCCGCACGCTGCAACCTGTGCTCGAAGAGCTCGACCCGGACGTCGAAGAAGCGGCCGCGAGTCTGGGCGCCAACCGGTGGCAAACCTTTTGGCGCGTCATTCTTCCCGCGCTTTGGCCCGCCTGGCTCACTGGTTTCGCCTTGGCCTTTGCCCGCGCGCTGGGAGAGTATGGCTCCGTCGTCTTTATTTCGGGCAACATGCCCATGAAAACCGAAATTGTGCCTCTGCTTATTATCACGAAGCTTGAGCAGTATGATTATGCTGGCGCGACGGCCATAGCGACCGTGATGCTCCTCGCTTCCTTCGGCATTCTGTTAGGAATCAATGTTTTGCAGTCGAAAACGCAAAAGGGGAAACGCTAATGGCGATCGGCGCGGGAGCCGTGGGCCTGAAAGCGATGCGTCAGGGACGATCGCTGACCGATCCCCTCTGGGTTCGCTTCATCCTCATCGGCATCGCCCTCGCTTTTCTAGGGCTTTTTCTACTCATTCCGCTCTTGTCTGTCTTTTCCGAAGCCTTGGCCAAGGGATTTCAGACCTACTGGGCGGCCATCACGGAACCCGATGCCCTGGCGGCCATCCGGTTGACCCTGCTCGCGGCGGGAATCTCGGTCCCTCTGAATCTCTTGTTCGGACTTGCGGCCTCCTGGTGCATCGCGAAGTTTGAGTTCCCTGGAAAAAACCTTCTCATTACTTTGATCGATCTGCCATTCGCCGTTTCCCCTGTGATATCCGGGCTGATTTTTGTGCTGCTCTTTGGGGCGCACGGAATCTTCGGCGCATGGCTCGTCGCTCATGATATCCATCTGATTTTCGCTGTGCCTGGGATTGTCTTGGCGACTTTATTCATCACTTTTCCGTTTGTGGCCCGTGAGCTGATTCCCGTCATGCAATCGACAGGGACCGACCAAGAAGAGGCGGCGCTTGTATTGGGTGCTAGCGGTCTTCAAACCTTCCTCCGCGTCACGCTCCCATCTGTAAAGTGGGGCCTTCTTTACGGCGTCATTCTTTGCAATGCTAGGGCGATGGGGGAATTCGGAGCCGTTTCGGTGGTCTCAGGACATATTCGAGGACTTACCAATACCGTGCCGCTGCATGTCGAAATTCTCTACAACGAATACAATTTCGTGGCCGCCTTTGCGGTGGCGTCGCTGTTGGCCTTCTTGGCGCTGGTGACCTTAGCCGCAAAAACGTTTGTGGAATACCGGTTTTATCGGCCAGGTGAATCCAGTGCCCCTGAGGGAGTGCCCTAACGCCCGTCATTCCCCGCGGTTTCAGGCGGGGAATCCATAAATCCGTGTGCATCGTGATGGGTTACCCGCCAGGGCTGCGGGTAACGACGAAAAGGGAAGAAATTATGAGTATCGATATCCGCCGCCTGAGCAAGACTTTTCCTAACGGCTTCAAAGCCGTTGAAGACGTTAGCTTCAAGATGGAAACGGGGTCTCTTGTGGCCATTTTGGGACCGAGCGGTTCGGGGAAGAGCACGCTGTTACGGATGATCGCGGGGCTGGAGATTCCGGACAGTGGCGATATTCTTTTGACCGGAAAGGAAGCGACCGTTTTGTCCGCTCGCGAGCGAAACGTGGGTTTTGTTTTCCAACACTATGCGCTTTTTAAGCACATGACGGTCTGGGAAAATGTGGCCTTCGGCTTGAAGATGCGTAAAGCGCCTAGCGAAGAAATTCGAGGCCGCGTGTCGGAACTCATTGAACTGGTTCAGCTGCATGGTCTCGAAAAACGCTATCCCGCACAGCTTTCAGGGGGGCAACGCCAACGCGTCGCGGTGGCTCGGGCGCTCGCCCCGCGGCCGCAAGTGTTGCTACTCGACGAGCCATTTGGAGCGTTGGACGCAAAAGTGCGCGAGGAACTTCAGGAGTGGATTACGCAATTGCACGATCAGAGCCAGGTGACGACGCTCTTTGTGACGCACGACCAGCATGAGGCCATGGCGATTGCGAGCGACATCCTTGTGATGAATAAGGGACGCATTGAACAGGAAGGAACGCCCTTGGAAATCTTTGACCACCCCGCGACGCAATTCGTGGCTCAATTCGTTGGCGAATCCAACTATGTCGATTCCAAGGTGGTGGAACCGGAGCTCGCCATATGGGGTCCGTTTAAATATTCAGTGACGGGGTACTCCGTCGGACAGAGCGTGCGAATTTATTTCCGTCCGAACGATGTCTACGTCACCTCGCGCGAAGAAAGTCTGCAGGTGAAGGGAAAAATCATCAAAACACGCTTCCAGGGACCGGTGATTGAACTGCTTATCGATGTCGGGGGCGAAAAACCCATTGTCGCCCACCTTCCCAAAGGCCTGTCCATGGCGAGCGGTTTTGTCGAGGGACGAAACGTCTTCGTCGGAATTACGGGCTTCCATTCCTTTGCCCTCTAGGGCGATTATTTCTTCAGAGAGCTTGCGCGATAGGTCAAATGCGTGGCATCGTCATCGAGAAGTTGCATCAACTGCTGAAACTCGGGATCACGAGTCAAGACATCCTTCGCGCCTCGGGTTCCCGCGGTCCGGTGACGCTTGATTGTCTGGTATTGAATGAGATTGCGCTTCTCCTGATCTTTCTCTCCAAAACGCAAGAGAAGGGAGAAGTACTGGGTATCTCCCAAATCACCGTAGGGAAGCCACGCATAGGCAAACTCTTGACCCCACAGATTCAGGCCAATACCGGTTGTTAGACCCGCTAAAGGAGACAGCTCTTTTGTCGTATCGGTTTTATACCCTGCCCGAATCGCAATCATGTTGATGGGACGCCACTCGACGCCCACGCGACCCTGGATCTGGCCGTTTATCCTCTGGATTCCCTCTAAAGCGATCAGCGAATGGTGTTCCGGTTGGTACGCCACAGCGAGGTGCGCAGCAAGCGGGAGTGAATCGCTTTGGTTATTAAATTTTAGTTTGGAACCGGCATTCACGACCGTGGCCGCCAGGTTCAGCTTGTCAGAAGGTTTATAGAGCGCTCCGAAATCGGCCGCATAGGCGTTGGCTGAGATGTCCGCGATTTTGGCGTTGATCATTTTCCCCGTCACTCCCAAGGCCAATTTGTCATTCAGCCTTTGACCATAAGCGAGCGAATAGGCGGCGTAGTGTACGGAAAAATCTCCGATGGGCATCCCGGTGGTGTCGGTACCCGCTATATCGCCCGATCCAAGGTACTGCATAGAGGCGGCAAGGGATTTAGTGGCCTGGCCGAAGGAATCTTTGGCTCCCAGGGGCAATGCGATTCCGGCGAATTCGTAGTGAATGGATTCCAAATACGAGAGGTGCTGACCCGCCAGCTCAGTCGCCCTAACGAAGCCGAGACCAGCGGGGTTCCATACCGGGGCGTAGGCATTGGTCGCCAGAGCGGAGTAAGCGGAGCCGAGAGCCGCAGGACCGCCGCCGACGGGGATATCGAGAAACGCGGCTCCCTCCGTTCCGGAAGAAGCGAATGACATGTTTCTCACTACCACAACCAATCCGAAAAGAATCCAGTAAGAGGCGCACCGGAAGGTGCGAGCCGAAGTTGCTAAACGGTGAGTCACGGAGAAGAGTATGCCGGACGAACGTTACAATGAGGTAAATGGAATGTTAAGTTCCTATGACGTTTCGTCCCATGAATCTCTTCCCGTCATTTTGGGCCGAAAGACCTGGTTTCGAGCGGACGGGCATGATAGGATTTCGCTATGGAACATTACGATTTTGACGTCCGGATCGCCTATGCCGACACCGACCGGATGGGTGTCGTTTACTATGCGAATTACCTGGTCCTTTTCGAGCGCGGCCGAACGGAGTTTCTGCGTTCCATCGGCCTGCGTTACCGCGATATGGAAGAAAAACAACGGCTATTCACTCCTGCCATGGAAGCGCACGTCGAGTATCTGGGTCCGGCGCGCTACGATGATTTGATTAAAGTGCGCACTTTTTTGTCGGAGTTAGGTGCGGCTCACATGATCTTTGGTTCCGAAATCTATGACGAAGCGGGCCGTCTTATCGCTCGTGGCCACGTCAAACTCGCTGTTGTGAATCTGCTCTGGAAACCCACCCGCCTGCCGGAAGACATCCGAAAAATCCTTAAACAACACCTCCGTACAAGAGAATAAAAGTCGGCGTTAGGACTCTAAGAAGTGCGGGGGGGGGGGGGGGGGGG
>JBBSDO010000078.1:0-11857 GCA_038241515.1 Elusimicrobiota bacterium | reverse complement strand
GCACTTAAACAGGATAGCCGGTCGTTCTGTTCACAAAATCTCTTTTAGGCGAGATAGAAGTCGTCTCTTTTTTTGGAATCGCTCCACCGTCGCGATCTTCTCTGATCTGAAAATACCGGAGAGAACGTGTCTCGTGTCACGCCCGTAGAGAAAGACGCGATCCAGCGGGATTTTGGCCAACCATTCGCCCAGTTCCCGATGTTCGGCAGCCGATAATGGTCCTAACTCGCGCATGTCGCCCAATACCAGCCACCGAGGCTGCAGTCCGTAAGTCTGACTAAAACTCTCAACGGAAACTCGAACCGACGAGGGATTGGCGTTATAGGCATCGTTTACGATGATCGTCCCATCGTCTCTTTTGTGCACCTGCATCCGCATGTCTGCGGGTCGAAACGAAAGAAGGCCAGCCCGGATTTTTTCGAGCGGCACATTTAAAGTCCAAGCCACCGCGGCGGCAGCGGTCGCATTGATGACATGAATGGACCCCGGGGTATGGAGTTCTGCCGCCAAAGAGTCATTGCCAAGGGTAAGGCGGAACGTGGTTCCTTCCGGCATAGAGACAATGGCCGAACTCGATACCTGCGCAGTCGAATCGCTTCCATAGGTGACGGTCCTCGCTTGCAAACCCGAAGCAAAGGGTTTTAGCAAAGGGTCGTCAAGATTCACGACCGCGCATCCGCCCGCCGGCAAGTCATCGAACAACAACCGGTTGACTTCTAGAACTCCCTGCGGCGACCCTAGAAACTCCAAGTGATCTTTCCCCACGTTCGTTATCAATCCAATCTGAGGACGCGTCATACGCATCAAAAGTTCCATATCGCCCGGTTTGGATGTGCCCATTTCAATGACGGCAAAATCGTGATCCTCTTCAAGCTCGCACAGGGTAAGGGGAAGTCCAATCTGGTTATTCAGGTTGCCTCGCGTGGCCAAGGTCTTTCCGGCTTGCCGCAGAATAGAGGCAATCATCTCCTTCGTGCTGGTCTTCCCGTTACTGCCCGTGATCCCAATCACTTGGGCCTTCGATTGAGATCGAATCCAACCGGCCAGGTCCTGCAGAGCACGCTCCGTATCTTCGACCTTAATAATATGAGGTACCCCTTCAAGACGAAGGTCGCTCTCTTTCGGAAGCGCATGGAGAACAACCCCTCTGGCTCCACGCTCGAGCGCCGGTCTCACGTAATCGTGGCCGTCGAAGCGCGGACCCTTCAAGGCAAAATAGAGATCCCCTTTGCGAAGAGTTCGCGAATCAATTGAAATCCGTTCAAACAGCGCATTCGGATCGCCAGAAATCAGCTCTCCGGCTGTCGCCTTGATGAGATCTCGAATTCTAAATTTCACCGGATTTGGTAGAAGCCACGAGAAGCTCGCGGGCGACCTGCCGGTCATCGAAGGGAATGGTGCGGTCGGCCAAAATTTGGTAATTCTCATGTCCCTTTCCGGCGATGAGGACAATGTCTCCCTCTTGGGCCATCTGAAAGCCTTCCGCAATGGCTTGTTTTCTGTCCACGATGATTCGGTAATGGTCGGTTCGAACTCGGCGCACTCCAACCTCCACGTCCAAGGTGATGCGGGCCGGATCTTCGCTGCGCGGGTTATCGGAGGTAACAATGACGTCGTCACTGAGCGCGGCCGCCGCCTCCCCCATAAAGGGACGTTTGGTGCGATCACGATCGCCGCCGCAGCCAAAAATGGTGATCAACTTGCGAGGTTTTAGGCGGCGTAAGGCGGTTAGCACCTGGCGCAGCGCGTCGTCCGTATGCGCGTAGTCGACCACCACGGTAAAGGGCTGCCCGGCTTGCACCTTTTCCATACGTCCCGGCACGGCCGGGATATTTTCCAAACCCTTGACGATTATGTCGGGCGCAATCTTCTGACTCAAACCTACCGCCGCGCTTGCGAGTGCATTCATGACGTTGTACTCCCCCAGCAAAGGCAATCGTACGGGGAATTGAACCCCGGGACCATGGATTTCGAAGCGGCTGCCGTTAGCGTCGCTTTGAATATGTTTGGCGTATACGTCCGCGGGCCCGTGAAGGCGGTACCCCAGCACGGGCACCCGACTGGAACTGCGCATTTTTCCCCCCCACGGATCGTCCATATTGATGACCGCGACGCGCGGAAATGTCTTGCGGGAATCCGGATCGAGTGTTGAAAAGAGTCGCGTTTTCGCTTCTCCGTAGGCGTCAAGCGTCTTGTGAAAATCGAGGTGATCCTGCGTAAGGTTCGTGAAGACACCCACGTCAAATTCAACCCCCTCCACCCGTCCTAAAGCTAGCGCGTGGGAAGAGACCTCCATCACGCAGGCCTGGCCGCCGCCCCGCACGATTTGGCTCAAAAAGCGCTGCAAATCGCTCGCAAAGGGCGTCGTATTGGGGGCTGGGACCGCTTCGTTGCCAAAACGATAATTAATGGTCCCCATAACTCCCGTAGGGATCCCGGCTTCACGGAAAATTGATTCGATAATAAAGGACGTCGTGGTTTTCCCGTTTGTTCCCGTGATTCCCACCATGCGCAGTTCCCGGGAGGGGTTGTCCCAAAACCGGATGGAGATTGCGGCAAGGGCCCCGAGGGGGTCGGCCACCTGAATAACCGTCGCAGAGGTATTGGCTGGGGCATTCGCGCAGAGTACGGATGTAGCGCCCTTTAGAATCGCCGCGGGAATGAACTGATGTCCATCCACATGAGAGCCCTTGAAAGCCACGAAGAGGGACCCCGCGCGCACTTGCCTGGAATCAAAAACGATATCTTTAACTTCCACGTCCGGTGAACCCGAAACGGGATAGGGCAACCCTTGGAGAAGGTCAGAGACTGTTTTCGTCATAATTTCAGAGGGGAGCCTTGAGTTAGGACCGTGTAATGGTCCGCGAAATCACTAAGGGCCCAATCGGTGCCGCATCCAGGTGGTAGTAGGGCGCCGCATCACGAACTATACGCGAAAAAAGCGGAGCCGCCTCAGAACCACCCCAATAAGTCGATTGAGGTTCGTCTAAAAATACGCCGATCACCAACCGAGGATGCTCGGCCGGAGCAAATCCGCAGAAGGAGGCCAAATAATGTTCTGTGGAATATTGATGAGTGCGCGGGTCAATTTTCTGGGCAGTGCCCGTTTTACCAGCGACACTGAGACCGACAACTTGCGCCGCTTTACCCGTACCATGTTCGACCACATCCTTCAGAATGCTCCTCAAAAGGTTGACAGTTTGGGAAGACACCACGCGCCGGATCGGTTTGCGGGCTGCCCATTCCTGATAGTGGCCTTGGTTATCCACCAGTCCTTTGTAGAGGCGGGGTTCCATCAAGAGACCTCCATTGGCGATGACACTGTAAGCGTTCACCATCTGCATAGGAGTCACTCCCACCTCCTGACCGAATGATATCGTGGCGAGGCTGGCGGCGCGCCATTGCCCCGGAGTCCGTAAAATACCGGTCCCGTCTCCAGGGAGCCCTAAACCCGTGGGCATTCCAAAGCCAAAAGCTCGAGCGTAGCGGTACAATCCGTTTTCACCCAGGCGCAATGCCACTTTGGCGGTCCCAATATTCGAGGAATGGCTGATTACCTCCGTGAAAGTGAGCCAACCCTCTCTCTCGTGGTCATGAATATTGCGGCCCTGAATCTGCCACAGCCCGTTCTCGCAGAAAAATCCGTCAGATGGTTTCACCACGT
This sequence comes from Elusimicrobiota bacterium, assembly GCA_038241515.1. Lineage (GTDB taxonomy): Bacteria > Elusimicrobiota > Elusimicrobia > 2-01-FULL-59-12 > 2-01-FULL-59-12 > JBBSDO01. The sequence goes on along the minus strand of JBBSDO010000078.1, from coordinate 8,193 downwards.
GCTGTTCAAGGGCGGCGGCGGCTGTAACGACTTTAAAGGTCGACCCTGGCTCGACGACTTTCTCAACGGCCGGATTTTTCAACATCTCCGGAGTGTAGTCGTCTGTCTGATCGGGCGTGCCCCAAATATTGGGATTGAAGGTAGGGGCGGTCGCCATCGCTAAAATTTCTCCGGTTTCGGGATTCTGAATGATGACGGTTCCGCTCTTCGGCCGTGAGAGCTTCATCTGCGCCGCCAGTTCCTGCTCGACGATATATTGGAGCGTCCGGTCAAGGGTCAGCACCACCGAGCGAGGGGCTAAATCTCCGCGAGCAGCTAGACCGGCGTTTTTCGTGGCCACCGGCCACTGTCTAAAGAGAAAAGGCGTCGCACGCCCAGCGAGCCATTTGTCGGCGATCAATTCCACGCCCGATAGACCCTCTTGTTCTTCGCCGACTACGCCAAGCACATGCGCGGCGAGTGCTTCTTCGGGATAAAAACGTTTCATTTCGGGAGTCACCGAAACACCAGGCAGGTGCAAGTCGCGGAGTGCGTCTGCGGTTTCAGGATCCAAGCGGCGGGCGAGCCATACAAAACGGCGGCGTTCGGTGAGGCGCGCTTTTAACGCAGGAACGGGAATATGCAGGATGGACGATAGCGAGTGGGCGGTGGCGTCCGCGTTTCGGACCATAAGGGGATCGGCGAAACAGGCACCCCCTTGGATACTCATCGCCAGGATCTCTCCCGAGCGGTCCAAGATCGCCCCGCGCTGAGCTTGCGTAACCCGATGATGCATGTGCTCTCTTTCGGCCCGCTGAGAAAGCGCGGCGTGGCAATAGAGCTGCAAGTAACCGAGGCGCGTCACTAAAAAGCCGAATAGCACGAGCGAAAGGCTACACATCATCCAAAGCCGACGCGCCTTGATCATTTAGGATTTATTCCTATCACATGGGCTGCGTCCAGAGGGAGCATTCCGTATTCTTTTCGAGCAACATCTTCTAATCGACTTGGAGAAACCCAATGATGCACTTGCATTTGCATGAGACCATTTTCATAGGTCAAGAGGTCTACCTCGCGGCGCATGCCTTTGACCGTCTTTTCCAACCGAAGTCCTTCAACGTTTTCCCAAACTAATACAAAAAGGGCCACAAATACGGCGGCGCCCACTTTGCATAAAAATCGTGTTTCCGGAGACGTTTCGCGGCCCCTCATAATCGTTCGAGCACCCTTAATCGAGCGCTTCGCGATCGCGGGTTCCTCTGAAGCTCTTCGGCCGTCGGTTGAATGGCCTTTCTCGGAAGCAAACGCGCCCAGGCCAAATGTCCGCAGCTGCACGCCGCTCGTTCGGGCGGACAAACACAATTCCGGACCGCGTCGTGAAAGGCCAGTTTCACACGCCGGTCTTCGAGCGAGTGAAACGAAATGATCGCGGCTCGGCCGCCTGAACGGAGCACCTTGGGCAGTTGAGACAAAATCCGGTCGACGTTATCGAGCTCGCCGTTTACGACGATTCGCAAGGCCTGAAAAGATTTTGTGGCCGGATCGATTCCCCCGAAACGCGAAGGCAGTGCCTGACGAATGCATGTCGCGACCGCCAGAGCGTCATTCACGAGTGATTTTTGACGAATTGCCTGTTTGAGCGCGCGGGCGATTCTTTTGGCGTGCGGCTCTTCCCCCCATTTTCGAAAGAGGTCAGTGAGCTGCGCTTCGTCCCACTGGTGAATCACTTCCCATGCCGTACGGGGAAGAGAATGGGACATGCGCATATCCAAAGGACCGGGCCGAAGAAAACTGAAACCTCTCGCGCTGTCACTGAGTTGCATCGAAGAGAGCCCAAGGTCGAGCAAGACTCCGTCTACACTCTCTATTTTTTCAGCGTTCAGCCAATCCCTCGTCGCCGCGTAACTTCCTTCAATCGCCCTAAACCGCGAACCAAAGACCGCGAGACGGGCACTCGCCAATTGCAGCGCCTTTGTATCCCAATCGAAGCCCAGGACGCGCATATCGGCATATTCTTTGAGCAACCATTCGGAGTGTCCACCCAGACCCAGAGTTCCGTCAATCACAACAGATGGGCGCTGGAAATTGAAAGCCGAAACCACTGCATGAGCGAGAACCGGCGTATGCTCGTAACGGATTGAAGGGAGGGGTTCACTCATAGCGCAAATCATTGCTTACAGTTCAAGATGGGGAGCGGCTTTTTCAAAACTAGCGCGGGCCTCTTTTTTGTAGACCTCCCACCTTTCTTTGGCCCAGACCTCGACATGGCGTAGGACACCAATAATGACGGCGTCTTTGTTGACCCCCGCATACTCACGCAAGAGCTGCGGAATGAGTATGCGGCCTTGTTGATCGACCTCAGCTTCACAAGCGGCAGAGAGCAAGGTCCGTTTGAATGCACGTTCTTCTGATTTGTTAGATAACGGAAGGTCTTCGAGTTTGGCTGCGAGTGATTCCCAAGCCTGCGGAGGATAAAGAAAAAGGCACTGCTCTAGGCCCTGAGTCATAATGAACCGCGCTTCGCTATTTTTTTCCCGAAAACGCGCGGGCAGGAACAAACGGCCTTTATCGTCGACCGCATGTTCGAATTGTCCCAAAAAAATCGTTGTTTTACTTCCCCCACTTTTCACCACCGTGCACCAGTATACCCCCCATCGATGCGTCTGTCAACGGCAGTGCGGCTCGATATGTCGTCATCGCGATTTTGGAAATTAATTCAGCCCATAGCAAACAAAAACCCTCCTTGCGCGGGGAGGGTTTTTGACTAAAACATTGAAAGCTGCATCCTATACACCGAATTCTGTTCCGCCTTCGTTCTACTCGCTCTGACGAACAAGCTTCCCAGTGAGGGTTGCTCGCCCGCCGAAGCCTCGACAAAGGCGGGAGCACCATTCCTCTTAGCGATACTCCTGGAGTCTAACGAGCCGGGCCGGCTCTTCTCCAAACGCCCGCTTACCGTTTGCCCGCCAAAAGTCTGGCGGACGGCTGGCGGACGGTTCGATCTTGCTCCCGGTGGGGTTTTCCATGCGTCCCCCCTCTCGGAGGGACCGGTGAGCTCTTACCTCGCCTTTTCACCCTTACCTCAACGACAGTAGCGAGGACTGAGGCCTTCGTACTGCGTTACTTTAACTCAGTCCTCAGCACTCGGAACTCGCCACTGCCGTTGGGCGGTTTGTTTTCTGTGGCACTTTCCGGCATCCGTTACAGTCCCACGCGTACGAACTGTTTCAGATTCCCTGCCTTGATCCGCCGAAGCGGGTTACAACAGGCACCATGCCCATGGAGTTCGGACTTTCCTCTCGCCAGACTTCTGACGAGCGGCGCTCCAGATGCAGCTTTCAAAGAACAATATCACCAAAAACGGATGACAAAATGACGGATGAGCTTCTATGAACCGGAGTCTGTCGTCGGCGTCGCGACCTCTTCTAAATAAACAATCCTCGAACACGATTCGCAGGTCATTAATTTTTGGCCGCGCCGAACTTCGTTGATTAAGTTTTGCGACACTTTCATATGGCATCCGCCGCATTGTTCATTCTTAAGCGACACGACCGCTGCGCTGCCCTTGCGACCTTCTCGCAGAGTCTGGTACTGCTGATAAAGATTTTTGGCGATCAGGGAAACGACTTGTTCCCGCTCGGTCTCTTTGGCCAACGCCTGTTCTTCCAAGCTCTTTTGTTTAGCTTCCCAGTCAGAGATCTCTTTAAGCAAATTTGTTTCCGCACCTTTCGATGCGGTTTCCCGGTCTTTCCAAGTGCGGGTGGCCTGATCGATTTGTTCCATCACCTGCAAAATTTCATCTTCAAGAGCGCTTTTGTCTTTCTTGGCTTTCTCGATTTCACCCAGTAGAGCGCGGTACGCGTCGTTGCTTTTTACCGCATTGAGCTCCGTCGCATGCTTGCGAACCGAGGCTTCCTGAATTTCAAGATCGACTTCCTTGCTCTTTTTTAAAAGTAGAAGCTGGGTAAGTTCTTTTTTCGCGCTTTCGAGTTCCGTTTTATTGGTTTGAATCTGCGCTTTTATCTTCGTCACTTTAGCGGGAATCGCCGCCGCTTCGGAACGGAGACGATCCGTTTCAAGGTCGCGATCTTGGAGAGAAAGCAGCTGCTTGATCGAGTCGTTCATATTTTTCCTTAAAAGTAGCGGGCCGTAGAGGACTTCCCGCCACTGCGTCTTAGGCGGCCCGCCCAAACCTTAGTGGCGGGGAACCTGGGCCCTATCAAAATGGTGGGCTGTGCAGGATTTGAACCTGCGGCTTCCATCGTGTGAGGATGGCACTCTACCGCTGAGTTAACAGCCCTTCGACTTCGCTCAGGGCCCGTGGTGAGTCTACCGAACCACAGCCCGTCAAATTTGCTGCAATAATTCTACAAAACCAAGATACTCGTCATACAAGCTCCGCTCTTCCCATATTGTTTATTGTTTCGAAGCTGTAAGAAAATAACGCTACCGTCGACTCACCCGATCGATCACTCCGGCCAGTGAATCACTTTGCCAGACACAGGAGTAATTGGAGATTTTGACCATGCGGTTTTGAAGGTCTCTTGATATTGCTGCCATGGCCTCTGCGGAAGATGGACAACAACAATGGCGAATTTCGGATGAGCCTTCAAAGCTCGGGAAGCGGCTTCAGCAAAAAGACGGTCTTGGGTTAACAGGCAGGAAAAACCTTCTTGAACGGCTGCAGAAACAAGGTCCCCGTTGTTCAGGCCGCCCCATCCGCGCCGGGTGGTAGCTTCAGCTTTTTGTCCGAATTGTTGGAGAAGTGCCAACAAATGGACATCCATATTGGCATCAAGCAGCCACATGAACCGAATCAGCTAACTCCGCCGCCACTTTTAAGACTTCAGGTAGGGCCTCATGAGGGAAAGCATGATCGAAACTTTCGTCAATATCCTGCAAGGTCATTCCGTTGGATAAACTCTCCAAGATGAGCGATACGGACAAACGAGTCCCTCTAATAGCAAGCCCCCCACCCAATAATCGCGGATCGGCGACGATCCATTTATATTTTTTGAAAGGCCGTAGCTCACGGGATTCCATTGCGTTCACCTCTGTTAAGAAATTTTTCGGCATCACATTACGACACTAGGAAAGCTCTTTTGGGCCACCTCAATTTTGCATCTTTTTCTTTGCCCGGCGGTGGGATACGTATCGCGAGTAAAAAATGGGCCCACCAGGACTTGAACCTGGAACCAACCAGTTATGAGCCGGACGCTCTAACCAATTGAGCTATGGGCCCGAAAAACGAGTTAGCCGTTGATTCGCTGCAGAGCCACTTGCGCTTCGCTCCGAACGTCCTCATTCGGATCATTGAGACATTTGGCCAAAGAGGGCACGGCCTCTTTGGCTTGCGAACCCAACTCGGCAAGCACGTGAATCGCCGCGCGGCGTTCTTCCGGATCGGGGTCGCTTAAACGAGTCGTCAAATTCGAAACGGTCTCGGACACCAGGCTTCGAGAGGTCGAATGTTTCGCCGCCTGGGCGAATTCCCATGAGTCTTTATCGGATTCGTTCGCGAATGTCGGCGCTGGCGGCTCCGGGAGCGGCGCCGATTCAAGCGCGGGAGGGTTGTTTTTCGCCAAACGAGCCGCATCAACGAGATCCCTGTCGACCGTAGGAACGAGGGCTTGAATATAGGCGAAGGCTTGACGGCGCACAAAGGGGTCATCCTGCCCCGTCATTCCTCGCAATTGGTCGACTAAAGCACCCTTTTCCAATTTATCTAAACGCGTCGCTTCATCAAACGCGCGCTGGCTCACGTTGACATCGTTAGCGAAGAGGCGTTGAATCAAAACGTCAATATAAGAAGACCCGGCTTGCGCGGCCGCGGCGATTGAGAGAATGATCACAACAAATTTTGAAAGTGTCCGAATGGATTGTTTCACAGTTTCCCCCCGCAGGATGTGCCCAACCGAAACATTTTAGCATGAGAATACAGCGAACGGCGTTCAGACCCTAACGCCTTAAACGGCGTTCAGACCCTGAACGACGTTCGGAACCTGAACGACGTTCAGAATCTGAACGACGTTCCTTCAACCAATTATTGAGATTGAGGGTGCTTCGCTTCTTCGGTCTTGGGAGTGAATTTCTCGCAGGTGCAGAGGCTGCACTTGCGGCTCATGGGGCGGTGACTGCGTTCATGGTGATCGCAGGTGCACATCACCATTCGGCTGCTGTTAAGCCATCCGATATCGGCATCAAACTTGGGCATCGTCCTTACATCCTAGCAGATGGCCGGGACTTAACGACATCCGACGCCAGATATTGCACCTGCTCGGATCCTTAGCGCCCACGCCAAATTCTGAGCTCAAATTGTTCCCGGGCTATCTCCGAGCGCGAGCCTAAATCCGGGCTCCTGTAACAACGAAACTAGAAGGGCACCACGCCGTATCGAAATCCCCTCGAAAATGCGATTTTTTCTCTCGTCGAACGCATTAGCGGAATTTGAACGGGTCAAAGGCACTATATATGGGACGTCGAGTGCCGCTTTTATTTAGTATGCCAGCCCGACTTTAGATCAAGAAGTGATGGCACTCGCCCTTTAACGAAAAGTGGGGAAAGGTGAACGGCGTAAAGTGGGGGTTGGTACTGAGACACTTGAATATGAAACTTATTCTCAAGCCAGACCCTAGTCCTCGTTCGGAATGGATAAGTCTGGAGGCCGTGCGAAGCCGAGTATTGCGGCTATGATGAACCATATTGTAACGATGATCAGTGCCAGAAGAGTCCCATCGTAGGTGCTCATCATGAACGTCAATGGGACAAACTGTACCACTCCATTGAGAAGTATGTGCCAAGTTCCTGACTGAGTAAAACCGCCTCCTGAAAATGAAGAAGAAATCATCATACTAAGCGGGCCGAGCATCCAGATTCCAAGTAGAACCAACAGCGCATGCAATCCACGGGCTAATCGAACTCTATAAACCATCTTTAGTGCGAAAAACATCGACACGATAGGAAGCAAAGACACCCCGACGAAGTCAAAGCGCCCAGAGCCGAATCGCTGACCCCGTATCGCATGGATAACGATACTTGGAAGCCAAAAAACAAATCCGGTGAGCCAATAAACCAAGATCCAAACCGTACGGCTCATACAAAAATAAAAGACACAAATTTTACTATTAGCGCGCCGATTTGTCGAATCGATCTGCCCTTTTGAAATGATGAGTTCGAAGGTTTCGAGAGGCTTGGCAATCAGTAGTTCAAGGGGTCTGAAACTTATCTCGCTACCTTAATTGCGCGCGACTTGCTCGGAACTTTCGTCGGAAATGGGTGTCCAATGTTAAAGATGAGAAATCTAAAACCGAAAATACTACCTAGAATCAAATCCATGGCTAAACGATGGGCTCTTATTCTTATTGCGGTGACCATCGCTTTCGGGGTTGTCGAATGTTTCATTGTCAACGATATCCACGATCGTCACAACAATCCCATAAGGATTTTCGCCGACCATTTGAATGCTCCCCGACCTTTGGTACCCGTGGAAATAACTGAAGCGATGGCACGACAGCGTTGGGAAAAAGAGCAAAAACAGATTAGGCTTAAAAAGAAATGGATGAAGCACATCGATCTCATAAAGGCGAACCTCGGTAGTGGATCTGCAGCTGCGCGACTGTCACAAGCCTATTGTTCTGGGGATAGAGACGACTTGAGCGAAAATCAGCTGCTATCTCTATGGCGAAAAAGTGCCCTACGCGGATTCCATGGGTCGAACAATGCGTACCCAAACTATGACCCTTTACCGGTTTGCCTGCAAAAGCGGTCCGTGATCTCTAAAGAATTACTATTACGGAATGCTCAATGGGTACGTGTACTTGTTCCGCTTACAGCAGATGAGGCTTCTGGGATATGCCAAAAAGTGATCCGCAATGGGAGTGTCCCCTCCGTAGAAGAATGGAACGCGTTGAAGCAAGCAATACCACGCCTGGGGCAACCTTTTTGTTCTTCGTCTACCCCGCAATCTAGGCTCCCTATTGTCTCTTGCGGAAACGGAGAACGATATGAAGCAATGGAGCGAGTGCGCTGTCAATCTTTGGATTGGGCATGGTCCAATCGAGCGTGCAAAAAATGGTTGACGCGACGCTTATTCAGATCGACAAGAATAAATAATGTGTCTTAGGTCGCGCCGCATATGGAGAGAGGCGAGCACGCCGAATTACGGGTATCCATTGTAGAGATCAACAGAGGTAGGCGTCGCGTTCACGCAATTCT
>JBBSDO010000077.1:0-11911 GCA_038241515.1 Elusimicrobiota bacterium | reverse complement strand
GGGTATGCTGGGCCGTACAATAAGTATAGGGACGCTTACATTGACAGCAGTACGGCCCCGAATATTTACTCCCAACGGCGACACCATGAACGATAAAGCGCGTTTTGAATTCGATAATCCGGAGTTGTTGCCGGTATCGGGAACGATCTACGATTTGTCTGGGGCTCGTGTGGCTGAGCTTCAGACAGGCGGTAAGGATCCCGCAAGCCTACTGTTGTGGGATGGTAAAGATTCCGATGGCCGCGTTGTTGCTGGGGGAATCTACCTCTATCAAATCGAATTTCAAGGCAAGCATGCGACAGGCACGGTTATAGTCGCTCGTTAACTCGTTTCCTTTCTAACCACCTTCTACACAACCTACCTACAATAATTGCAGCGTCCTAAAACCTTCTTGTAACGTTCTTTCGACGTGGGAGTCTAAATAGGGGTCAGGACATTTAAGGAGGCTAAAAATGGCAAACAAGATACAGGCATGGGCAGAGTTGGGACGTCGGGCAAAGGATCTATTTCAAGATATCAAAGCGGAAGTCGCCGATATGTCTCAGGGAGCTCAGGAGCGGGCGCCTAAACTATGGCAAGCGGCCAAACAGCAGGGTTCGAAAACATGGAGCGACGCGACGGTGCGGGGAGAAAAGCTGTATAAGTCGGGCGAGAAGGCAGTTCGAAAGTCTCCCGGCAGTTCGCTCGGAATCGCTCTTTTGATCGCCGGGGCGCTTGGGTATTTGCTCTTTAAAAGCTCGGCAGAATCTGAAGAAGACTATCCAAACTTCAACTAGTACACTAGGTTCTCCTTAAACGAATAAGGTACACTTTCCTCCATGATTTTGATGAGGAGGTTTGTGTGAAAAGATTAAGAGCCATTGGGGTGGGGTCCGTTTTCCGAATATCGCTGGTTTTAGGGGCGGTTGCGGGCATTTTGGTAGGTTTTGTTTTGATGATCATGGATATGATCGATCATCGATATTTGGAAGGGGCAGTCACTCTTCTTCTGGCGCCGATCCTATACGGGGTTTTGGGGGCGCTAGTGAACGCGATGATGGCCTGGATTTATAACATCGTCGCTGAACGTTTGGGTGGTATCGAGCTCACGCTGGACGACTAGTTTTTACAGGCAATCCTATGGGAAATGTAGGGGCGCTCTCACCGTTCACGGCGGGGGAGACCCCCTATTTTTTTTACTCATGAAACGAACGTTTTTTCCCTTCCTGATTACATTTCCTGCCCTCTGTTTCAGCCTCGGTTGCGCAAAGAATTTCGTGACAAAACACCGCGAGTTCCACTTGATCAGCGAGAAAACTGAAATTCAGATTGGTAAAAAAGCTAAAGACGATATCGTTAAGGAATACGGTTCATTTAAGGATTTCGAATGGCAAGTTTATTTGGACCAGATCGGGCAGCGCGTTGCCAAGGCCTCGGATCGGCCCAAACTGGCGTACGACTTCACAATCATTGATACGGACGAGCTCAACGCTTTTGCCGTGCCAGGCGGGTTCGTATTTGTAACGCGTGGAATTTTGGAGCAATTGGCCGATGAGGCGGAGCTCTCCATCGTTCTGGGTCACGAAATTACCCACATTGCCGCATGGCATGGGATCGAAATGCTTCAACGGGCAGGACTTTTGTCTACTTTGACGGCACTCGGTGCGATAGGCGGTATTGCTTTAGGCGCGGGCGAAGCGGCCATAGCGATTGCCCAGGCGGCGGGAGTGTACGAGACTCTGTATCTCGTGGGCTACGGCCGCACACGGGAGCTCGAAGCCGATCGCTATGGGATCGCCTATGCATCGAAAGCGAATTACGACCCGGGCGCGGCCCTGACCTTTTTTGAGCGCCTCGATAAAATCGAAAAAAACGAAGAAGCCGGACAAAATATCAGCCCCTATTGGCGCACCCATCCTCCGACGTCAGATCGTTTAAAGATCGCGAAAAAATGGGTGGCCCTAGCGGAAAAACAAAACTCCACTTTTGCCTATAACCGAGACAAATATCAAAGCATGGTCGCTCGCTTGCCGCATGGCGAACCGGCGGAGCGCGGCGTTATCGACGGCGCACATTACAAGAACGTCCCCTTCGGTCTTACTTTAGAAGTCCCGAGCGGGTGGAAATTGGACTTAAGCCGTGCGACGGGACTCGTGGGTTTTGTGGGGCCGGTACCTGAGGTTCGCGGAGAGCTGAGGCGAACTAAACTCGCCCAAGCGATGGGAGTGCAGGATTGGGCTAAGCAATTCGGACGTCAGAATGGCATCCACGATGTCAGCGCCCGTGACGTCGACTATCCCGCTGGACACGGGCTGCTTTGGCAGTACGGAGGCGACTACATGCGGTTTCGGACCCTGCTCGTGGTTCGAGAACGTACGGGATTTAGCTTGTCGTGCCAGGTACCCGCCGAGCAATATCTCCAATATGTAGTGGACTGCGAAAAAATAATGCGTAGTCTGAAAATTCAATAAACGGCCCTCGATCGTTCCTGATCATCCGAGGCGCGAATGAAACGTAAGCCATGGCATGACACGCTAATGGAAAACTGAAAATCCGCAGGATGCCGCTGAATATTTACCCCGTCCTTCCCTTAGCCCGGAATCCCCATTTAGGCTGGATGAAGAGGGCCTGGCGACCAATTCTTATTGGAAGCTAGGCCGTCCTCCCAGCAAAACAAGGTCGGATGGCAAGCCCCCTCTATTTTGAGAGTCTTTTTCGTCGTCCAACATGTGGACCAAATAGTGCATAGTCTGTAGACGAAAAAGACTCTCCAAGTGAAGAATTGGGGCTAGCGAACCGTCAGATTAGGAATCAGACGTTCTACCCAACCACGGCATGAGTCTTTAGGCCCGCCAATAATAGCCTTTCCGACCATTTCCAAGATTCGTCCTGGTCGCTAGAATAGACCATCCTTGTACGCGCGCGCGTTCGAGGCGCTATGCCCAACTTCTTAAACCGCATCGCTGCCCTTTTGTGTAACCAGGGCAGAGAGCCCAAGGAGGGAGAACACCTGTCTCCTGGAACCAAGCTCGAGCTCGTCTCATGAATCGATGGATGTTGAGAATCGTTGCTATCGGGTTAATCCCGGCTCTCCTAACAGATTCGACGGTAGCCGCGAACCTGAAAGTTCAGCTTCCGACCCAGTGCGCCTTAGTGGCTGAAGCCTCCTTTTCGCAGCAGGCGTTCACCCCCCGTCTCGTAGCCAGCTTTCACCGGATTGGGGATCTGGTAGCCTCCTATGTCAATCAAGCGGCGAAACAAGAAGTGTTTGCGGAAGGCCCCCTGACGGAACGTTTAACCTTCACGCATGAGGGTTTTGATCCAAGGCAGCAGATGGAAGATGAAGCGCCTCTTTCGGGCGGAGGGAACGAAGCGATGTCTGTTTTTGCGGCGTTGGACGGACCGACCATGACTGAAACAGATGTCCAAGAACTCGATCGGTTTTTAATCCACGAGGCACGCGGGGCCGACCGGCAATTTTGGTAGTTATTGCCCTTTTCGCCAGATCAAGAAGTGGGACCTCGTCAAGAAATCTCCACGATGGGGTCGTTCATGCAGGGCTTCCTCCGAGCCCACCGGATTGCTCTTCGAATACACGGCGCGGTCGATCCCGAGAATCCGCTCAATAACGTACTTGCGCGGCGGCAGCATCGGAAAAATAAGGCCCCATACATCATTCATCCCATGGGTATCGTGTGGGCATGTGTGCATATCGCAGGGATTCTAAATACTCGTCTAATTGAAGCGGCTATGGACCACGATGTCCCTGAGGACGGACTTGAGAACATCGCGCTCCTACATCCCGGCACATCGGAAGAAACGGCCGCGTTGCTCATCCGGAAGGAGATTATTGAAACATATGGGCAAGATGCGGGTTGGTTCCTAACTTTATTGTCGTGGTTTGTGCGCGGAGTCCGCAGCTACCGGGAATATATTGATCGATTTAAAACAGCGCCTCTAGACGTGGTGCTACTAAAATTGATTGACCAGGCAAATAATCTCTGCGACATTCCCTATTTAATGAGTCGCGGTCATGACGATCGAGCGCGCCGCCAGGTGGGCAAGACACTTCGGTACTTTTCCGAGCTCATTCAGTTGGAACCGTTTAAAGACGACCCGCGCTACAGAAACACGGTTCTGTATCTCATGAAAACGCTTATTACTGTTTCGCAGACGGTAAAATGGTTTGAGCCTTACTACGAGCGCCAATCGGGTTCGAACCTTCCTTCAGAGGACCAAAACGCCGCGAACGCGGAGGTCCTTCAGAGTATCAATCAGATCCATAACTGGCTCGAACAGCCTTGGGTCCGCTTGGCGATGGGTAAGCGTCAAGGCAGTTGGGGACCTCCCGTTGACCTTAACCTTCTTCATCTCTTTGTGGACCGAATGGATAAGGTTTCCGAGCGGATTCGACAGAGATCGGCCTTGCCGCGGTCCTACACAAATCCGAAATCCTGGGAGAGCCGAGGATTCACATCCGAGACCTACTGGTTGAAGGTGAGCTTCACGGGTGAAGAAAAGCATGAACAACTACCTCAGGCACGAAAGAAAATAGACGAGGCGATCCAAATCCTTTCCACTTTAAAAGAAGGCGAGTTCATCGTCGGGACTCAAGCGGGCAGTTCCCAGATTGCGATCAAGGTGCCCCTCCATTTACCGTTAGGAGGCGACCGGATGACGATCGGATTTGCATTTATGGATCAACTGTCTCCCCTGTTGAAAGGTCTGGATGTGCAGCTGACCCCCATGTCCCGTCTAGGTTCGTCCGTAGACGGAGAAAACACTCCCGCCATTCGCCTCGCCACTCAAGGGGACCTTCCTGCCATGTCCCGTTTCTTTCGTGTTATTTTTCCTGGCCGTGGCCTTTCGAGATTTCAGTCGACGCTGAAGAAGATTTTCGCCAAGGAGGTGGGCGGATTCTCTTTACTCGTGGAAGAATCCGGCAAATTGGTAGGAATGATTACCGCCAGCGTAAGGTATCCACACAAAATTGAGATCTCCAGATTAGGCGTAGCCGAAGAGGTCCAAGGTCGGGGAATCGGGGAAGACCTCGTGGACTTTGCTGTCGAGCTTGCCAGGGCGTTTCCTCAAGTCGATACCGTCATCGCGAATACTCCGCCGGATTCAATCGGCGAAAGCCTCCTATTGAACCGCGGTTTCAGGATCGTCAGTGAAAGCCGGCTCTTCAACTATTTGACGTTTTCTCTGCGCCGCGGCGTTTCGAACGATGCCAGCAACTCGCGCGTCCCCCAGTCCTTGACGGGGACGTGGCGCGGGCCGGCCATGTACGGCTTTGTCATGCCGTTCATCGAAGAGGGTCTGCGCGTCTTGGCAGGGGGACATATCGACGGGTTATGGGGAACCGCCATCCTGGTTCTTTTCTATTCATCGCTTCACGCGGGACTTCACGTCTTTGTTGATTATCGGGAAGGCTCTGAAAAAGGCGGGCATGAGGCTGGCCGGAAGCTTGTGCGCGAGCTGATTCGGCGCCGCCTCTGGCTTTCTATCGCCTTTGGATTCACCAGCGCAGCGACTTTGGGCGTCGCCGACTATTTTCATTTGGCACACCCGCTCCTATGGGCGTGGGGAGGGGGCTTTGTCGCACATGCCTTCAACAACTGGATCTGGCATTTTGGCCTTACTAAAACCCTTCTGATGTCGGCTGCCTAAGATGCATGGCAGCATTCAGTTCACCGCGGCGAAGTGAATTTGAAGTGGTGAAAAGAATAGTTCACCGCGGTGAAATGAATTTTAGACTGCTCGGAGTGCGTTTCCTTGCGAAAATCCGCTACGAGGAGGCCTACCGTAGACCTGCTCCCAGAAAAATATTGAATATTTCTCGCAATTGGCTCTAATCGAGATCGTTATATTTGTTATTGCAGCGTAATTACTTCAATCCTGCGGTCATTGCTCCATATCGGATAGGAGCAAAATGACAAAGGGAATTCGTGTTCTTGTAAGATAGGGGCTTAACTCATCACTCACTATAAGTCGTCCTGGGCACACCTTGTAGAGATATTCTTGACTTGTAGTGATTCACCTCAAGCGGAGGGTCAGAAGGAGGCTCGTATGTCACGGCAGAGCAAGGCCAAGTTGTTGTTTTGTATAGCGGCGTTTATTTCATTCCTTTTATCTGTTTACCTTTGGTTCAGTGGGCACAAAGATCAGGGAATCTTTGTAGGCCTGTGGGTTCCCTCCATTCTTTCGTGCGGGGCGCTGATGCTCGCGCATACCGGGGGCCGCCGTGAGTGACATCGCTCTATTTTTATTGGGCAGTTTGGTCACGCTGATCTGCGCGGCTGCGATCGGTCTCCTGCTTTACGGAGCCTATGAGGATGGTTTGGTAGACAAAAAGAGGGACGGTCGCAGGGATAAATAAAGTTGTGTCGCATTTGAGTGTTCCTCATCGTACGCGCGTCATCTGGCTTCGGCAGGAGTTTTCGTCGCAGACAAACAATGCCTAGGGTTGGATCGCTTTCGTCGTTACAAATGTGTCAGTATCCAGCAAGTTCCCACGGCGATCGCGCCTGCTGTCGGAAGAGTGACCAGCCAAGCCAGCAGGATATCTCTGACCACCTTGCCATTAACGCTGGAGAGTCCTCTGCGGACGCCCATCCCCATGATAGCGGAACTCGAGACATGCGTGGTGGATACGGGAAAGCCGTGAATGGCGGTAGCGATGACCAAGGCGGAAGTCGCCAGGTTGGCCGCAAAGCCTTCGAGGTGATTCATTTCGGTCACCTTATGGGCCAGGGTCTCTGTGACTTTAAAGCCCATCAGGATGCCGCCGGCCGCCATCGCCAAGGCGAGCCCAAGGAAAAACCAATGGGGCGCGATTCGAACCTTGGGGTCGACTAAGAAGTAAAAGATGAAGCCCATAGCGGCAATCTTGGGAGTATCATTCAGCCCCCGCGCAAAACCAGAGGACATAGCACTCGCCCAGTGCGCCCAGTGGCAGTTCAGGCAGTACTGTTTGGCGCAGAGCCAATAGAGACAACGGAAAACAACCAACGATAACACGAAGGCAACAATCGGGGACAGCAGGAGAGGTATGACGATCTTGTGGGTAAGGCTGGACCACAGAATCTTGTCAAATCCGAACGTGTAAATCCCGGTTAGCACGACGCTTCCGACGATGGCGTGGGTTGTCGACACGGGCATGCCGATGCGCGTGGAGAGGAGCACCCATCCGATTGATCCGGCTAGGACCGAAAGCGCAAAGAGCTGATTGATCTGGACCTGCGGGGAAAGCAACCCTTTGGTGAATAGGAGCGTCATTTTAACGGCCCAGGCCGACGCGAGTGCTCCTCCCGCCGCCGTGGCCAATGCGACAAGAACCACTGCCCGCTTGTAGTCCGATTCGCCGCTCCCAACGAGCGTCGCGATGGATTTCGAGATATCATTGGCTCCATTCGCAAAGGCTAAAGAGGCGGCCCCTAGAAGACCCAGCCAAATCATCATGCTACTCCCCTTTCTTTAACAGCAAGACCCGGGCGTACAACAGGGCCCGTCCGTGGATTTGTCGGTGGTACGATACTCCTGGCCTTTGGTTTCTTTCGGATGCCGAACGGTGTCGCGCGAACAATCAAAAGACTTCGTGCCTTCGGCGACGTCCACACGCGGAAGAACAGGTTCGAACTGGCCCGCGTAGGGTCCTGACACGAGGATGTGGAATGTTTTCTCGCAGACGGCGGTCGGCACGCCGCGCTCATAGAGGTGGTTGTCGTCGTCTTTTACGGAACTCCACGGGCCTTTGTAGATCACCGCTTTATTCGTTTCCCAGCAGGGCCCCTGTTTGCCCTTATAGGCGGCTGTTGTCAACGATCGGAATTCGATGCCTTCCACTGTACGCCAGGGTTTTTCATCACGTTTCAGAAGCGTGATGCCATGAAATCCGGCCTTTTGGAAAGCGGTCAATAACTCCTGTTCCTGGAACGCCCCGGAGATGCAGCCGCTCCACAGTTCAGGATCGTGGCGCAGCGCTTCCGGGACCGCCTCATCCGACACGATGTCCGAAATGACCGCGCGGCCGCCTTTCTTGAGTGCCCGGAACATCTCCCGAAACAGCTGTTCCTTGGCTCCAGGTTCGACCAGGTTCAGTACGCAGTTGGAGACGATCACATCGATCGTCCCATCCCCGATCATGGACAGTTCCTGAATTCTGCCTTTGTGGAATTCGACATTGTGATATCCCAGTTTGTCGCCGATAACCTTTTGATATTTGCGCGCCAAAGCGAGCATCTCGTCGTTCATATCAACTCCGATGACGCGCCCCTCGGGACCCACGACTTGCGCGGCAATGTAGCAGATCTTGCCCCCGCCTGAGCCCAAATCGAGCACCGTCTCACCCGGCGTGAGATAAGCCGAGGGATCTCCGCAGCCGTAGTCGCGATCAATAATCTCTTGCGGAAGAATGTCTAGAAATTGCTTCTTGTAGGAGACGGGACAGCAAAGTTCTTCTACTTTCGCTTTGGCTCCTTCGCTGTAGCGTTCCTTCACGGCTTTTTCAACATTCATGGTTTGAGACATAGGGGATCCTCCTGCCCAATTTTAAGAAACGACCGCACCGCTGCAGGAGCTGCCCGCCCCGGCCGTACAGCCATAACAGTGGTTTCGGGTGGCGAGGCGGCGCTTGCTCAAGGCATAGACATCAAAATCACGCAGATGGCTGGGCAGACCGTGGTTCATCCGAATCTCTAGCATCAGGTTGAAATTATCGTACAAAGATTGCGGTTGAGCGCCGTTTCGTGAGCGACTGGATGAGGGAGTCGGAAGAACCGAAACACCGCTACTGCGCTATGATGTTCTGGAAGGGACCATGGTTAATCTAATTGCCGATACGGTACGAGAAGCCACGAGGACGGACACCGAGTTTAGCAATGTAAAAGGAGACCCAATGCCAAGTTCTACAAGAACCGTTGAACCCACAATGGATATCGGAATTGAACAACCGGCTCGCAAACGCATCGCCGATGGACTGGCGCGTCTGTTGGCCGACACGTACACGCTGTATTTGAAAACCCATAACTTTCATTGGAACGTGACGGGACCGATGTTCCAAACCCTGCATCTTATGTTTGAGACGGAATATAACGAATTGGCATTAGCGGTGGACTTGATCGCGGAACGGATCCGGGCCCTGGGATTCCCCGTTTCAGCGTCGTACAGCTCCTTTGGTAAACTTTCATCGATCCGAGAAGCCACCGACGTCCCGAAAGCGGAGGAGATGATCCGGCAAATGGTGGAAGGCCAGGAAGCGGTCGTACGTACGGCCCGCTCTCTCTTGGCCACCGCCGAAGAGGCCAACGATCAGCCGACGCTTGACCTTCTAACGCAGCGGATGCAAGTCCATGAGAAAACCGCCTGGATGCTGCGCAGCCTCCTCGAATAGTTAAGATCGACCGCGACTAGCGTGATCTATGTCCACTGGCTGATTGGGCTGGCTCTCCTCTTCATCGGTTGGGAACGCTTATTCCCTTGGCGGGGAATTCAGCGCCCATTGAGAGAAGGTATCGTGAAAGACCTATTCTATCTGGCCTTCAATGGGAATTTCTTCGGCCTTTTTCTTGGCTACGGTACGGCTTTTTTGTTAAAGAATGTCGGTGCGGTGGGATCTTCTCCGATGTTCACCCATCTGGGGTTTATGGCGCACCAGCCTTTTTGTTTTCAATTTATTACTGCCTTGTTCGTCTTGGATTTCACCCAGTACGCCATCCATAATTTGCTACACCGCGTGCCCTTTTTATGGACGTTCCATAAGATCCATCACACCATCGAACAGCTCGACTGGGTCGGAAACTGGCGCTTTCACTGGATGGAAGGGCTCTTTTATAAATCTCTGTCGTATATTCCGCTGGCGTTATTCGGGTTTTCCAGCGAAACGATGGGCTGGTTTGCGGTCGCGAGCACGTTTATGGGAAATTTCAACCATGCCAACATTAACGTCTCCTTGGGTTTGCTCCGCTATATCTTCAACAGTCCCCGGATGCATATTTGGCACCACACCCACCCCGACTCGGGCCCGATCGATCGCAATTTCGCTATCATATTTAGCTTTTGGGACTGGATATTCGGTACCGCTTATATGCCGTCCCATTCGCCCGAACGGCTTGGATTTATTGATATGGATGCAGTACCGTCGTCATTCTTCAAACAACTCGTTTACCCCTTCACCGCTATCGAAAAAAAACGGCTGCTTTCATGACTGGGTTCGAATGGGACGGTATGGGGATTAAGGGAAACAACGCCGACAAAAACCAAAAGTGCGAATGCCATAGGCTTAATCATCTTTGAAAGGGCACAGCGTTCCGTGGCTACGATCCTCCTTGAAGTCAAGTTTCGTCATTTCTTCTGCGTATCCAGCGCCGCCTTAAGTCCGCGTGATAAATCTTGTGTCGAACCTATTCCCCAAAAGTGGAGGAAAATCACGCGCGGCTCTTCCATCATCATGTGGTTATGGATCGCGACGATGTTGAGGCCCGCATGGCGAAGCGCTTTGAGAACCCCTTGGACCTCGTTTTCATACATTGCAATATCGCCGTCCACCGCCGCTTTGTTGTCGCTTCCGGCAAAAGCCGCCCAAGTATTCACACCCATGGCGTTGCCCATCTCATGACCGCCCATGCGCGTCACCTTGCCCCAACTCAACTTATAAACTCCGTTCGCGAGTAGACCCTTCGCGCCGAGGATGTCCTCGATCTTTTTGGGGTCGAGTGAGGTCTGCACCGGATCGATATCCGCATGAATCCTCATCCCCTTTCCACCGGCGGTCTCCCTGAGTTTTGCAAAAACTTTGCCTACCGCTGCCGCTAAAGCGTCCGCGTCTCCCATAGCGCAAATATGCATAAACATGATTTTCGGGGAGTCCCAGAAGAAATGATTGTGCAGAGCGGTGACTTCCAAACCATTATCCAAAGCTGCGCTCATTACCGGGTTCACTTGGTCTTCCGTCATCACGATATCTCCCATCACCATCGACTGATCCATGGGCTTCGTGAATGCGGTCCAAGCCGTAAGTCCCATAGGAGGCGTCATCTTGACTCCGGCCGCCGTTACTTGGAGATCACTCCTCGGATAGCTGACCTTGAAAACGCCCTCTTTCTCGTTTAATGTCCCTTTGAGCCCCGTCAACTGTTCAATTTTCGCCGTATCGAGCGTCCCGGCCGCGCGCGCAGCCGCTGAGGGCAGAACCAGCAAACCCATTACCCAAAACCAATTTCTCATCTTCATTGTTGCCTCCTTATCCTTTATACAGAAAAAGTCCAGTCAGTCCCGCCGCACAAACCAGAAGAGGTTCGGGAATTTTCGTATAAATCAGGATCAGTAGCGCGCTAAGCGCGATGAGCGCCGTGGGGATATCCCGAATAGCCCCGCCGCCTATCACGTAGACAGCGCCTGTGATCGCACCGATGGCCGCGGCTGTGACCCCGTCCACGAATGCGGCGAGTTTTGGGGTGGCCCCGTATTTGCGGTACCAGGGCGCGGGTATAACCACGAACAAATACACTGGTAGAAATATCCCCAAGGCCGCGAGACTTGCGCCTGTCACTCCCGCGACCAGGTAGCCGATAAAAGCCACCGTAATCACGACCGGCCCCGGCGTGATCATCGCTACCGCGACAGCGTCAATGAACTGCTTTTCGGTCAGCCAATGAAAGTCTTTGACCACCCCGCCATACAAAAAAGGCACGACAGCCAGACCGCTGCCGAAGACGAATGCCCCGGCCTTCGCGAAATAACCGAGGATTTTCCACAGGGTGTCGGAAGAGACCGGCGGGCGACCCTGAGGCGCGAGCCATCCCAGCCACGGCAACATCGCGAAGGAGTGTGTTTTCTTCGGCATCCATGACGGCGGGGTGTAGATTGCGACGGCGATGAATCCTGAGAGGATGAACAACCAGATGATTTCCGACCGCGTGATCGCGGTGACGAG
>JBBSDO010000076.1:0-11930 GCA_038241515.1 Elusimicrobiota bacterium | reverse complement strand
GATGGTCTGCATATTCTTCGAAACTTACTTAATCCTGGGAAACAGAAACGTGAGATATCAAACCCTGGGGGATCGTACCATCAGACAAATAAATCTGTTTTGGAAACATCCTCATAATTAAACCGTCAGAAGAGCTTCCGCGGTTGTCCCTTCCAGCCGATAAGCATATCCATAAGCCCCCTTCCGGAATTAAATTTCATACATACTTAGCCTCGCGAGCAAAAATGAAGGAGAATTTGCCGATTTTTGACCCCATTTTCGTTTTTGGTGAACGCGTTCACCAATAATTGAAATCCCCTTGAATTGCTGGGGCCCGTCCCACAAGCGCTATGAGCCTTTAGGCCCGAAAAACATGGTCTTTCTTACCATTCCCTCGTTCCAGGCAAGTTCTTAACATAGATATCATGGAACGCCCCGCGTTTGAGCCGCCGTGCCTAACTTAACCCGCATCGTCTCCCTTCTTCTGATTCCTTGCCTGCTAGCCGATCCGGCGATAGCGCCTGCAAGGCATGAATGGGACCTGATCAGCAAAACATCGGTAGCACAGGTTCCTTTAACCATCCAAGCCCTCACTCTGCCGCTGACAACCGCTCATCGTGCTTGGAGCGCTGTCGGAATTGGCATGCTATACCTCTCAGCCGCGCAAAAACTCGGATGGTCTCAGGTTCGCCACTCCCCTGCCAGTCAGAAAGATTTCGATTCTTGGCTGACAACCATAGTCGGACTGGCGGGAGAGCATTATCTGATGGCTGGTTCGATCTTTATCGTTGTTGCTATTTTCTTGAGCGGCGCCTACCTCATCGTCCAAATGTTTCGGAACCCACAAGAAAACCCGTGGGACGGCTTAACGTGGACGATCCCCGACAAGAAGTCCAAAATTGAGGCGCTTTCTTCAGACGAAATCAGCGCGATTATGGTGCAAACGCCTTCTGGCCTGGTTACCTATGCATTGCCCTCCAGAACCAAAGAGGATCTGAGTTCAGTGCTCGCCAAAGTCGAACAATTGTTACTCAAAAGCTACAGCGAAAAGCAGCGCTTTGAACTGGGTTGGTTTACCCAATCCAGGAATTCCTATGTGCTGGGAATCCTGCCGGCTGGCACTTCCCAAGCGGCGAGGGCACCTTTGGCTGCGCAGGCAGATCGCCTCGCGCATGCCGTCTACGTAACGATTGAAGTCGATGGCAACGAATTCTCACTTTTTTACGACGCTGCCAGACCGGTGACGGCACGACAAGTGAAAGACGCCGCTGTCGTGAAATTTTGCAGGGATCATGAACCATTCCATGAGAAGCTTGTCGGTCGATTGGCGGCGTGGGCGCTGTTCGTTAATGGAGCCGAAGTCCCTTGGGACTCCAAGTTGGAACCCGGACAGGCCGTCACAATCCGGGAGCGCGCCCAATCCGGTGGTGTCAATAAAAGCACTGAGAATCCTGGGGAAGTACAACACGTCATCCGATCTGAAAGCGCTGCCACTCTAGCAGGCTTGCTTGATCTGGGACCCAAGGCCCGACGGCACAATAGGGGAATACCGCCAGTCGCGCCAGCTACTCAAGGGGGGGATTCCAAGGAAATTGAAGAGACTCTTTTTGCAAATGCCTTACAAAGGATTCCTGAGTCAACCCCAATGGGAAAGGCACTTACTCAGTTTACAGAACGCCTAGCACAGAATGACTCGTGGCTAGCCTTCGAACAGCTCTACGGGAGAAAATACCCCTACCTTAAAGCGCTATTTGATGATCCAAGGCTCATCCTTCCGATTTATATCGAGCGACGGGGTTCACTCAAAGAACTTGAAGAAAGAGGCATGGAATTACTTAAAGATCCCGAAGCATTGGAGCTTTTCGAATTGGAAAAGCATCAGACAGGGGTATACCGTGGGTACTTCGCCCGTGCGGCGATGGTCTCCCCCGATGCGCTCGCCGTGCTCAAAACGGTTACCAAAAAGCCAGCGGGACATGACTTGCTGTCCGATAAAACAGCGGATCTTCCCGTAGGAATGTTTCTGGCTAGCCGAAAATCGCGGGAAGCGACTCTAGCCTTCTTAACGGCCCTTGATCCCGCCGAAATGGCCCAGTTCAGCATTCGGCCCAACGATAACACGGTATTCTGGTATTACTTGCCCTTTCTTTATCGAGAGTTGCGGCGAACGGGTTGCTCGTTCCAGGACGCCGGCCTCCGCTTGGCGCAATGGCTTGCCCAATATGCAGAATTTAACAGCCGGGCGGAGTTTAACACGCATTCTTCGAAAGCCAATTGGCAATCTTGGCAGGATGAAGATTTAGTCGAGCTTGGGCGCCACGACTACAAGATGGTCATGGCCCACCTCGCGGCGGTTTTGGTATCTGTCCCGGTAGGCTCTCAAAACATCCCTCCCGCCGCACCGATCAACCTCCACCTAGAACAACAAATTCAACACTTGGGCGACACGGTTGCCTTTCAA
Source organism: Elusimicrobiota bacterium (assembly GCA_038241515.1). Lineage (GTDB taxonomy): Bacteria > Elusimicrobiota > Elusimicrobia > 2-01-FULL-59-12 > 2-01-FULL-59-12 > JBBSDO01. Next base: position 9,490 of record JBBSDO010000076.1, on the reverse strand, counting down.
ACCCGGCGTGATTTGGTCGCATTGGGAAGATTGGATAGCGATCTGACAGATGCAAGAGTCAGCCCAGAAAGGCGCCTGGCCATTTATAAAGCGCTACTCGACACACGGAAATCAGTGCGCCCGCAGTTTTTGCACTGTATCGAGTTTTCGATTGCCTCCATAGAGAGGAGTATCGCTTCGTGCTACCAAGTAATGAAGGACGTGGAACGGGCGTTAGCGCACACTGATCTAGGACTGGAGTCTCTCCAAGTTCAACGCCGTCATTTGGGAACAATAAAGATGGAGAACGATCTTGGAAGTAACCAATGGCCGGTTTGGAATCGCTTTGGAACGGCTCTCCACCGCATGAAAGGTGAGCTCTTGCATAGCCGCTGGCTTCAGGAAGGGCGCGAATCGGATTTGCGGGAAGCGCTGGCAGAAATGAAACTTTCGCATGAGCAGATGTCGAAAGCCGCGGCCCAAAATATCAATGATGAAGAGCGGATTTCCGTGGCGGCCTTGCGGGCAAGGTATTTGGCCGAGCTTTGTATTTATGAACCTAATGAAAAGCACGACAACTATCTGGAAGAAGCGGACCGGCTCTTACTGCAGGCCCAAGCAGCAATACCCATGAACGACAGCATCCGCGCAGACCTACCCGTTTACCTTGTCGCTCTTTCCCATGGGTTCGTCTTTAAAGCGCGAAATAAGCTAGAAGAGGCGGACAAAGCTTTCAGAGAAACCTGGGATGCAAAGCACCTGGATGTAGCCGCTATCCACCTGATGTCCATCGCCATGGAGTTTGGCCATTTGGACGAAGCCCGCGTTTGGGGGGAGCGGGTGAAGGAAAAGAGCGACCCCCGGTATTGCTACCTTCGGGGCGAACTCGAAGCGAGTGCCGGAGAAGAAACGGAAGGGGCGGCTCGACGAGAGCACTTTTTGAAAGCGGTTCAGTACTGGGAATCCATTCCAACACGTCACCGAAACGACTTGCTCCGCAGTTTCGGTTACGAATCCCAATTTCATTTTCGCCTCCTTGACACCTCCGCCCGCGCCGGAAACATCCCGAAAGTGATCGAACATTTGGATCAAGTGCTCGCCCATTACAGAGAAGGAATTAAGCCATTGGCTCGGACACTCGTGGAGTTCTTCACCACTCGAGACCACTACGTTCAGTTCGTCGATCACGTATCTAAGATGTCGGATACCCTGAACGCAAACGAACTCGTATCGGAGGTTCAGAAAGCTCTAACGAAGCGGCAGCCTAACGCGGGAAGCCTGGAAGACGAAGCCATTAAAATAGTATCTCAATACGACCAACAGGCCGAACAGGCAAGAATCGATGAACTTACAAGGCAATGGCAAAGGCTGCTCGAGCTTAAAGGTTTCGACCAATCGACTTTAGACCGGTTCCTTCTGGAGTTGCAAAAACAAGTTCCCGACGACCTCCGGGCTCGTCTACTGGTCAAATGGTCGGACGACTTTGTCGCAGAGAAGCCCGATGGAAAACGGGCGCGCCTCTCCGCAAACAGCGCGGTCGTTTTGAGATTTGTGAGGGAACTAAGGCGGACCGCACACGAGAGCGACATTTCGGCGGCGTCGCGCGCTTCTATCGGTCAACTCGCCCTCAACTGGATTAATCTGAGGCGCCCTTGGCTGACTAGCCTGATGGATAAAGCCAAAAATACCCAATTAATTGATAACCTCAACATTTTAAAAAAGATCTTGTCTGCCAGTTCCGCTGAAACGGACACCATTCCAGTTGGGCCATCTTCTGAAAAGGGACCTGAACGCTTGACCCTTGCCGCTCAAATCGTTTCAGCACGGGCTGTACCACCGCGCCCACAGGAGTTTTTGAGGGATCCAATGAATAAAGCATATCCTGAACTCTTGCCAAGTCGTGTCTTTGTGCTTTTGCCTTGGGCACTCGAACGAAGCCGCTTGCGAACCTTAAATCCCGCATCGGCCAGAGGATCGGCCTATTGGCAGGCGATGCGAAAGAAATTGTCTGCGATGAGCGAACGCGCTGTCGAAATTTCGCCCGAGATCAATCTTTTGTTGTGGGTCTTGTCACTTCCGGTCCCCGAGATGGCTAGTTTTTCTCTGGCCCTTGATGACCAAGATACACGAACCTACGAAATGCTTAAAAACTTCATACCGCCTGAACGCGTCGCTGCGATTGGAGAAGCTCGACTGCAATTTCTATTAAGCCCCAACGATCGCGTTCCTATGACGGGGATTGTGGCCCCGGTTCAGGCGGAGGAGAGCACGAACGAACCGCCTCGATCGCAAAATATTTTGGCTTTCGAATCGTTATGCGCGGCACTTTCGACTACATTTACATTGGGAATTTTCCGCATCTACCTCGCTGACAAGAATCCTAGATCCGTAGAAGGGTTTGACATCACACTTCTTCTTCTATCGGCTTTCTTATGGCCGCGAACGCTCTGCGCGCTGATAGCCGAATTCGCTCTGCATCGGCGATGGCTCACACGGGACGATGGGGGATTGTTTAGTTTGGATGAACTTGGTTTGCATCGAAATTTGACGGGCAGCGAGCCTGTGGATGGAGCGCGCCGCTTTATTGGGAGTATCGTCGCCACCGTGGCCATTACCTTATCACTGCCGCATGAGGCTATCCACGGCGTAACCATGCGGCTGCCCAGGCCACTGCGTGCTTTATTGCACAACGAGTTGTTCACTTACGTAGCCGAAGCTGGCCTTGTTCTAGGACTTGCGGCGCACGGAGAACTGCAAACCGCGCTTCACGTGTGGGGCGTTGCAACCTTAATTCTTCTTGGTTCGGACTTTTGGTCCTATTTGCAGCCTTTTCGAGGTCACGGGCGTAGAGATCAAATGGTGAAACCGCGCGCGTGGCCTGCCTCGGCTGCGAATACTCGGAGGTCGGAAATTGACCTCGATCAAGAACTGCCATTGTCGCGGTATCTGAATCGTGTTCCCGATAAAATGAACCCTTTGCACAGGAGGCGCGCCGCCCCAAAGCACGATCCCAAGCCTCCTCCGCCGGATGGATCGCCTGCCGCACTTCTGAAGATCATTCGAACAGAAATCCCATATGGAGAATCATTTACCATTGATGAGTTGCAGCCGCTCACGTCGGGCGGACGTACGTCGCCTCGCATGCGTAACGGCAAGCGCCCCCTGGCTATCAGCACCATCACAAGCGATGTCGGAGTGCTCCTTGGATGGGGTCTGCTCCGTCCGGATGGACAAGGGTACCGGCTAGTCTTCAATCCAACGGACCCCAATGCGCCCTGGGAAGAAATCCATGCGATCGTGGACCCCTTGGGGGCCAAACCTGACGCCGAGCAAAAATCTGAGGCAAAAGACAAAATCCAACCGTTTTTACCTGGCGCCCGCCTTGAATCGGAGTCTAGGTTTATCGTACGCTCGCCACTCGCCGACAAGATGGCCATTTTGGTTCGATCCATCGAAGCGGCGCTGAAACCGCTGTTGTTGATTGTGCCGTGGGATCCAAACCTTCTGAAGTCAGAACTCTCGGAGCTTAGATATTATGTCGCCCACGTCGGATATTTTACTGAAGAACGTGTGCAGATTTGGGCACAACGACTTAAAGGCTATTGGGACCGTTTGGATGGGTTACTTTTTCCTATCCCCCGTTTGACGCTCGACGAAAGTATAGCTAGAACCCCCGCAGAATTTCTCGAGATTCTAAGCAACAATCTCAAAACATATCACCTGTCACTTTCCGGCGCTTTGCGCTCCGCTTTTAAGCAGGTGAATCGATCCGCTTTCGTTCCAGCTTATCTTCAACAGACAGCGCTGCGGGACGAAAGCGTTTTACTCCAGCATGGCCAATCGAGTACCAGACCTAGTCTAATTGCTTGGATGATATTGAAAGCGTTTCAAAACGACCAATTGAAATGTCAGAATCCGCTAAAAATATTAACGGTAGGAACGGGCACCGGCTATGGAGACGCTGTGTTGGCTAATTACCTAAAGATCGTAAGACCGAATTCAAAAGATCGTATCGAAACGATTGAAATTGTCCCGGAGTTAGCAGCGGAGGCGCAACGGCTCTTGAAACCATTGAAGGAGACTGTACGGGTTCACTTGGGAAAGGCTGAAAAGCTCGGACTCTCTGGGGAGGGGCCCTATGATGCGATTCTGTGCTACGCTGAAACGGGCCGTCCTGAGGACCGGGCTGCTTTGGCGAAGCAACTGAAGATAGGAGGACACCTGATTATTCCCTGGAACGAACTGTGGATCCCCTCCCTCGTCGTTTACGAGCGTGTTGCTGACGAGGAATGGCCTTATGTGATAGAAGAACGAGCGCGCGTCCCGAATATCCGATTTGTGCCGCTGATAAGTAGCCTCGGCAACAAGGCCAAAACAAACACAAATGGCCGGAAAAACCCACGCCTCAGTCGATCAACGGCTATAGCCGCGTAACCTTCCGCTGAGCGTCAAACTTTCGTACCCGATCCGAAAAGGGGAATTTGCGTTTAGATATATACTGATTTATGGATCTCTACGCGCTTCCGCACTCGCCCGGTGTCTATCTGATGCGCGATCAATCGGGTGAAATCCTCTACATCGGGAAAGCGCGCGATCTGGCGAAGCGAATCGCTTCTTGCTTCTTTGTCTTCATGCGCCGGCCGACCTTCTAGAATCGGGTTGAACCAGTTGCCGAAATCCTGTAAAAAGAAATGGCATGATGAATCAAGGATAAAGGCGCTACCAGAACTAACCATGCATCACCGTACGGAATTTTTTCTCTTAGCAGCGGCGACAACCTTCCTTTCACTGAGCTGGGCCAGCGACCCGACGGTAGTCAAAGACTCTCCCCGCCGGGATGTGACCTTGGATCAATACTCGTTTTACGATAGCGAGTTGGATATATCCGAATTGAAAAAGACATTGCAGTATGCACGACCTCCAAATAAGGTTCTACTCGATCTCTTGGGCAAAACCCCCAAAGAAGCGCAGACGCTAACCGACGAACAAATTTTGACGGCCTTCAATACGGCATTGGATATCCCCGGCCTATCGGACAAATTGAAAAAGAACGCGGACTCTCATCTCCCAGCATCTGCCGGCACAAGAACCTTGGGAACCCCCAAACAGTCAAACATCCGAATTCGCGCAGATAATCGCGCGCTATTGCGAAAACTTTACCCATATGAAACGCGCAACAGTAGGGAAGACGTGACACCCGCTGGCGGATTAGATGGGGACATGGAAACTACGATCAAAAAACCGGCCATTTACCTCTACCCAGAAACGGATTCAACGATCACCGTCAAATTGGCCGTGCAAGGCAAGATCACAAGCAGCAAACCGCCTTATGGCTCCGGCTGGGAGATCCACGCGACCAGAGCCGGCCTTATCGACGGCCAGTACGATTACCTCTTCTATGAAGCACAATTGGACCACTTGGACCTTCCTGCGGAAGGATGGGTTGTCGCTTACAGCAACATTGCAAAGTGGATTGATACCACATTGGTCCAACTCGGCTTAAATCAAAAAGAAAAAGACCAATTCAAGGAATACTGGTTAAACCATCTCCCGAAATGCAACTTCTTGGAAATCAAACTTATTGGGAATTCCTTTTTGAAAGAACACATGAACCTTGTGATTTCTCCTCCACCAACCACCCTTATCCGAGTGAATCTCCATTTCCGACCCTTGGACAAAACCGTCTCTATAGCGACGCCAAAAATAATTAGCCCGACGCGCAAGGGATTTGTAGTCGTGGAATGGGGTGGCACGGTTTCATCTTCCAAAGATACCCATTCTTTTCGGTAAAAGTAATCGCATATAGCCAGCTGGCTTCCTCTTTACTGGGAGCTCGGGTAAAATGGTTCTTATTGCTTGAATTCAAATCAATGAATACTCCAGAGCTTCGAAGAACGGCGACCACCCACCTCTTGTTTACGGACTCTTTTTCAAGAATTCACCTCTCAATCGGGCCGGTGCAGCGACCGCGGTAGCCGCGTAACCTTCCTTCAAGCGTCAAAGTTTCGTACCCGACCGAAAAGGGGAATTTGCGTTTAAATATATACTGAATTATGGATCTCTCCTCCCTTCCGCACTCGCCCGGTGTCTATCTGATGCGCTGCACGCGGAACATAAGTCATTGAGCGTTAACTGGATCTCGGCGGCGCTGGCGGTGGGCATGAAGACCATATTTGATAATATGACCGAGAAATGGCCAGCTCTTTTGAGTATCAATTTGAGTGGGACCCTGCGAAGGCGCGCCAAAACGTTCGGAGACATCACGCCGTCACATTTGAGCGAGCCGCCACCGTCTTCCGGGACCCAAACGCCTTATCTCAGTTTGACGAAGCGCATAGCGACGCCGAGGAACGGGGGCAAATAAATCAAATGAAAAGAGAGTACGTTTTTTCAAAAGCAGTAAGAGGCAAGTTCTACCATAAGACGGCAGTGTTGCGCTTGCCGATCTATCTGGATCGCAAGCTACAGCACCACATCGAAAAGATCGCCCAGCGGCGAAAACAAGCGTTCGGGACGACCGTCAATTATCTTCTCGCCAAAGAAGTCGAGCTTCTCCAGCAATTCGCCTAAAGAGGGTTCTCTCTGGCGGCAAATGCGACCTACGATCGGTAAATCGGTATGGCTGTTCAACCCTAATTCTTCTTGGCTTAGACTTCTGGACTCGACGGCAAAAGACTCTTTCCCTGCGTAACCTTGTTTACGGACTCTTCTTCATGAAACCGCCTCGCAACCGGCCAAGCGCGTTGGCCGCGTAGCCCTCCTTCAAGCATCAAACTTTCGTCTCCCGAACCGAAAAGGGGAAATTGCGTTTAGATATATACTGATTTATGGATCTCTCCTCCCTTCCGCACTCGCCCGGTGTCTATCTGATGCGCGACCAATCGGGTGAAATCCTCTACATCGGGAAAGCGCGTGATCTGGCGAAGCGAGTCTCTTCGTACTTCTTCGATAAAGCCGCCCATACGATAAAGATCAACGCCCTTGTGGCGTCCATTCATCACGTGGATTATGTTCCGGCGGCGAGCGAGCGTGAGGCCTTGATTATGGAACAGGGTCTTATTCGCCGGCTGCAGCCTTACTTCAATTCGATGTGGAAGGATGACAAGTCCTACCCTTACGTCAAATTAACGAACGAAGACTTCCCGAGGATTTTTTTGACGCGCCGGGTGGTTAAGGACGGATCGAAATACTTCGGGCCTTACCCCAATGTCGGACAGCTGCGGCGGCTCCTGCGCTACCTCTGGAAACAAAAGTTTTTTGCTTTGCGACCCTGTCGCTATGACTTTTCAGAAGCCAAACCCTTAGCGCCCGCGAAGATCAAACAGTGCCTTTACTATCACACGCGAGAATGTCCCGCTCCGTGTGCGGCGCGCATTTCAAAGGCCGACTACGGAAAGATCGCAGTCGATACCGAACTGTTTTTCCGTGGGCGGTTCAAGGACTTGTTAAGCACTTGGGAACAGGAGATGAAGGAGGCCTCGGTCACTCAGAATTACGAGAGGGCCGCTCAATTGCGCGATAATTTGAACGCTTTGCACCATATGGAGGAGCGCGTCACGGTACGGCAGATCGATCTGGCGGATGTGCTCAACAGGGTGGACCGCTCACGCGCCATTACGGACTTACAAAAAGCTCTTGATCTCAAAAAGCCTCCCGTGCGAATCGAATGTTTTGACATCTCGCATATCCAAGGGCAGGAGACGGTCGCTTCGCTGGTCGTTTTTGAAAAGGGCCTCCCTAAAAAAAGCGACTATCGCAAATTCAAAATTAAGACCGTGCAGGGAATTGATGATTTCGCCAGCATGGGCGAAGTGGTCGGCCGGCGCTATCGACGTTTGCGAGCAGAAGAACAGCCGATGCCGGACTTGATTCTAATCGACGGCGGAAAGGGACAATTGTCGGCCGCTCAAGAAGCACTCGCCGAAGCACTCGCAGAAGCGCCGAAAACAACGGGTGAAGGGAGAAAACAGACGAGACCGCCGCCCATTCCGATGGCCGCACTGGCCAAGCGCGAGGAAGAACTGTTCCTACCGTCGAGAGAAGAACCCATCCGCCTTCCGGCCGACTCAGCGGCGCTTCATTTGGTCCAATACGTTCGCAACGAGGCGCATCGTTTCGCGATCACATTCCATCGACTGAGGCGCTCTAAACGATTCTTGGCTCCGGTGCCCCCAAAGGGATTAATGACCTCCCCTAAGCCGGACGTTGACACCCCGAGCGAGTCCTGTTAGGCTGAATTTAAATGAATACGCGCGTCAGTCCCTCCGTGCATTCCGCTTCAACTCCATTTCTCGCTCTTCAGGAACGAATTGAAAGAGTCTTTGTGGGGAAGTCTGAGGTGGTCCAGCAATCCCTTATTACTCTTCTGGCAGGTGGACATTTATTGATTGAGGACGTTCCCGGGGTTGGGAAAACGACTCTGGCACTCTGTCTCGCCAAATCGGTCGGCTGCAGCTTCCAACGGATTCAATTCACGAGCGACTTGCTACCTTCCGATATTCTGGGCATTTCTATCCCTAACGCAAAGACGCAGGTCTTCGAATTCCGAAAAGGCCCCTTGTTCAATCAGGTGGTGCTAGCCGACGAGCTGAATCGAGCCACTCCACGCACACAGAGCGCCCTTCTCGAAGCGATGAATGAACATCAAGTCACGGTGGACACCGAGACCCATGCTCTCCCAACCCCGTTCTTCGTCGTGGCGACGCAGAATCCGCATGAACATCACGGCACCTTTCCGCTCCCGGAGTCTCAGCTCGATCGATTCATGATGCGCCTCTCGATTGGATATCCCGATACGGAGCACGAAAAAATGGTGCTTGCGATCGGGGGGGATTCGGATGCGTTACGACGACTCGAGCCCAGTTTAACCAGTGCGGAGCTGACCCGCGAGATGGCGCTTGTCCCGAACGTCGGCGTGGCTCCCCTCATAGACGATTATTTGTTGGCCCTCGTTCAAGCCACCCGGACCGCCGAGGGCGTGGAGGTTGGAGTCAGTCCAAGAGGAGCTTTGGCCTTGCGCCGCGCTGCCCAGGCCAGGGCCTTGATCGAAGGGCGTAACCATGTGATTCCGGATGACATCAAGGCGCTGGCGGAACCGGTTTTGGCCCATCGCCTGATATTCACTTCTGATCATTTAACTGGCTCGCGACAACAATCAGAGCGACTGATTTCAATTCTGCTTCAACAAGTTCCCGTTCCTCTTTAAAGTGACTTGTTGGCCTCGACCGCTCACTTATTTCCTCTCCTCTCCCTACCGATGGTGGCGCTGGATGACCGTTGCAAGACCCATCCGATTCACGCGCTTTGGAACCTTTTACATTCTTTTTTCATTGGGAGTCGGCGCCGCCGCCATTAATACGGGAAACAATCTTCTTTATCTGATTCTGGGCATATTACTTGGCTTTATCATTGTCTCCGGAGTGTTATCCGACAGTGGTCTTTGGGGACTGAAGTCCGCTTGGAGCCTTAGGGAAGAGGGTTATGCGGGTAAGCCTCTCATTTTTGACGTTCG
>JBBSDO010000075.1:0-12056 GCA_038241515.1 Elusimicrobiota bacterium | reverse complement strand
TCTAGCGCGGAAACGCGTTCTTGAAGCTGCTGAAAAGAAGTTTGTGCCTTGAGATTGGGGTAGTTCTCGGCAAGGGCGAAAAGCTGGCGCAGTGAACTTTGCAAGGCGCCTTCGGCTTGGCCCGTGGCGGCGGGGCCTTGCGCGCTCATCGCACCTTGGCGGGCTATCATGACCGCTTCGAGCGTTCCGCGCTCATGCGACATATAGCCCTCGCAAATGGAAACGAGTTTCGGCAGCTCGTCATGACGCTGCTTTAGCAACACATCGATGTTGGCCCAGGCCTTGTCGATATTGTTCTTGACGGCGATTAAACCATTGTAGATGCCGGTAAAGTAGGCCACGATGACGATACCAGCTAGGACGACTACGACAATGAAAACCAATCCCATAATGAAACTCCTTTTTGTCTAGAAGATAAACTGATGACGAAGCCGACTGCGATCAATCCTACAATGACGAGGGCGGACCAATGGTCGAGAAGGGCGAACCAAACGCCTCCCGCACTAAGGGCGATCCCTCCGACGATGCCGAGCGGTGCGAACCAAGAAAACGACTTCACGAGCTCCTCTTGCGACTGAGTCGACACGACGAAAGGTCCCTGAGCGGGCGCCTGTACGACCGTTTTCTCCGCGTCAAGCATACTGGACTGGCGGGCCAGTTCCTCTTTAAGAAAAGAATCCTTTTCTTTATCCACAAAAGCATCCCATTTCTCTGGGTCCAATACACCAGCGACCATCAAACCCGCCGCGACCATCTTCTGGGGATCGGCTTTCAGCGCACGAACGTGTTCGTTAAAAAGCGCGTGCGAATCGATGATCGGACCAGCGACCGAAACGAGATCTCCCAGGACGAAGAGGGGGGAAAATTCCGGAATCGTTTGTTCGCGAATTCGCATGCGGCGGGAGCCACCCCACCAGCTGGTGGTATCAAGATCCCAGGTGGAGAGAAGGGGCCCCAGCTGTGATTGCGAGGTGGAGTCGAGATCTGAATTATGGGTCACGATATGAAATTCCGCCCCTTGAGGATTCACGAGCACGCGGCCCGTAGGATCTTCCAAATAAAAAATTTCGTAGGCGCCCATTTTCTTGACGGTCACCCAGCGCGATTCGCGCCCGTTCGATTCCAATTCTTCAACCGTGCATTCCCACCAGCAGCAGTCGATGTTGGAAACTGGGCTCTTAAGGGGTTTGCGCTGCCGGGCGACGCCGGAAAGGTCAACGAGCCCAATAGCCGCCGAGCGAATCTTCGAGCGGGGAGTGTTCTCTAGGAGCCTCTTTTCTTGGAGACGCCCTAGTCCCCAAAAGAGGAGGAGCGGCCCTCCGATTAAAGCCGATAAAGTGCCGTTACCAGAGCTGTGGCTTGCAACGTAGTACATGGGTCAACTTTTTACCAGAGAAAGGGCAAAACAGCAAGCGGAAAGCCGGATGTCGCATTATCATCCGGTATTTGCAGATCGTCAGGCGTGCGACAGCTTTTTGTATTTGATTCGGTGAGGTTGAATGGCGTCGGATCCTAAGCGCTTGTGCAAAGCTTCGTCGTATTCACGATAATTACCTTCGTTCCAGGAGACTTTGCTGTCCCCCTCGAAGGCAAGAATGTGCGTGGCGATACGGTCGAGAAACCAACGATCGTGGCTGATGACGATCGCGCAGCCGGCGAACTCGAGTAGAGCATCTTCTAGCGCGCGTAGGGTATTTACATCCAGATCGTTGGAGGGTTCGTCGAGCAGAAGCACGTTGGCTCCGGCTTTGAGCATCTTGGCCAAATGGAGGCGGTTCCGTTCGCCTCCGGAAAGCGCTCCGACCTTCTTTTGTTGGTCTTGTCCCGAGAAATTAAACCGGGCGCAATAGGCGCGCGAATTGATTTCCTTTTTTCCGAGCATGATGAGATCGAGACCACCGGAGAGTTCCTGCCAGACGGTCTTTTCGTCATCGAGCGAGGCTCGCGACTGGTCAACGTAGCCGAGCTTTACGCTATCGCCAACGCGGAGGGTTCCTTTGTCGGGCTTCTCCGCATCCATAATCATGCGAAATAGGGTGGTTTTCCCCGCGCCGTTCGGTCCGACGATTCCGACAAGCGCGCCAGGGGGTATAGTAAACGACAGGTCATCATAGAGGAGATTATCACCGTAGGCTTTGGCGACGCCTTTAGCTTCAATCACCAAATCGCCCAGCCGCGGACCGGGAGGGATATAAATCTCCAGCTCTTCCATGCGTTTGATGGGATCTTGGGCCAAAAGTTCTTGATACTGGCCGATGCGCGCTTTGCTCTTTGCTTGTCGGCCATGCGGACTCATGCGTACCCATTCCAGTTCGCGCTCGAGTGTCTTTTGCCGCTGCCCTTCGGCCTTCTCTTCAAGGCGCAAGCGTTCTTGTTTCTGGGCCAGCCAGGAGGAGTAGTTACCCTTCCAAGGCACGCCAGAGCCATGGTCCAGTTCCAATATCCACTCCGCGATATTGTCGAGAAAGTAGCGGTCATGCGTGATGGCTACAATCGTGCCTTTGTATTCTTTGAGAAAGTGTTCTAGCCACGCCACCGATTCGGCATCCAAATGGTTCGTGGGTTCGTCCAGAAGTAAGAGATCTGGGCTTTTTAAGAGGAGCTGACAAAGCGCCACGCGGCGCTTTTCTCCTCCTGAGAGGTGGGTGACGACCGAGTCCGCAGGGGGAAGTCGCAAAGCATCCATGGCGATATCGAGGGTGTGATCCAGTTCCCACCCGTTGGCCTGTTCAATTTTTTCCTGGAGCTCGGCCTGTCGGTTGAGCGCTTTCTCCATGACGTCGGCATCCATTCCGTCCGTAAAACTGGCGCTTATTTTTTCGTATTCCGCGAGAAGGTCGACGACATGCTTCATACCCAGAGCGACGTTTTCTCGGACCGTCAAGTCTTCGTTTAACTTCGGCTCCTGCGGAAGGTAGCCGACCGATATTCCTTTGCCCGGAAACGCTTCTCCGATGAATTCCGTCTCGAGACCCGCCATAATTTTTAAAAGTGTACTTTTCCCTGCGCCGTTCAGCCCGATGACACCAATTTTCGCTCCGTAGTAAAAGGATAAGTAAATATCCTTGAGGACCTGCTTGCTAGGCGGGTAGGTCTTGGAAAGCCCCTTCATCGTGAAGACAAAATCTTTGGACATGCAGCGATTATATCAGGGATCGATCAGGGAACATGATTCTAGAGAGTCTTCACCATGCGGCTCATAGGAATTACAAATCCCAGAAACCTTTGGAAGAGGGATTGGCGCATTTGAGATATAGAAGGTTCGTCGTCGTAACTGCTAATCTATTGTTTGTGAACCGCGCAAAAATACATCGCCCCCGTTTCTTTATCCTCGGGACAGCCATGCTAATGGGTATGCGTCTCATAGCATGGGCTGATTCGGGAACCGCACTCGCAGAAACGTCGGCGGCGTCGACCACGACGATCGCTACGGCGGTACCGTTGGCCGATGTGCCTACGCAAGCGGAATCGGCGCTCGCTAATTTACATGACATCGAAGCAGGACTTTCTTCCGATCAAACCACGGCGCGAATCGAGAAAGAGCAGCCGCCTCTCACCAGAGAGCTGAGTGCTCGTGTCGAGGAGAGCTCGCGGCTTTTGTCGCCAACGTCCTCGCTCGATCGGCTCTTGCGGCTCGAATACAGCTGGGAAGAAACGGCTGACAGCCTGAAAATCTGGGATGGGGAGCTCACTCGTCGTATCGACCAGATCAGTCAAGAGTTGAACAACATTGGGCAAATTGATTCCGCTTGGCAAGAAACTCTTGTATTAGCCCACGCTCCGGATGCCCCTGCGGCGGTCGCTCAGACCGTGCAATCCGTACTCTCTGGCATCGCACAAACCCGTCACCGAGTGGAACGGCGGCGCGCGCAAATCCTGTCTCTTCAGAATCGGGTGGGACAAGAAGAGGCCCGCACCACGCGGGTTCTTGCCCACGTTCGCCAGGCTCGGGATGAAGCTCTCTCGCATCTGTTGTCGCGCGACAGTCCGCCCCTATGGAGTGTGGACGTCAGCTCGCGCTCGAGCAGTGATATGGTTCAAGAGGGTGAAGAGTCTTTTGAGACCCAGGTTCGCGCCTTGCGCGCTTACGTCGAACGTAAGCAAGCGAAGTTTGTCCTTCACTTCGCGATTTTTTTAGTACTCGCCGCTGGTCTCTTTTGGCTTCGCCGGGGACTGCGCGGCGCTCGGGGTGCAAGTCACCGCCTTACGGGTCCTTCGCGAGTTTTCGATGCCCCCCTGGCTGCGGCCGGCGTTATTGCGCTCCTCTTGAGCCCGTGGATCTATCCCCAGGCACCACGCCTCCTTTGGAGTGCTATCGCCGGAGTTGCGATCCTACCGACACTCGTATTACTTAGGAAGCTCGTAGAAATTTACTTCTTTTCTATTATCAACGCCCTGGTCGCACTTTATTTTGTCGATCAGATCCGTGGCATTGCCGCCGTGCTGCCTTTTATTTCCAGAGTTTTATTTGTAGGTGAAATGCTGGGGGGACTTGTCTTCTTGATGTGGCTTCTGAAGTCCACGCACTTCTCCGCTCCTGCACAGGCGCCCCCGCGTCAGGAGGTCGGAGTGATCGCAGACTCGCCGGCGGGGGGACCGCGCTTGTGGGTATTTATTCGAATCGTCGCGCGCTTGAGTTTAGTCGTTCTAGGCGCGGCCCTTTTGACAAATATCGTGGGCTACGTCAATCTCTCAAACCTTTTGGGCGACTCGGTCTTGGGAAGTGCCTATCTGGCCGTGACTTTGTATTCCGTTTTGCGGGTGATCGACGTCCTGCTTCATTTCATTCTGAATCTGCATCCGGTCTCCGCCTTGGGCATGGTGGATCGCCATCGCGACAAGATCGCTCTGCGCATCCATCGGGTTCTCAAGTGGGGTGCCCTCATCGGGTGGGCCTTGTATACGATGGACCTCCTTCAGCTCTACGACCCTCTGCGAGACTGGACCGAAAAAGTCTCAGGTACGCAGCTGGGGATTGGATCGGTACAAGTGACGCCCGCCCACGTCATCGCTTTCGTCGTGACCGTGTGGGGAGCTTTTCTCATTTCGCGCCTCGTCCGCTTTGTGCTCGAGGAGGATATCTTTCCGCGCTTTATCATCGGACAAGGGTTGCCGTATGCCATTTCGACGATGCTGCACTACGTCATTCTCGTACTCGGATTTCTTTTGGCGCTCTCCGCCCTAGGCTTCGACATGACGAAATTCACAATATTGGCGGGAGCCTTTGGCGTGGGGATCGGATTTGGAACCCAAAACATCATTAACAATTTCGTATCGGGTTTGATTCTGCTCTTTGAACGGCCGATCAAGGTAGGGGACGTGATTCAGGTAGACGATGCCACGGGTGTTGTGGAGCGGATCGGGATTCGCGCGACGGTCATTCGGACACCGACCGATTCCGAAGTCATCGTCCCCAATGCCAGTCTCATTTCCAACCGCGTGACCAACTGGACGCTGAGCGATCACTTGCGCAGTCTCGCAATTCCCGTTACGGTCGCGCCCGGGGCCGATCCCAAACAGGTAATGGATCTTCTCAAGCAGATCGTCGCGCAGCACCCCTCAGTCGCTAAGAACCCGCCGCCCCAAGCCTTTGTCACAAAACTCGGTGCGGGATCGCTCGATTTGGAGGTGCGAGCCTGGACCGAACACGCCAGAGAACTCATCGCCATCCGCAGCGACCTCACGATAGCCATTCACTCCGCCCTCGCCCGCGAAAAAATTGACGTTAGGTAGTACGCGCAAGCGGGGGGCCGTATACCCTCCATTCAGTTCACCGCGGTGAACTGAAACTTGTCACGAGTCCGGAATGATTCACCGTAATGAATTAATGGAGGCTCCGACGCGATTTCGATTCACCGCGGTGAACCAACCGACTTCAACAGTTCAATTTCAGTTCACCGCGGTGATCTGAGAGCTGTCATCGCCTTTTTAAACATCATTCATTTCGTCTATATTTCGTTCATTTTCGACTATTTTTCACCGCCTTTTTCACCACCTCGGCTTAAGTTCACCGCGGTGAACTGACGGGGTTCCTGCTTAGCAAATTCTTCACCCCTCGCAGATCCTAAGCCGCTCGTTGGGGGAGGTATAGCGCATTTTCATAATTCTGAGACGCCATATTCCCAAAAACTTGGCAGCTAAGACGATTGATAGGTACAGGGTATGGATGGGAAGCCCTATTGGCGGGTGGGCGGCGCTTTAGGAAGCTTGTTGTAAATAGGTGGAAATTCGAGACCGACTCAAATGCGGGCGACTCCCTACTTCTGTGGCTAGGGCGCCTAGGACAAAGATTAGGAGCGGAAGGATGCTCCTCCCTTCCCCAGACGGCGGACTTTTCTGCGCCGGTTGGAAACCAAAGGACACTTCGAGCCTTTTGTGCAAGCGACGGTTGAGCCAGGTAAAGATCACGATCACGACTGGCAGCCCCATCCAGGACCAGGTTACAAGGCCTGAGACGGTGTACGCCGCCGGCACGTGATGACCGGCACGCAGCGCGTGATAGGCGGCGTAGCCTATGGAACCGAGGTTGGCCAGGAAAAGGAATATGGCCGGTTTTACGGCTGCGTGATTTTCCTTTTGCGCCTGCCGCCTGAAGTGGCGAAGTAAATCCCACACGGCGGCAATAGCGGTCAAACCCTTCAGAAATTCGCGGCGTCGGCTCAACTCGCCTTGGCTATCGGCGGCATGCGCTTGTCTCGGATCGCGGGCTGATTCGACGCGAAAAAATTTGCTCGCGATATCGTCTCGAAACACAGTGAGGTCGAAAGTGCCGAGAGCATCCCCTCGTAGCGGATTAATCGAAATGGTAAAAGGGAAATGAATGCTATCGTGAGCGCCGGGAAGGGCGCGAAGCGAGCCGATTTCTTCAAAAGTGAAATGACGACCCAAGGTTTTCTCAACGAGGCTGTATCCCTCCGCTTCGAGGAATCTTTTAAGAGCCAACCCTACACCCGGCGGAATTCCTGCAGAATAGTCGGCGCTGAAGGGTTCGTTAACGTCAATGAGTCGTAGGGGAAAAACTGGACCGCGCTCAGCCTCCAACGGCCTTGGGACAGCCGGCTCCTCCGCGTCATTGTTTTCCAACGCACGCCCCATCCCCGCGGCGACGACGATTGGAGCGTCCGAAAATGGCTGTGGAACAGCAGGCTTTTCAAGTTGAAGAATCTTCTCACGTTCTTTATCGCGAACAGCGGGCTTCGTCTGGGCACCGGCGGACGGGGGAGTATCGCGAATCGTCAACTGGAAAGTGCCGTGGGCAGGCAGCGCTGATCCCACCTGTTGCCTGGCTTTTTCGGCGATAGCGGCGAGCTCGGACCTCCCCAATGTCATTAATCGTTCTTGAAGAATGCGCAAAGCATTCGCATCGAACTCCGCGATTTGGTCGGCCAGGCGGTGATCGTTCAGAGCATCGGCCAGCGCAACGGCCGCTAGAATCAAATAGCTTCCCTCGAAGGGATGTGCGCGGTCGAGAGGCCGCTCTCCTCGCCTAACAGCAAACGTTATTTGGCTCCAGGCTCCGAAAGTGATCTTTGCGAGGCGCATAAATGGGGTTTTACCCGTAAGCCCGGTCAGATGAGCGAAGGCCTCATCTTCATTTCGTAAGCCGAGCCTTGCCCCCGAATTGAAAGCGTGTGTGGTCTCGTGAAGAAGCAATTCCGAATGCGAGGCGGAAATGAATTCCGGTGTGAGGCGGCCTTCCACCACCGCTTGGTCCTTTTCGAAAGCCTTGAGATAGCCCTGGCGAAGCCACTCGAGGGTCCCCTGCAAGCTGGTCGACTCAGGCGAAAGCGCATCGAGCAAGGCTTGATGAAATTCATCATCCGCCTTCAAGCTGGGCACGTCCACGACGAAAACGGGACGGGATGGAAGCCCGAAATAAATGGCGCCGCCAAGCTTTTCTCCGGGAGCTCCGTCGGACAGCCCCTGAGGTTCGACGCTATAAATCGGGATCGTTTTGGCGGAACGAGTCCCATCCGCGGCCGTATGGGCGGCGTCTCCCCAATTCGTGTCCTTAATTTTAGTGATCCGCATCAAACTCCTTTCGCTGCTCGGTACCAGCAGCCAGCCGCGCGGGACGAGCGCGGCATCGTTGAAATCCTGAATGACCTCGAGGTAAGCCGCGAACCAGGTTTCACGGGAGTCTACCGCGGTGGGCCGCTCTTTCAAAAGACGGCGAATGCGAGTCGAGAACTCTTCCATGCGCCGCGCAAGCGCGGCGTCGCGTGCAGCTAAAGCCTCCAGGCGCGCGGCGGCCAAGACTTTTTCAGCGTCACCAGCTCGGTTCATGGAGATCAGCCGGAGCCCCGCGACGTATTTCCGAAGGATTTCCAGCTGCTCGACGGTTTGTAAAGGTACCCCGTCTTCACTCGACGGCGCCCCTAATTTGTTTCCCAGCCAGCCCCCTAGAGCCAGCAGGCCTCCCCCCAAAGCAGCGCCGAAGCCAAGCTGCCGGCGGGTGAATCGGGGCGAATCGTCCTGTCGTACGGGATTGTTCTTCTTGCTGAACGATAAACTGAACCCCGGGTCGCCAGCCAATTCAGATTGGCGGAAGCCGTCGACGTTTTCTAAGGAATCAGAACCCGAAAAATAATCGCAAAGGAGATGCCACCCGGCGCGCGCGGCGAGACTGTTAAAAAGGCTATGGAAATAGGCGCCGCGAGGCATAACGGCTTGGCTCGAGAAGACGACCGCACTCGGTATCCGGTACTTTAGGCGCGACACGGTGTACCGTGTAGTCAGCACTGGCCGGGCGAGTGCCGGATCAACGATCAGGCAGGAAAGTAAGAGGAGAGAGATAAGGCGGTTAAAAAAGATCATAGGTCACGAAGTTCGGCGGCTCTTGGCTCCAGTAAAGTTTCTCTCCATAAAATCCCACCACGGCAGCCTCTCGCTAAGCTCGCAAAGGATGTCTTGGCGGGCTCGGTGTGCTTGGCTCGATAAAATCGCAGTTTATTCTCTGTCACACTGGGCACGGCCGTGCGAACCGGGAAACAAGTAAAACGGTTTTCAGTGCTATTTTAAACCGTTCTTGTCAGTGATGCCATGGAGCGGGCGGGCAGAAATGAAGGCCGAACGGCCTAAGGGAAATCGGGCCTGGGGAAAGCGTATTGCGATTGGAGAGAGAGGCGGTATTCCAGAATGGCGGTGGCCCTGTGAGTTGGCTCACCGTGACAAAATCCTCTGATAAGAAACGGCGCCTCACCCTTACTCCCTCTCCCCGGGGGAGAGGGTGGCTGGAGGCCGGGTGAGGCAAGCCAATCTGTTCACCTAATAACCGACACTCCGGATTGCCGCCGCTCTAATACATCGCAGGAACTCTTTTCGTCTGAGACTACCATGTATAATTTTCGCCATGGTTCGGCCTAAAGGCTTCCAAAGTTCAAATATCCTTGCCGCACTTTTGGTGAGCTGGGCAGTCGCCACTCATATCACATTTATTGTAGCGGTCCCAGACCCCATCTTTCAGCCTGACTCGGGAAGCTATCTGGATCCGGCGCTCCATATCCTTTTCGGCTCGTCGTTCGCTTTGTCGGTCGAACGCACGGTCGGATATCCTCTTTTTTTGAGTCTTCTTCTCAAACTGGTGCCTCATTTATGGATCGTGTTGATCGCCCAGCACTCTTTGGCTTTACTTTCTGGATTTTTGTCGGCGTTCATCTACTATCGTTTTATCAAAAACTCCTTACTGAGCGCAGCGTTCGTTTTTTTTCTTTCCGCCGCCTTGCCCGTATCAGTGATTTTCGCGCATTCCATACTGTCCGAAACTCTCTACACATTTTCGCTCATATTTTTTGTATGGCTCTTCTTAAAAGCCATTGAGAATCCTTCTCCCCTACCTTCGTTTCTGAGTGGTGTCTGTGCCGCCTGCGCTGCTTTGGTCCGGCCTGTAGGCCGCTCTCTGATCGCAGCAGGGATGTTGGGTTTGATTGTCCTATCTCGCGCGCGACGTGGAGCCGGCCAACGCTGGCTTTTCGCCGCGTTGGGAGCCGCCTCCGTTCTACTGGCGGTGTCGGAATTCAACTGGAAAACCCATGGATTCTTTGGAATCGACCAAATGTCGGGCCCGGCCTTATTTTGCTCCACGGCCCGCTACTTGGACCTCGCGCAGATTTCAGATGAGAAAGTGCGGGCTATTCTCAAAATCTGTCACGATCGGCACTCCGGAAAAATGGCAGACGGCGAGTGGCTTTACGGGTCCAAGGACGGTCCTATCCAACAGTTGAGGGGGATTTATCCTGAAATGTCACTTTATCGGCTCCTGAACCAGTTGGCCTGGACAGCGATTCAGGCCCATCCTTTTCTTTTTATCGCCGATCGGTTTTCACTGATGGTAAAGTTCTTTTGGGCTTATTCCGCAATTCCCGATATCTATCTAAACAGGGAATTTACATTCTTTATTTACCGCGGTTTGCTTCTCTTCGAAAAGGCCACGGCAAAGACTCCATCGGCATCCACATTGACACGTTACGGGCCTCGAGAGACCGCTGCTTATTTTGCGCGCATTCGTCCTTTGTTGACTCACCAAGTCGAAAATCCCGTAGGCTATCTGCAAAGTATCGACAGTCAAGACGTTTACCGTTTCAGCGACGTTCTCCTATGGTGGTGGCCTATGCAAAAAGGATTTTGGATAGTACGATGGCTCCCCTTCCTGGCCCTTTTTTCGGGTTGTGGCCTCTGTTTTCTAGCCGAGACGCGTACCCCGGCGATCTTCTTGCTTCTAGTGATC
Organism: Elusimicrobiota bacterium; assembly: GCA_038241515.1. GTDB lineage: Bacteria > Elusimicrobiota > Elusimicrobia > 2-01-FULL-59-12 > 2-01-FULL-59-12 > JBBSDO01. The sequence goes on along the minus strand of JBBSDO010000075.1, from coordinate 1,330 downwards.
GGAGCTCATTCGTTCGTGAGCTCGCTCGCGTCATTTCAGGACCCGCGTTTTGCTGATCCCATCATGCCGCTTTACAGCATTCTTGCCGTAGGGGGGATTCAACGACTTAGCCTCTGGACATTGTCACGTTTGCAAAATCGAGGCAAAATACGAGAATAGTTCACTAAACGATTCTATGGAAGTTCATAAAGGTGGGCGAGTTTTCTAGTACCCGACTATTTTGCGAAACGGCTTTCATCGTTTGTTATAGCGCCTTAAACCTTGAACTCAGCGATTTCCGGAAGACTCTTTTTGTGACCTTCGAGGACTTTTGTCACTTGTCAAAAGGTGTGAAAAAATCGACCGCCTTCCAATTCTGTCATCCCCTGCGGCCCCTGGCAGGGGACCCATAATGTCCGCTTTCCGTCGAAGATCTCGATACATGGGTCCCCCGCCAGAACCCGCGGGGGAAGACGTAACAGTTTCTCGAACTATTTTTCACACCTTCCCATCAACGACACGATTCTAGGCGTTTATTCTCTTTCTCGGATACAATTGTGCCGCAATGACTCCTCACGACTGCCTGAGGCCACTGTGACTACCCCGTCGCGACTCACCCGCGCGGATCTCCATCTTTTTTTGATTGGAAGCGCTAGCCTCTTTTGGGAATTGCTTCTTATTCGATGGTTGAGCTCCTGGATTCGCCTCGTCGCGTATTTCACAAACTTTGTCTTAATTGCGGCTTTTTTTGGCCTTGGGCTCGGAGCCATTCTTTACTCCCAAAAGCGCTTGTATCTTATGCGCTGGCTGGGCTTCCTTTTATCTTTCTGCGTCGCGCTCGGACTTGTCCTTTCTGGAACAGTCAGTAGAAATCCTTACGATCCAAGTGAATATATTTGGTTCGGAGCCCGCCTAGCAACTGGTTTGAAACCGTCGAACCTTTGGGGGGGGTACCTCCCATGGCCGCTCGTGTTGGGCACGGTTTATTTTTCGACCGTCGCCGCCTTTACGAGTTTTGGTATGTGGCTGGCCAGGTTTTTTGACGGCCAACCCCCGTTGCGCGCCTATACCATGGAAATCTGCGGGAGCCTATTCGGGATTGTTTTATTCACCCTTCTGTCGGCCACGAGCCTATCCCCCATTCTTTGGCTGCTCATGGGATTTGGTTTGCTCGCTATTGCGCAAGCCAATTTTCGCAAGGACGCCGCGATCACGCTGGGATTCGGCGCTGTGATTACCCTCTTTGCTATAGCGCCTGTGCGCCACTATCGTTGGTCTCCTTATTACAAGATTGAGGTACGTCCTTTGCAGACTATTTTTGATCTGACTCAGAATACGCCGGTCTCCTTTG
>JBBSDO010000074.1:0-12186 GCA_038241515.1 Elusimicrobiota bacterium | reverse complement strand
GCCTGGACTTGCATCACGTGCATGGGGTCCTTCTTTGAATTTTCGACCCGAACACTTTCTAAAAGGACACGGCCGACCAGAATATCAGCCAGCTCTTCAGCTCTGTTTTGACGCTTCTCGGCTTCTCTCCGTTTTCCAATTTTCCGATAGTTTTTTGCTTCCGCCGTTAATGCTTGAACCCGAAAGGCTAAAGGACCAAACAAATCGATGTTTAAATAAAGGCCTCGCTTAGTGATGCGCAAAAACTTGCGGGAACCGGAATCGACGTCATAGTCGTAGCTGACTTCGCTATGCGAGGGATAACCCTCCGCGAGACCGATTGGGGACGTGGGTGACAAGAGCTCCTTCATCGTTTCTGCCGTGGGCAATTTCGAAAGACGATCCGATTTATTGGCCAGGCGCTCTCGTAAAATACGCAGCTGCTCACCCAGGCGCGGGGCCAGAAAGAACAGCCGGGGTGGGTATGGGCGCGCCGAATAAAAACTGTATTCGCCCACAACGAAAATCTGCGCCCTCGCGCGTCCGTAGGAACTTGACATCTGCGAATTGTGCGACGGTCTTGGTTCAGGCGTGCGCAGAAAGTTTAAATATCCAAAGAACACCAAAAGAGCGATTATGGCCCAAAGGCCCGCATCGAGCCCTACTGAGAATTTGGATAGTGCCGCAGATGTTTTCCGGATCGGCTTTCGAGTCACCCGTTTCTTTTCGGTCGCAGGTGCCAGAACGATCGACTGAACGAGCCTCTCTTGTTTCTCCCCTGGATCTACGGCAATACCCATGAGAGGTTTGTCCTCCTTGAGTATCCCCCGGGGTAGCGACAAAAGACCCCCCATGTCGGCGTCTTTCCGAACTAGTCGTTCTAATTCTTCATAGGTTTCGAGGTTCGCGGCTTTTGGATTCTTCCTTTTGCTCCATGCGGAGAGAACTTTTTGGATTCCTTCCGGAGATAGGGCTAGGACCCTGCTGAGATGAAGTACACCGTCTGAGGCGAGAAGGCTGCGCAGAGACGACGTTTGCGTTAGCGCATTGCGCTCGATCAATTTCGCGATCGCTTCTCGATACGCGGAGTCGCCCGGCTCCGGCAATGGCGATTGCAGTTCGCTAGCGACCATTTGTTCGATCGTATTAAAAAGAAGTTCGCCCGAAAGGGCCGGATTCGAGCGTGACGCCACGACCAGGCCGGCTTTCCCCCAAGGAAGATTGGGATTTACTGCTTCGTTGAAGTGATAGGAAGAAAAAAGGTCCGCCAATTTTTCCGCAATTTTTTCGAGATGCGCCTGCGGCTCGGGGAATTCTTTTCGTGCGGTTACAACAATGTCGTGGATTTTGAGAGGCAGCTCAGCGCCGGTTTGTGTGAGATTGGCCTGCACAAAACATAAACGGTCGCCGGCTTCTTTGAGTATTTCTTGCGGAATTGCGCTTCCAAGAACCTTAGGGTCGGCAACGTCGACCAGGTAGATTTTGGACCGGCTAAGAGCTTTGGCCTGAACAAGTTGAGCAAGGATCCCTTCGAGCCCCATTGTTCCATAGACGACAACGTCAGCGCCTGCCGGGGTGCGCTCGATTGCCTCGCTCAGTCCCATGCCGATGTGCGCGCCCGCTTGGTAGCCCTGAGCATATAGGTCAGAGAGTCTCTTTACGATTGCCGACCAGGCCTCGTAGGCTGCTTCTTTCTCCTTGCGTCTTCTTTCGGAATCCTGCCGTATTTTCTCGGCCGGTGGAACATCATTTTTAGCCTGTTCAAGTGCCTGTGCACGCTCTTCGATCTTTAGAAGGAGCGGCGTTAATTCTTCGTCATTTTTCGCGTCTTTTATTGGCCGTAAAAGCGCTCGCAGGCCAAAAGCATTCGCCTGGATTTCTGCGGTCCTTTTGCTTTCTTCAAATGCCTGGCGACGAGATCTCTCCCGGGCGCGACGTAAACTGCGTGGGCTTTGTTTTTCCTTCGTAGGCGAATCCGATATCTCATGGTGCGTCGATGAAATGGCGGCTCGAAAAAAATCGACCTCTTTGACATCGGTCGGCGGTCGCTCTTCGGGCAGAGTTAGAGTCCAGGGTTCCAAACGTTCTTTTTCTGGGAGCGACGCCGAAAGAGCTTTCGCCTCGGATAAGAGTCGTTCTTCTATTTCCTGCGACAGCGGCTTTCGCATGTAAATTTGGTTCGCTTGCGAGTAGACATCTCGAATCTCTTTCCAAGCCGCTGGTAAATCCTCGTCGCCGGATTTGACCAGGCGCAGCACCGCCCACCAATGCAGCCGCTTCCCCAACGTTTCGACGTTTTCACGCCAATAAACGGCTAAAGTCTCAAGTTGTGCCTCGCGCTTCTTCCCGACGCGTACGGCGGCCATCGCCGATTGGCGAGCTTCTTCCGACATTTCCCACCAAGCGTTTAATTGGTTCCAAAATATATGCATGTGCCACTTTGTCCCTCCGGGGGGGATAGCTGAATTTCGAAGATTCGCGAGACATTGGGAAATAACCTCCGGGATTCCACTGTACTCCCGGATATGGAAGAGAGTGAAAACTTTGCTCTCGAGAGCGGCCCGAAGAGCATCCGTACCCTGTTCCTCTGTGAGCTGAGCAAGTTCTTTAATAACTAGTTCGTCGTTTTCGAGTTCGCTGAGCGGTACGGAAAGACGTTCTTCAGCGGGAGTCTTACTTGAAGGATCCGATTTCTTTTTAACATCCGTGGGCGGCGCAATAGCCGCTAGGGTGGATTCGACCCTGGCGATGAAAGCGTCATGCAAAGGTCCCCACCCTTTCTCGTTTCTTTGATTCGCGCGCGGAGCATTTTGGACCAGAAGTGTTGACAATTTTAGCCAGTCTGCTTCCAAAGGATGCAAGAGACGCGGGTGGTTCACCAGAAGGCGCCTCATGCGAGGGACGATGGCACTTTCGGGAACTTCTAACCGATTCTTTGCCGCTAGCGCGTCGCCATGTTGGTCGGCCAGCGCTTTAAGCTCCCTAAGGTTTTCGGCTGGGGCGTTCGCAGACCCTTGTTCGATCTTCTTGACGAGGGCCGTCCATTTGTCCGTATCGTAAAGCGTCTCAAATGGAAGTGTTCGTATGGTCACTCGGAGTCTCCCTCCGAGTACGTTTTCGCGGGCTTCACCGACTCCTGCGTAGCGCTCGATAACATATAACCATCGGGCGATCACGGAGCGCCGATGGGCCAGAATTGCAAGCTGGACTTCCGGGTCAGTGAGGTCCTCTAAAGTGAGCGCCTTTTCAATAACGGGTTGTAATCTCGCCGCCCAGGCCAGAAACGCCTTTCTTGTTGCACTCCCGTAGAGCCGCTGCGCCAGTCTCACTTCCGAACGCGTTTTTTCAAGTTTGATTTGAAGGATTAATCGCTTAAGGCCTGCTTTCTCATCAAAAGACTTCGCGACCTTAAATCGATCCTGCGCGGCAGTTAAAAGACTGGACAAGTACTTCAAAAATTCAGGCGACACCGGTTGAATGGAAGATCCGGATGTCCTTTTTCTGTCGTTAGCTAAGGAGGGTGACGCTTTGTCTGCTTCCTCTAGCCATCGTTCCCAAACCGCGCTTCCGGAGCCACCAGCCGTATGAGGTTTCGAGTAGATGTGTCCCACCCAGGAACGGATTTGTTCGCTCGGGGTTCGCCTTGCCGCTCGGTAATCCGTGTACTCGAAAGTTGCGGTAGGGCTTCCTCCAACACCGTGCATCAAGGGTTCAGTCCATGGGTCTCCAAACCACCGCAAACAGATAGAGCGAGGGTGTGGACTAAGAAGCGTCACGATAGAGCTCAGAACCTGAGATGTTAAAGCCTCCTGATCAAAGGTATTTCGGGGAACCGAGCTAAGGAGCTTTAGATGGGACGCAGGAACGGTTAGAGCCGGCTCAAATGATATGGCAAAAATGACGAGAACCGAGACAAAGCGGCGGAGTTGTTCAAACATGGGTAGCTTCCTTAGATTATAGGAGGGTAGGTACCGAAAGGAGAATGGCCGAAAAGGCCTCAAAAGAGGGGCCAAACGACTCATGCCAACTGTAGGCGGGGGCTGAAAATAGTAACAGAGGGTTAAAATAATGGCCCCTCGCGGCTCCTAAGAAGTTTATTGGAACCCGAACGGACCTGGTCTAAAGGAGCACCATAATGCTCGAATAGACCAGGTCTATAAGCATTTTCCATTGCTCATTGAACTGGCCTATTTGCGGCTTTGCGGTAGACTTTTTTTACGGCTTGGGATTGACGATGGAACCGTAAGCGCGGCGGTTCGCTTGTTTGCCGGCTTCGGTGCTGTTGTGGATTTTATCGGTGACTTCGCCGTAGCCGCTGGCCTTGATCCGATCGGCGGAAATTCCGTAGTTGGCAACGACGTAGTTTTCGACGGCATCTGCGCGCTTCTGCGCGAGAACCACGTTTGCTGAACCATGGCCGGTGTGGTCGGAATAGGCGATTATTTCGGCTTTACTTTGCGGATTGTTTTTGAGGTACTTTCCAAAGGCGTCGATGATCCGTGAGAAGCTGGGCGGAATATCCGAGTGTCCCGTTTCAAACTCTACTACAAGTTTAGGCACTCCTTTCGAGTCAACAACGGGCGATCCTGCCACAGGGGCCTGATTCATTCCCGCCGGCGTTTCCGGTTGCGAGCCTGTCATGTCAGCGCGAAGTCCCGACGCAATAAAACCTGAAAGTACAAAAGCCATTAAAACAGTAGCCCATTTGCTCATTTTTTCCTCCCTTAATATGTTTCTAGCCGGTTGGACCGCTAAGCAGCGATTCAGGTAACTGGTAGATCTTGATCACACCGGACTATTCGTAGTGGGTCCACATCCGAATCACCTTGACCGCTTTTGTTCGTGCAAATATTTGATAAACCAGACGATGCTGGATATTAATTCGGCGGGAGTAGGCACCTTCGAGGTCTCCGCGCAACTTCTCAAAAGGGGGGGGCTGTTGGAGTGGGTCCGCCTTCAAGATCTCAAGCAGCACTTCCGCTTTGGTCCGAAGGCCGGAGGCGGCGACTTTCTTAGCGTCTTTGCGCGCTTGCTTCGTAAAGAAAAGCGACCACATTACCAGCCGAGAGTCTTAGCGCACTGACGCAGAGGCGTTTTCAATCCTTTGCGGATGGAGTCACGCATGCCCGGGATGGACACTAAATACAGCGTCTCCACAATCGCCCGCCAATCTTCTTCCGCGATGAGAACGGCGTTCGCTCTTTTTCCGGTGATCTGGATGGGGTGATGTGACGCCGCCGTTTGTTCAAGCAATTTATAGAGTGTAGCCCGCGCTCGGGTGGCGGTAAGTGTAGTCATGAAATTCCCCCTGACCAAAGCGTACCAGAAGACGTACGTTAAGTCAAGTCTGAGGGATGATCTCGTCCAAGATGTTCTGCAGGCCGTCTTGGGGATCACGCACGCCGAAGGTATCCCAGGTGCTCTTTTGGGTGCCCAAAGTGATGGGGCTCTCGGGGCCGTAGATCCATCCATAGATCGGGGAAGGGCCCGTTGAGCCTTTGGCCAAAGCGGCCAGTTCGGCTTTCTCTTCGGGGGTCTTCGGTAGTCTGGGTTGTCCGAGGGAAGCCAGGGCGTCACTCAAGGCTCCTTTGCTGGGCGTGACGCCCTCGGGCGTGGGATCGAGCGCCTCGGCCATTTGCCGGAACCAGTCCGCGAGAAGTGGTTGATCCGGCAAGACGGCCGAATCCACCCGGAACTGCCAATAACGACCTTTGTAGGAGACATCCCAAGCGCCCGAAGCCCCGATCCGTGTGCTGTTCAGGAGCGTGGGCCACAGCCGACTTAAAGGATCCTTGAGCAGGCCGGCTCTCTTGCGATGGCTCATCCGGGCCTTTTTCCCTAAGAGCCCGGTCACGCGTTTTTCTGTTTCTTTAAAGCTCCAGCCCTGCTTTACGGCGAGCTCGGCTAGCGCTATGCGCCTGGGGATGTCTTCTACGCGCTTGAGCACGCGAGCGTGGCTGACTGTGAGGTAACCGCTGGATATCTGATCTTGTATGGCCTGGGGATGCTCCAACAGTCCCAGAAACTCCGCCACGGTTGAGCGCGGTTTTGCGACGCGGCCGGCAATCTCTTCCTGAGACATATCAAAGGGAGGCTCCGAGAGGCGCCGGTACCCCTTCGCGACTTCGATCGGGGTCAAGTTTGTGCGCTGAACGTTTTCTACGAGTGCGAGCAGTTCGACCTCCGCAGGAGTGGTTTCTTTAGGCCAAATTCGGGCATCAATCTCCTTCCAGCCCAGCTCGCTTGCCGCCCGAAAGCGACGTTCCCCCGCAATGATCAGGAAGTCTCCTTCCCCCCGCTGCATGACTGAAATAGGGTTCACTAAGCCTTCTTCGCGGATACTGTCCCGTAGATCCGCCAGCTCCTGCGGATCGAAATTCTTGCGCGGCTGGTCCGGATTGGGGTGGATCTGGGCTATGGAGAGCAAAGTAGTCGCAACGGGATGGGTAGGCATTAGGAGTCCTCCTGTAAGCTCGTTTTGGATTGCGTGCCTGAGCATAGAAAATGTCGAAATCGCCGTCAATAGGAAAATTCGCACTTCTAGTTTTTTCGGGAACTGCTCAATTTTTAGAGTGGAATGTAACTTCCGTTGTTGCAAACAATAAAATTGTCGTACGTACGACAATTTCAGATATCCGATCAGCTACTGCCTAGGAGCGACCTGCTGACGGCATGAACTCGGGGAACGCCAACCGTCCGTCCCTGCAGCGTTCCCGCAAGCAATGGGGATAATTCGGCCCACGTGTGTCGCATGGTTAAAAGCACGAGTATTAACCCGGTGAGCGTCGCGCCTCTTTTAGGGGATATCTTTTGGCGCAGCTGTTGGGGCGACTGCGCGCGGATTTTGGTTTCCAATTCGCCCGGCTTTAGGGACTCGATCTCGGATAGAAGGTTTTCGAGCGGCTTTCGATCCTTAATAACCGTCCTGTAAGCTTTGAGCATAGCGGTCATTTGCTTTACGCCGAAGGTAATGTCAAAGAGCTTCCGCGCGCGTGGATCGCTTTCGAAGAGATTACGGAGCCGTTGCCTCAAATTTTCACTTGCCTCTTGCTCAACTTCCTGAGGAGAACTTCTGCTATTGAGATCGTATACAGTATCCGTCAGTTTTCGGCGTTCTTCCAAGGTCAAGGAACGCTTCCCGTTAAAAACGTCCCTGAAAATGCTTTCGAATATTCCTGCTTTTTTAGCTATGGTCGGGATTCCCCACCGAGCGATCACGGGTTTTAAGGCAACTATCAATGTCTTCCACTGGGTAGGAGTAGCAAGTTTTTGCGAAGCGATGTCCCCCGGCAGGGAATTCGATATCCCTCGATCGCGGGGTGTCGACTTCCCTCCCCGACTGGCTATCACGAAGTCGAACGACAAGTCAGGCTGGTCTGCAGGACGAGCTGCCGGCGGCTCGCGGTAGCGCAAGCAAAATTCTTTATAGGCCTCGCGCTGGTCTGACTTCATCGTCAGAAGCGGTGAGCCAGAAGTAGGGATCTCCCACTGAAGACCGTCACTTCGCAAGGTAACGCGGCGCGGCCAAAATCGCAGACGATCGGCTTCGATAACGCGTCCTTCCCGGCTTGGCTCGAGAGCGCTTGCCGCATCCAGTTCCCATAGCGCATCCAAACTTTTTACTTCGCGAAGGTAGGCCAAATTCATTTCAGCGCGCTCCGAATTCAATTCCTTTTCCAGGACGAAGCAGGCTGTTTGGATGGCATCCTTCAAATTTTCTGGGAGACTCGTACCAGACATTAGTTGGAGGTCTTCGCTTAGGCGTTCAGCGATAAATTGAGCAAAAGTCGAGCTGTAGCCCGGCACATATTCTTGGCGGCGGCTGAGGGTCTCTGGAGATTCAACTGAGATGAAGGCGGCGAAGTGTGCGTAGAGTTCCGAAAGGATTTCAGATTCTGCCGAACTCCCCTTCCAGTATGCTGGCAATTTCGAAGAGACGAACCGCCGCCTTTCGACTTCGAGATTTCGTAGGGCGTCCGCTTGGCCACGACGCGCCTCCTTCAACACGGACTCTGGGGCGAAGAGGGCGTCACCCAAATGAAATACCCCTTCTCGGTCATTGCTCCTTCCGAAGTTCGCGGCCAGCAAAAATGCAAGGTGGTCAGGAATGGAAAAGACGCCCAATTTGGAGTCATAGGCAGTAAACAAATCGCCTAAAGTATTTCTTGTTTGCGTCAACGTCGTCATAAATAGCACTCGCAGGTGCTGATTCATCACGAGAGAGACCCAAGATTCGGCTTCCCTGACGGCGGCTAATTTTTCTGCTTCCAATCCCACCGCGTGTGAAGCTTCGGCCAAGTCAATGACCTCTTGGCGGCGCTTTTCTCGCCGGCTCGGACTCCACCAGGGGCCACTTGTCCGGCGCCGCAATTTAGTTCCAAAGAAACCATTTTGGATATCCTTGACGGTTATTGGAATTCGGGGGTTCTCGACCACCTTCTGCGCCAAGTCATCGAGCTCGGCTCCCTCATGGGCGGCTTTGATCTCGTTAGGGGCGTATACCGCATACTCGTCACGACCCGCATGGGCTTTCTGAAAACGGTCATCGATAATCACGAGCCGTTTATAGGGACCCTTATTGTCAATTTTCAAGCGGCCATGGTCGGTGGGAATGACATCCCCCTGTTGTTCCACGGCTTTCCGAATCTTGAACCAGCCAATTCGATTCTTGCCTCGGCCCAGCAGCGTCCCAATCCCGTTGATCAAAGCGACGGTAAAGCGGGCTCCAAACAAAGTCTCGGCTCGGTTGCGCAATTTCCACAAGCCTTCGTAATGGCGCCCGACAGGAATCCCTTTTGCCCTCAATTCCTCCACCAGCAAACCCAAGACCCAAGCAATACGCGCTTCTTCGTGATAGGTTTCGTGTTCCGCGCGCGTAAAACCAGTCGAATGATCGCTACCGATAGAATGATCTAAAGGATCCTGAGCCGCAAGGGTCTTTACCTGTAAATGACCGAGCAGAATTTCGATAAAGAGTTGGGGTCGAACAGGGGAGATGGTTTGCCAGAATACAGCCGCTCCCGCCGCAATCGTCCAGAGTAGCGCCTGGAAATTTCGCCCAATACTCGCTTCGCGGACGTCTTGGAGGTCCAAACGGAGCCGCTCTGCAGGATCCTGCTCGGGCCCCCCCATCGCCAAGCAAAGGATATGGCGCACATTGTTTAGACTGATGAGGCCCGGCTCAGTGAGCGACAAAACGGTCTGACTGTAGTCTGGGTGCAGCCCGCCTGGCAAAGTCGCTCGGGGACCGAACCACGCGATGTCACCTTTCACGATGGCCCACAATTGAGGCCATTCGTTGAGTCGGGTCCGGTCTGCCCAACGACCAAACCAGGTAAATTCCGCATGGGTCTCCGTGCTCGACTCCAAGGGATCAAAAATCTTCGTACGCAGCTTATGGATCTGAATCAAGTTCCCCTGAAAACCAACTCGTTCTTGCGATACAAAGAGCGAATCCTTCGAATGCACACCCGCGAGCGGGACCAGAATCAGAAACACCGGAAGTGTTATTAGCATACACAGGAGCGCAACACCTCGACCCGCAACAGAGCTAGCGGACCATCGGTGCCCTTCATTTGCACCGGTCCTTTCTAGATTCGATTTTTCTAGATCAGCCGTGAGCTGCCCTCCTTCTGCAATTCCCAGATCCCTTTCTTGCCCCGCGTAGGAGGATGCGGAAGGTCGATGGCCGAAAAGGTAACGGAGCTTGAGGCGGTCGCGGTAGAAATAAAAGGTACTTACGGCGACCAAGCACAATACGGCGATTGCAGTGGCGGGAGACAAGACATATGAAGCGTAGACCACCAAAAGTCCGTTGTAGAATACGCTGCGCCGGGAGAAACCTCCTTTCTGTTTATGCGACGCGAAGGACCGATAAATGGTGAGAGCGAACCCCAGCGTAAACATGACGAAAATGCTGTACTCAGGCGGCACTGCATTTAAGGAAAGGTCATACAAGACATAGGCAAATGCAATGCGGCTGGCGGTGCTGTCGATCATTCTCCAGATTTGCGCTCCCCAGCGAATTTCGCTTTTTCGCTCTCTTGCTTCTTCGTCTTTCCCGCGGCGGAAAAGATATAACACGTTGGCGTATTTCTGAATAATTGGAAGAAACACGTCAAAATTACCGCTCGTGAACATTCCGAAGAGGAAAGAAAGGAAAGTACGTGTTTGGCGTTCCGTTACCGGATTGAACTTATGCTGTAGGCCTCCAACGATGGGGGGCAAGACCTTCGCCTGAAATACCGAAAAAATAATATGTGATCCGAGGGTCGCTGCGACCACCCAACGAGACAGGTTGACCTTGGTGTCGGATTTTGCCATACCAATCAGAGAAGCGCCTACGCCAATAGGCACGGTAAAGGCACACCATTGAATCCACGTGCCCGTCCCCCATACCCCATAGGTGATGATGCCACAGGCGTAGAAGGCTAGCCCCATCCAAACGCCCCATTTTCGAAGGAAATCGAGCTCTTTTGCCGGCTCTTGGGCTGGAGCAATTTCCGGACTACGCGCCCTCAGAAGAGGTAGGTCGTGCCGGGCATGCAGACCTAAAGCCGCCACGAGACCCATAGTGGCCATGGCTGACCAACCTGCTAACGGACTGACGCAACTTTGGAGGAGGAGACCGCCGAGCCCGGCTGTAAGATAAGCCACGGACAATTGTGCCCGTAGATGCTTCGATCGTTTTGTCCCGTCCACGGGCTGGATTCCCAAACTCTTGGCAAAACCCGGTAGCCAGCGGTGGACCTCTGCATAGAGCGAACTATAGACGAATAAGCTATGCGCGATCATGGATGCAGCCGTCAAGCGCCAGCCATACCCCGGTGCGGAAACACGTGTAAGGAAAAGCGCCATGGGTCCCAACCACAAAACCATTTCAATAAGACCGGTGAATCGAGATTCGGCCCTCGCATCGGCCCTGTAGTTTCGGAAAGGTTTCACCGCCGTCAATCGAAGCCATAAGGCGCGCGTAAACGGTGTCTGCGATGGTGCTTGCTCGGTGAGCTGGGGGAGTTGTTGTTCAGCCTGATGAATGAATTGTTTCTTAGCCCGGGGCCATTTGAGGACAGTCTGAATTCCCGTACACAGTTCAGGGATAATAGCTTGCGCGGCAAAAAAGTGATTTTCGGATTCCCAAGGCGCCGAGTCGGTCTGTGCACCATGCACCCCAGTCACTATTAACGCGCTGGCCACAACCGGGTCAACGAGCAGACTGCCTACGAGAAGAAGGGCGACTATACGGGTGATGAATTTAGGCATAGCTAACGAATTATTTTATCGAACTTACAAGATCCTGGAAATGGGACGGAGGGCTAAGAATTGGCGACTAAAAGGCCTAGGCGGCCGGCGGCATCGGAAACAACATCGCCAAACCTTCGATCCAGGGAAAGACCTGCACTTTGTCGGAATGGGTGTTTGCCAAGACATTGAGATCCAACGATCGGTTCACCATGATCCATATATATCATCTATTCATGGAGTTGACTTTAAGACAGTATAGTGGCCTGGACGGAAGAATCATGCTATTATCGTCGTCGTCTTATTCTGATCACTTGTTCGAGAAACGGTAAGGAGGGGACATGTTAAAGGAATTCAAGGAATTTGTGATTCGGGGCAATGTCGTGGATCTCGCGGTGGGTGTGATTATCGGAGCGGCCTTTGGTAAAGTCGTGACGTCGCTCGTCAATGATATCTTGATGCCACCTCTCGGGGTGCTCGTGGGTGACATTGACTTCAGCGATTTGAAGTGGATTCTTAAGTCGGCCGGCGCGAATGGCAAACCCGTAACGCTCAATTACGGGTTATTTTTGAACAACGTCATTGGTTTTCTAATCGTGGCCTGGTGTATTTTCCTTCTCGTCAAAGGCATCAACCGCCTGCGTGAAGAAAAAGTACCGCCGGCTCCCACCGAGAAAACCTGCCCTCAATGCGCGATGACGATCCCGCTCATCGCTAAGCGCTGCGGGCACTGCACGTCGGCTTTGGCGTAGAGGGAGGGAATCACGGTGTTGGGGCTTCAAAACAAAGAGAGCAAGAGTAGGCAGATCAAAGATCAAAAAGGGTCAAGGTCCCGCCCTATCCGAGGCGAGGTCCATGTATAATCACGACAGATTATGAAAACAATTCTCTTGGTCGAAGATGAAGAGATTGTTCGGCGGGTTATTTCTCGACCGCTGCAGCGTGCAGGCTACAAAGTGATCGAGG
>JBBSDO010000073.1:0-12219 GCA_038241515.1 Elusimicrobiota bacterium | reverse complement strand
AGGAGGGTCGACTGAAATAGAGTGCCAAGGGAAGCGCAAAGGCGAGGAACCCCATCATCAAGTCCGTCCTTTACCTCGGATTCGATTGTCTTTTAAAGCAAGCTGCACGGTTAAAGTCGTACCAGATGATCGGCGGAGAGACCCCGCATCATATTGCGAGTATCAATCACAAGCCTGGAATGGTCGAGAATCTCTTTCGCGTTAAAAGCGCTATGGGCTGTCGTGACGACCACCGCGTCAAAGGTCTTCAGGCCCTTTGCCGAGTAGGGTTTATTCACGAATTTTCGCTCACCTATCGTGACTGACGGTACGAAAGGATCATGATAGGACAGGGTGGCTCCGTGCTCGCCTAGCAAATGGAGAAGATCCAACGCGGGCGACTCACGCATGTCCGAAACGTCCGCCTTATAGGCAATTCCCATCACGAGAATTTTGGAACCATTAACGGCCTTCTTTCGCACGTTGAGAGCTCGAGTTACCTTTTCCAATACAAATTCCGGCATGTGAGAGTTGATTTCGCCGGCCAGCTCGATAAATCGGGCCGCGAAATTAAGTGATTTCATTTTCCATGATAGATAGTGAGGGTCGATCGGTATACAATGGCCGCCCAGTCCGGGTCCCGGATAGAAGGGCATAAAACCGTAGGGTTTCGTAGAAGCGGCGTCAATGACTTCCCAAACGTTAAGATTTAGCCGGTCGCAAATCAAAGCAATTTCATTAACGAGCCCGATGTTCACGGCTCGAAAAGTATTTTCCAGAAGTTTCACGAGCTCCGCGCTTTCTGGGCAGGAAACCGGAACGACTCTTTGCACAATGTGGCTGTAAAGCAATGTCGTAAGTTCCGTGCATAAGGGAGTAACTCCCCCCACCACTTTGGGGGTGTTTGCGAGGTAAAACTGTCGGTTGCCCGGGTCGATACGCTCGGGAGAGAAAGCCAAGAAGAAATCTTTTCCCACTTTCATGCCGTCGGCTTCTAGTATCGGGCGCACAAAATCCCGGGTCGTCCCTGGATAAGTGGTGCTTTCGAGTACGATCAACTGATCTTTATGCAGAAATTTCGCAATCTGCTTGGTCGAATCGGCTATAAAAGAAATATCCGGATCTTTCGTCTTATTCAGAGGCGTGGGCACGCAAATAATACAGGCGTCCATCGCTTTCAATTTAGTGAAATCCGTTGTCGCGGTGAGGTGCTGGCTGCTGACGAGACCTTCTAAAACGGAGGTCGGGATATCCCCTATATACGATTTCCCCGCATTGAGGCTGTCGACTTTTCGACGATCGACCTCGAATCCGGTCACCAAATAACCGACCTTAGCGAATTCGCACGCCAGGGGCAATCCGACATAGCCAAGACCTAAAATCCCCACCTTGGCGGAATGAGACTGTATTTTTTCTTTTAACACGAGTTTTCCCCCTGTTGAATCGCTATTATATCGATAAACCAGCTACTTCTTGATACCTTGGCTCTGCTCTAATAGACCGTAAAAAGTGCTTGTCATTTTCGAAAGGGAATAGCGAGCGCGAATCGTTGGCGCCACGGATTCGGCTTTTCGCTTAAATTCGTTAAGCAGGCGGAGCATCTCAAAAGCGGCGTGTGTAGCTCCCGAGGGGTTGCTCGTGGGGTAGGTGAGAGCCCCCGTGCCTGAGGCGAGAAGTTCTTCGGTTCCTCCAACCATGGGGGCGATCCAGGGGACCCCGAGTCCAGACGCTTCCAAAAGACTTTGTGGAAAACTTTCTTCACGGGACAAAGACCAAAAAAAATCGATAGCGGATAGAAATCGCGGCGCATTCTCTTCCCAGCCAATCAAATGCAACCGGGCGCCCCAAGACGTTCCCTTTACTTGCATCCTTATTTTGGCTTCAAGAGGGCCCACGCCAGCCACGATGAGATGAACATCAGCACGAGCCGTAAGCACCCGTTCGGCAAAATCCGGGATGCAGTCGGCGCCTTTTTCGGAATGAAGCCGCATGAGGGTCCCGCCGACGATTGCGTCGAGCGGCAAATGGTACGTTTGGCGTGCCTTCCACCGATCGTATTTTACGAAGGAGTCGTTCAGTGCGTTGTCGATCCGAACGATGATGGGGGTTTGGCACTTCCCTCTTCTGTATTCAATGACCTTTTGAGCGGCTCTGGAGTTTACTAAGACGTACTTGCATTTGCTCAAGGTCCAGGAGTCGAGCTTCTGGTGCCAGACTTGTGCCCAGGAGTCGATCGACCGTTGGCTTGACAGGATGAGAGGTACGCCCGCTGCACTTCCTAAAACACGTCCGACCTGATGGGCGCGGTAAAGACAGGTATGAAGGACCCCAGGTTTTTCTAGTTTAAGAGTCTCGTAAAAGCCGTACAAACTTTTTACCGGGACTACCGGTATCCCTAAGGATTTGATCCGCTCGCCAACAATTCCATTGCGCTTGAGATAGTATACGCGGTGGGAAAAATGAGCTGGGCTTTGAAGCAGCAACTGATGAAGGAAGCTCTCAGTTCCCCCCCCCTCTAGGCTCGTAATGAGGTGAAAGAGCGATGTAGTCAATTAGAACGCTTTTCTTCCCGCCAGTTTGGTTTTGAAAAAGGCACTGGCTTCTTTTCGAAGGAGCGGAAAGTGCATAGGCCAAGCCAAATCCGAAATCTGTTTATGTACCCGTGCGGGGTTGCCCCAGGCCACAGCACCCGAAGGGATCGAGTGTGTTACAACGCTGCCTGAACCAATAAGAGCCCGAGCGCCAATTTCTACGCCTGGAAGAATGGTGACATTTACTCCGATCTGAGCTCCTTTGCGTATTCGCGGCCCAGCTAAGACGTTCATCGCGCCCGCGCTGCCTGGAAATAAGTCATTGGCAATGGTCACGCCTGGGGCTAAAAATACGCCATCTTCTAGGACTGTATATTGAGCCACATACACGTTGCAATGAATTTTTACGTCATTTCCGATTACGCAGTTATAGTCAATTGTCGAATTGTTCCATATGTTTACGCGATTTCCGATTCGATTACCTTCCCGAATCACAACGTTGTGTCCGGTTTCAAAATGATTTCCGATCTGTGAGCCCGCATAAAGTACCGACCCCGAACGGATCCGAAAATGAGGCCCCAGCAGCAGTGGCGAGATTCTGCCGCCCGTTCGGCCCGAAATAGCGTTCAAATGTACATTTGGATCCATTCCAGAATCCTCTTTTGCGCCGGGAACATAGTGGTTCTTTTTAATCATTTAGGCTCTCAATCGCGATACAACCTTGTGTTCGTTGACGGTCCAGACTGCAAAGAGGATGAGAAAGGGCGAAATGGAGAGTCGGTATCGCATTTGACCCGAGATGAGCGCATGGGCGATGCTTAAGAGCCCCACGCACAAATAAATCGGATAAAAAAGGCGCCAGGCAAAGCGGCTGCGATAAAGGCCGATCAATCCAAATATAACCACAAAAGGTTCTGTGGCTAAACTGATCACGGTGAGAAGTCGAGTGCCCTCGGGAAAGGGGATGTCTTGTCGAGGGTATAATCGCCAAAAATTCTTGAGGTTATCCAAAGACTGACGAATATACTGTCTGGGATTTCTTCGAATGAATTCCTTTACCTGGCCAAAATAGTAGGAGTCGGCTGCTATTTCGTTGAGTTGCTGGCCTTTCAGATAAATGGGGTCGGTTCTAACGTTCTCGCCCAAGGTGTTATCCTTCGTAGCCCTGTAAAAAATAATCGTAGAGACTGCAGTAAAGCCGCCATGGGTGTCCAGCGTGAACTTCCCGAAGCGCCGCTGATTTCTGATCCCCCAGATTAAAATAGGGATGGCAAAGCAAAGGATGACGGTAGTGAGTCGCATCAGTATGGCGGGCTTACGTGCGCGCAGCGACGTCCACGTCTCCCAGGCCACTATGGCTACTAAGACCGGAATAAAAAGGGTTTTAGTCAATGCTAGGATCGAAAAACAAATTCCCATGGCGACCGCACTCCCCCAATTTAACGTTTGGCCGCGCCACATCATAAAGACAGCCATGCTGGCTACCAACCAAAACGTAAGGAAAGAGTCTGAGAGCAATTGTGCATCGTAATAGATAAAAAAAGGATATATCGTGCACGCCAGACCCGTCCACCAAACGGTTGCCGGTTTCGTTGCAAGGCGTCGGCTAACGTTCATCACCAGGAACACCATTCCTGCGCCGAGAAGAGCTTGAGCGCTCCGGACGGCTCGGTAGTGATGCCCGACCATTCGATAAATCCCGGCCAAAAATAGAACGTAACTAGGCGTGCGAACAGCGGTGGGCGCGGGAGTGCCGTAATTTCCCGTTGAAGCTACAGACCAGGCGATTTGGTCGAAGGATCGCTCGTCCGGGTAGGGGAGACGGTCGGGTATGTAAAGGCCAAAACTTAGACGAAGACAAACGGCCGAAAACAACAAAATGACCGTCGAGCGCCCTGGGTGAGTAGGAGCAGTGGTCACAAAGCACCAAAGCGAAACTGAACAATGGCGCGGAAGGAGGCCCAGCTATCTCGAATGAGGCGGACCTTTTTACCTTCATTCCATCCCCGCGACACGTAGGAAACGGGTACCTCAACCGGTGCGAAGCCTCGCCTTAATAATTTGGCGACTATTTCCCAGTCGAGGTCGAACCCATTAGAGCGCAGCGTAATCCCCGTAAGACAATCTCGGCGAAAAACTTTATACATCGTGGTGGGGTCCGTGAGGTGGACGCCGTACAGGACGTTAAAAAATTGAGTATAGGCCCAAACAGCGGCGTTCAGCGCAATGGCTAAAAGTGGACCCACCGCCGATCTAGACCGGTATTGCCAGCCCTCGTGACCCAAATGTCGAGAACCCAACACAAAGGACGTTTGTCCGGATTGAAGAGGAGCTAGCAGCTTAGGGTAATCGGCAATCGAATATTCCAGATCGGCGTCCTGGATGATCACCCAGTCGCCCGTGGCTCGGGCTAAGCCTGCCTTAACGGCGAACCCCTTTCCCCGGGGCGTTTCCTGGTAGATCGCTGTGACGAGTCCGCGCTTTTCAAAGTCTTTCACAACGTCGCGAGTTCGGTCTTTGGAGCGACTTTCTACGACGATAATCTCTTTTTCGACCCCAGGAAGCGAAATTGCGACTACCTGGGTGAGGAGCTTGGATACGGTCGGTTCTTCATCGAAGGCGGGAATAATGACGGACAAACGGTTCAAGGGTTACCTGATAAACTGGCTAGCGAAACAGGGGATCCGTTTGATTTGAGGGATTGCATGGCGGCACTAAGGATTTCAACGACCTGGGTGCCCAGGCGCCCATCGCTCACAGGGTTTTCATTTTTTTCGATCGCTTCAATGAAAGCGATGCATTCATTTTTGAGAGGCTCGGAAAAAGCAATTTTGGGAGCGACCAGATCCCCTTCACGAATCATCAGCCGAAATTCGTTAAAATCCGCATACGAACGGTGGACGAAACTCACGCCTTTATCGTAAATCCGAATCGGTTCTACAGCGTCAATATCATTAAACACGACCATCTTTTTGTTGCCGATCGTGGTCACTCGGCGTACTTTTACGGGCTCAATCCACGAAACGTGGACCTGCGCCAGGACATTATCAGGAAACCGCAGCGTCATGAAAGCGACATCTTCTCGCGCAGGATCGAGAAAGCAGGCGCCTTGCGCGCTCACGCTCAACGGCATGGTTTCGAGCAGGTACAGGAGGATCGAGATGTCGTGCGGAGCCAAATCAATCAGCGCGTTGACATCCTGTCGAATGGGCCCCAAATTGGCGCGCATGGCGTTAATGTAATGGATTTTTCCAAGTTGCCCTTCTTTGATGATCCGTTTCAAGGCCTGCACTCCGGGATTGTAAAGAAACGTGTGACCAACCATTAGAATACGCTTCTTACTCTTGGCCAACGCATCCAAGTCGCGCGCTTCTTGGATCGTTAGAGCCAAGGGTTTCTCCACAAGCAGGTGTTTCCCGAGAGAAAGCGCCTGATGGGCCAGCGGATAGTGCGTGTTCGTCGGAGTGGCGATGATGACCGCGTCCACATCGGGATGCTTCAAGATCTCTTCGGGATGGGATGTCAAGAAGGCGTTCGGGACCCAACGTTTTTGAGTTTTGAGGCGGGCTTCATCGAGATCGGCGCAGGCAACGATCTGGGCGTTTTCCAGGCTGGCAAAATTCCGAATATAGTTCGGGCCCCAGTGCCCCAGTCCAATAATTCCCACGCGAATCATGATCGTTGGCTATCCTACCAATTAAGAGAAATCGAAGGAAGGTGCGCCACAATGCCTCGAGTTCAATGTGCTAGAGCAACACTCTGACTGGAAGAAATTAAAGGCGTTCCTAAAAGTGGAGGAACGGTGAAATATAAATAAGAAAGAGATTAGAAGGTGTCTGGGCACCACGGATTAGCCGCCAAATCGATACCTGTGACCATCTAAAACTGCCGTCTCGGCGCGAATGGGCATAAAATGTGGGACGGCACGGGGATGGCAATGGTCGCGCCAGAAACTCGCTAGGCGGCTTGACGTTCTAGTTTCTCCGGGGCTGCAGGCGTTTGAGAGCGGCGGAATAGTCGAAAAGGGTTGATTCCCGATAGGCGAGAGGGATTTCCACCGCCGGGGATGGCGGAGCGACTATATTTTGACGGTACAATAAACCCAACAAAATGGTTCGGCGTCAGCAGGTCCCGATCTACCGCCGTTTCCACATCGTGGGACGTCTCTTCAAAAAAATCTCTGCTGTCGGAGAGCATGTCTTCATTCGGAAGGCCGCCGAGCAGCAAAAGCTCCCCGCGTTGCCGCTGCGCCCATAAGGTGTCGTCCATCGAGCGAACCCGGCCCGACTCCATATCCAGAACGTAAAGCTCCGAATTCCCCTTGCGCTGGTGGGTCAGATCCTCCGGCAAAACTTGAAAGTACCACGTTCTCCAGGGGGCTTCTGGCCGAACGGCGGGTTTTGGCAAATCCAACGTGAGCATCACGTCTTTTTTAGTTGGCTTTCCTCCGCGGTATATTGGCGCTACGAAGTGTACTCCATACCCTTCTGAATATTGGGACACAAACTCGCCTTTATCCCCTGTCTTCCCCAAATCCGACGATCTAAAAAGTTGCCCGACAGCCATCAAAGAAAGAAGTTTTCCATTGAGCATCATGTGCATGAGGACAGGGACCAACAGGGTCCCAGAGTGATAATAGGCCAAGCCCAAGACAATCCCCGTCGCGAATTGCGCGAACGACGCGCCGATAGGATTGGTCCGATGTACCGCGCCGAAGGCGGCAGAACTGATCAAGAGGGCCAGGAACATCCCCGCAGGCAACCCCAATCCAATGTTGACGTGGATTACCGGCAGCACCCAGCTAAAGACCTGAGTCCCGAGCGCATGATTGAAAATCCATTCGAGGCCACGGAATCCGATCAACCGAAAACGGACTTCTTCAACAATGGGCGCGTAAACCGCTCCGGCCCACAATAATTTCCAAATTTCGCGTGGTAAAAGTCTGAAATCCACCAGTTCTTGAATCTCCGGGGGAAGTTCCCCCGCCATTAAATTGACTTTTTTGTGCGGGTCGTTGAAAACCATCGCGGCGCTTTGAACCACAAAGGTGACCAGGATGACGGGAAGCACATAGTAAATGATCCCCTGAAACGCTTCGCTGGCCCGCAGAGGAACGAGAGACCACTGTTGGGCCACCAACCCTAACGGAACGGCGATGCTAAAGAAAATGGGCATAAAACCAAATTTCTTCCTGGAGAATTCGCGCATGGCTTTGAGATGCGCAAGAAAAATCGACCAGTCTTTGGCCAGGTGCGGGCCGGGAGTCAATAGAATGACGACTTCCGTAAACCAATATCCTAGAGCCAGGGAAATAAGAATGGGCGTTGCCAGGGCGGCATGCCCCGGGATGAAAAGGGCATGTGAAACAGATGGAAAGAGAAGGATTCCGACCACGGCTGAGACGATCGCTTCGCCCATCGACATCATGGAGATTTTGCGATATCGGATGACGGGCTTGGCCAGGAAGGCCAATGCCAAGTGAATCCGGGGTCGATTGGAAAAGACATCCCATGAGGGAAGCACATGAAGGGCGATCCATCGATTGACTCGTTTGAGCAACCCTTGAACGACCATCGCGCCGCCCGTGATGAGCAGGACTTTCCAAAACGCTGGACGCGACGTGGCGATAAACACCGCGAAATTGCCCAAGACCATTCGTTCGATGCCGGTTTCGCTCCTGCGTACCTTTAGGTTGGAGCGCGGCAAGATGGGTAACTGTACTTCTTCGCCTGGCATCGCAAAGGCCTGGTGTTCAAAAAAGGTAGACGTCTGGGAACAATCTCGCGCGGGCAAAAGGGAAAACCCCTCCGCGGCGCTTGGGGGAAGAAGAAGGCTCGAAAGCAGAACACTCGCGATAGCTCGCGAGAGCCCTTTATTCATTGTCGATTTGATGACGCATCGACCTATTGTAAAGGTTTTGTTCACAATGACCTTTGAGACTAAAGCCTAAAAATGATCATCCAATGAGCCTATGTAATTTCTAGGACTCTTCCTTCCAAAGCTTGAGAGGTGCCTAGTGCATGTAAGCACAATACGGCACGGCTGTATACGGCTCGGGTAGAGTTCGGGCCAAAGGGTGGCAAAAGGGTCTAGAGACGGCTTCCCTCCTTTGGCGGCAGGGACCTTCTTTACCTTCAACATCTTATTTACCAAGACACGGGTTGCACGCCAGGATAGCCCTTTCGCAACAATTTGGTCAGCAGCCGCAATCTGAAGCTTCGAATCATCGAGTTTGAGCAGTTCTACGGCATGCTCTTTCCCAATTATTAGGCGCCCAATAAAATCCCGGATTTGCTCAAGCAGCTTTAAAATACGCATCGTTGTTGTCACGTAGGTTTGTGATTTTCCAACTTTTTTTGCGAATTCCGAAAGATCATTTTTAATGATTTGTTTGCATATTTCGACCTGTGCAACCCCTTTTAAGCGGAGTAATTCTACGGCATGGCTTCTGGAAAACTACGGTCGACCGAAGTTTTCCAGAACTTCGGCAGGCATTTTTATACCCGCGGGGTTGAATTAGCGTATCCGCTTTGACGGGACTTCGAGGCGTGTCTCAAGAGATCGCTTTGATTTGCGCTTTGGGTGCGACCCCGCCCCGTTTCGTCGATTTGATTACTGTCATCCGAAGGGCGGAGTGGCTCAGCTCCATGTTCCGTAGTAAAAAAGGCGGCGGCGCCTTTGCTCGTCATTTTGGTCAGCGAGGTCGAAAAGACGAGTTGTTTTGGTAGGCGGGTTATGAATTTTGGCTGTTATTTTTTGCCAATCGACGGCACCAAGTAACTGGGATTCAGCCAGGTACCTATTTTTCTTGGATGGATCCCGGCAGGGCGAGAATAGAACGCTGCAAATGCCTCACGCTGGTTAGGATTCTCCGCTTGGCCCGGACCTGAGCACGCGAGTGTAAAGGTCGATATATTTCGTTGCAATCTGTTCGATGTCGTAGGCTTTAGTGACGCGGTCGCGGGCCCCTTGTCCCAAACGAGCAGACAGCGATGGATCCGCGAGTGCTCTCTCAACTTGCGCGGTCAATGTTTCGGCATTCCCAATGGGAAAAAGCAGTCCGCTGGTTTCGTTCACGAGGACCTCTCGCGCCATGGGCGTGTCGCTGACCACGCAAGGAAGTCCGCTCGCCATCGCTTCGAGCAAGCTGTTGGAAAGGCCTTCGGCGTCGCTAGGTAAGACATAGAGGTCGGCCGCTCGGTAAAAAAGGTCGACGGTCGGCTGGGTCGGAATCAAAGTAATGCGGTTTTCGAGGTCCGTCTCTTTTAAGCGACGCTCCAGGGCCCCCCGTTCTGGCCCCGAGCCGACTAAAACAAGATAGACGTCGGGGACCGACTTCGCGAGAGCAATGAACGCTTCGAGTAGGAGGTCCGGCCGCTTCTCTGGCGACAAGCGTCCCGTATAAAGGATCCGGCGTCCCTCCGTCCACCCGAGTTTTTTCCGCGCGCTTTGGCGTTCCTCAAGGGAGGGTGGAGCAAAGCGATGCGTGTCGATGCCGTTGGGGATGCGTATCAAAGCGTCAGGCGGCGCATGAATGGATCTTAATTCCTCTTCGATGGCCGCCGTCAAACAAACAATTTTTTTCGCATGGCGAAGGACAATCGCCATTTTCAGCCTCCCCATCAATGCTTGCTTGGAGGTGGTTACTTCGCCGGAGATTCCCGCCCCGGCCACCTTTACAATCACCGGCAGGTTTAAAAGTTTCCCAGCGATCACGGCGGCGATCGCCGGCGTCGCGATCATGTGCCCATGAAGGAGGTCGAAGTCCCGATGGCGTTTCAGAAAGAGCAGGCTCTTAATGAAATAGGAGACGGAGTTCGAACCCACGCGAAAGATGTGGATCCCATCCGTTGTTTCCTCTCTTCGGAGAGACGGGTCGAAGCGCTCCGTGAGAATCGTGATCGCGTGTCCTCGTCGAACTAGTTCGCGCGATAACCGGAGGCATTGTGTTTCCGTTCCTCCGACCGCCGGACAGAACCGCGAGATCAGCATGCACACTTTCATCAGTGATTTGTGGAAATAAGTCGTTTTCCTGGTTCGACGACAAAATGCAAGTCGGGGAATCTTTGACGATTTCGGAAGGTCGCTGTTTCTTTCATTCTTTTCAAATTAATGACGGAAAAGAAATTCAGAGCAACCAATGCTGCGGTTAGGATTCCTTTTCACCACGGAGAATCCGCGCGGCACTAAAAACGCTTCCACTTCGCCTGGGCTTGCGTACTCGTAGGGATAACCGCCTAACCAATCCCGCAAGTCTTCCTTCCAGATCATTCCCCTCTGCCGACCGTACTCTTCGATAAATCTCCGCGGGTTCTTGCGTTTTACGAGTGCAATGCGCAGCCACTCGGCTGTTTCGTAGAGGCCCAGCATGCTTTTTTTTGCGGGAGCAGGGACGGTGCAATAAAGTCTTTTGATGTTCCGCCAAATGGGCGATGTCCAATGCTTGTTGTAGAGGGCCACGTGAAACTGGCCGTTTGCCGCGACCGCCATAGAAGCGTTCTCGATCGCGCGCCACATGCTGCCCGTATGGTGCAGGGAACCCCAGGCGTACACATAATCAAAGGGTCCCAATGCGCGCATCTTTTCAGCGTCCAGCACGTCTCCTTGGGTCACCCGCCAGTGGTCGGCTGCTGCCGCCCTGTCGTTTTTCAACCGTTGGGTGCAATCGACACTGAAAGGATCGTAATCAAAGCTCACAATTTCTGAGGCGCCTAGGCGATAGGCGGCGTAGGAATGGACGCCGGAACCGCAGCCGATGTCGAGAAAGCGTTTTCCGCGCAGAGCTTCCGCTCCGGCGAAGCGCTCGAAAGAGGCTTGCGCCTCGGTGAGATGGGCATCGCTGATTTTCGCGAGATACGCTTCCCAGTTATGGCCAAACTCGAAGCGGGACGTCGCGGCTGTGGGAGTCGTCATGTCTTTCAGTTCTCAGTTCTCGGATTTCGGTTTTCGGGTCTTTCGCTTTTCCAGAGCCAGAGATCCGATACCAGAAACCGGAAAACTGAGAACTGAGAGACGGCGATGAAGCAAAATTACTTCACTTCCGGCGGAAAACAAACTCGGAACAACCGGTTCCGGAATTCGGTGCGATCTTTAGCAGCTCAAAACCTTTCGCAGAAACATACGTGACAATTTCTTCGGTCGTCGCATATTGATAGGGATAGCCCCCCAGCCAATCGCGTAGATCGTATTCCCATTTCATCCCTCGCGATCGCTCGTCCCCTCCCGAGAGGCTGCCCTGCGAGAGGACCGATCGGACCTTCCCCTTTGTTCTTTCCCAGGTTGCATAAAGAGTGAGGAGAACACGTTGGCTACCGGGGTTAGAAGAGGAATAAAATCGTTTGATCCCCTTCCAAATCATCGACGACCAATGTCTATTGTAAATCGCCGTGTAAAACATTCCCCCTGGTTTCGTATAGAAAAGACTACGATCCACCGCCCTCCACATATCTCCGGTGTGGTGTAAGGATCCCCAGGCGTAGACAACGTCAAACGTGCGGGGAGGCAAAAAGAGCGCCTCAGAAAGAATGTCCCCTTGCCTCACGCTCCAGTGCGCGGGATTTCCGGCCTTGCCGCGGAGTTCATTCGTACAATCCACACAAAGCGGGTCGTAGTCCATGCTAAGTATTTCGGAGGCATCCAGCTTGAAGGCGGCGAGCGAATGGAGGCCGCTTCCGCAACCCACATCGAGGAAGCTTTTTGTTTTCAAGGT
>JBBSDO010000072.1:0-12239 GCA_038241515.1 Elusimicrobiota bacterium | reverse complement strand
TGGCATCGGATCCTGATGACGCCGAATCGACCCTTCTGTACCAATGGACAGGCCCCGCCGGCGTAAGCTTTGCTGATCCCGCCGCCAGCAATAGCGCCAAGAACAACACCGCCACTTTCTCATCGACAGGCACTTTCACCTTGACGGCAACCGTTAAAGACGCCGCAGGCGGTACGGCTACAAGCAGCGTTGTTGTCGTCGTCCAGCAGAATGCCAGCGAAGGGACCATTGTCGTGAGCCCCAATCCAGCATCCGTCACGCCGCGGGGAACCGTACAGTTTAGCGCCGTGGCGAACGACCAGTTCGGAAATCCCTTAACGACTCAGCCGGGTTTTGCCTGGAGCGCCACGGGTGGAACGATCAATTCAAGCGGTCTATTCACAGCCGGCAATCTCCCAGGAACCTATGACATCTTGGCTTCAGCCAACGGCGTCACGGGGAAAGCCTCCGTGATTATTGGCAATGACGCCCCCCCGGTCATCGCTCAACCGGCGAGCGCCAACCCGAATCCGGTCGTAAGCGGCAAGACCACCAATTTAAGCGTGCTGGCATCGGATCCCGATGACGCCGAATCGACCCTTCTGTACCAATGGACAGGCCCCGCCGGCGTAAGCTTTGCTAATCCCGCCGCCAGCAATAGCGCCAAGAACAACACCGCCACTTTCTCATCGGCAGGCACCTTCACCTTGACGGCAACAGTTAAAGACGCCGCAGGCGGTACGGCTACGAGCAGCGTTGTTGTCGTCGTCCAGCAGAATGCCAGCGAAGGGACCATTGTCCTGAGCCCCAATCCAGCATCCGTCACGCCACGGGGAACCGTACAGTTCAGCGCCGTGGCGAACGACCAGTTCGGAAATCCCTTAACGACTCAGCCGGGTTTTGTCTGGAGCGCCACGGGTGGAACGATCGATTCAAGCGGACTATTTACAGCCGGCAATGTGCCCGGAAGCTATGTCGTCTCGGCTAAAGCCAATGGCGTCACCGGCACAGCCACTGTTATTGTGACCTCGGACGCGCCGCCGGTTGTGGCTCAAGTGGCGATGGCTAATCCGAACCCAGTCGTGAGCGGCAAGACAACCAATTTAACCGTACTGGGATCGGACCCTGATGACGCCGAATCGACCCTTCTGTATCAATGGACAGGCCCTGCCGGCGTGAGCTTTGCCGATGCCGGAGCCAATAACAGCGCGAAAAACAACATCGCCACATTTTCATCGGCCGGAACCTTCACGTTGACCGCGACGATTAAAGACTTAGCCGGCGGCACGGCCTCGAGCAGCGTGAATGTGACCGTCCAGCAGAATGGAAGCGAAGGAACCATTGTCGTGAGCCCGAATCCGGGAACGGTTCCGCGACTGGGAACTTTGACCTTTAGCGCGCTGGCCAACGACCAATTCGGAAACCCCTTAACGACTCAGCCGGGTTTTGCTTGGAGCGCCACAGGAGGAACGATCGATTCAAGCGGTCTATTCACAGCCCGCAATCTCCCAGGAACCTATGACATCTTGGCTTCAGCCAACGGCGTCACGGGGAAAGCCACTGTGATTGTGACCGACAATGCCACCGGAGACACCATCACCGTTGAACCGGACGGTCGCACAATCGATGCAGGGGAACCCTTGCAATTCAAAGCGCACTATATTCATCTTGGGCAGGAAACTATCGGCCAAAGCTTCCAATGGAGTGTCTCGGGTCCTGAGGGAAGTGTAAGTTCCGTAGGCCTTTTCCGGACAGCTGTTCCGCTTCAAAGCGCGCGAATATTTACCATAACGGCTTCGACCAACGGGATCACAGGCATCGCTCATGTTACCGTGAAGGCTCCCGTCGTTGCGCCCACGGGTGACATTTGCGGGGCAATCGCTTATCCTGTTCCTTATAAATCAACGATGGGTCTGCCGGGAATCACTTTCGCCCATTTAGCAGTCGAATCGCATATACGGATCTACACGACGGACGGACGGCTGGTCCAGACGCTGCAGTCTTCAATGGGCGAAGATGTCCTTTGGGATGTCAAGAATTCCGCCGGCGATAAGGTGGCCAGCTGGGTGTATCTCTATATCATCGACAGCCACAATGGAAGTTGCTCCAACATAAAAGGCAAGCTCGTCGTGATTCAGTAAGTTTTTAAGTTCGAAACTCTACTGCCTTTTCCCCCTCTAAGAAGTAACTATACCGAGCGCGGTCACAATTTGAGCTTTTCCCTCCCCCATCTAGGGGGAGGGTGCCGTAGGCCGGGAGAGGGCGAACGGCGAGGGAAACGGTACCCTCTCCCCCACCCTCCCCCAAGAAGGGGGAGGGTGAAAAACGCAATTCTTGGGCGCACTGTGTATAGCCTTTCAAAATCCCAACCCCCGGGCACCAAGGCACGCTAAAACAAGAAACTGTTTTGGATGACTGACCTCCGATCGAAATCGTTTGATTGGCGAGGGAGTAATGGCTACGATGGTCAGGTGCGTATTCTTAAGCTCGTGCGATCGCGCGATATTATTCGTCGGCTTCAGTCGAAACCGAATGGTCTCTTGCTGAGCAGCCTGATACTCCTGGCGGCTTCCTTTGCGGCTGATTTATTCCCTTTAGGGGTCATGGCTACAAAATCGTTTATCTGGATGGCAGTCCGACTGGTTTTGCAGTCCATCACCGCGATCGTTTTGGTCACGTGGATGTGGATCGTCTTTAACGTCTTCCTCCACACGTTGCGCGAGCGCAACAAATCCCCGGTTTTCCCGTTCGTCAGGGTGGTGCTCGTTCTAAGCATCGCAGCGATAATCTTTCTTAATGGCTTGCCGCATACGAACACGTCCGGCGGCCATTCGTTCGGCTGGCCCTTCCGGTTTATGTACGGCATGGCGATCGTTTCGCCTTTTGCCGGAATCCTCGACCTCGCCCATGCGCTGATCGTCGTGGCCTTCCTCTTAAACGTAGTCGACCGCGCCATGACTTCAAAGGCAATTCCCACCCCAACTTAAAAATAGTTCCCCACTACCTCGCACCACCGTGCCAATCCTTTCGCGAATAGACCTGGTCTAAAGAACCTCTACGTTGCTCCGATAGACCTGGTTCCTTCGCATATGTAACCTTGCTGTTACATACGCTTGCTACCCTATATGGAGCGTTGGACTCAGACGCAATCGGGGGACACGGATGGCTCGAATTGATGCATTTTTGCGCACCCAGCACGATAATTTTGCTTCGGACCTCCATCTATCGCCTGGAAACCGGCCGCTTTGCAGGGTCTACGGAGAACTGAAGCCCATTAGCCAGGAAACACTCACACACGAGGGAACCACAGCACTCATTTACGAGATCTTAAACGAGTATCAAAAAAAGAAGTTCGAACAAACGCGCGATATCGATCTCGCCTATGAATTACCAGAAATTAACGCGCGTTTCCGAGTGAATGTTTTTTTTAGTCGCCTTGGCCTTTCCGCCGTGTTCCGCCTTATTCCGACCCAGGTACTCACCGCCGCTCAGCTCCACCTCCCGGACGTCATCCTGAAGTTTGCCCGGCAGAAGAAAGGACTTATTGTGGTTACAGGGGCGACTGGAAGTGGGAAGTCCACAACCTTGGCGGCGATGGTCGATTACATTAACCGGTCTCGAAAAGAGCATATCCTTACCGTTGAGGATCCGATCGAATTTGTTCATAAAGGAATGCTATGTTTGATTAACCAGCGCGAAGTCGGGGTGCATACGAGCTCTTTTTCGGCGGCCTTGCGGTCCGCGCTTCGTGAGGACCCCGACGTCATTCTCGTCGGGGAAATGCGGGATCTGGAGACGATCGAATTGGCGATCACGGCGGCCGAGACGGGCCACCTGGTCTTGGGAACGCTGCACACAAGCACGGCCGCGAAAACCGTCGACCGGATGATTAATGTCTTTCCAGCGGATCAGCAAGCTCAAATCAGAGCCATGCTGTCCGAGTCGCTCAAAGGAGTCATTGCACAGAACCTTCTGCGAGCGACCGACGGTAAACGCGTAGCCGCTTTTGAGATTCTGGTCAATACACCGGCAGTAAGCAGTCTGATACGAGAGGGGAAGACCCACCAGGTCGCCTCGGCGATGCAGACAGGTAAAGCCGATGGAATGATTATGATGGATGATTCTTTGAAGGAACTTCTTGCGGCGGGGCGTATTTCCCCCGAAGAAGCTATGAAATACGCGTCCACGGCGCTCGGCAGCCAATTGCTCACCCGCCGCAGTGGCATCATCAGCCCGGTACACGAAACCCACTAGCTAGCTGGTTGACATCCCCGGGTTCACCCCTAATAGACGGGGTCTAAAAAAGGCTCTAGGTTGCTCCGATAGACCAGGTCTATTCGCTACAATTTACCGTCCCGTAATATTGCCGAAACAGCTCTGTAACACGCATTGATTACACTTAGTTCGGGAGAAGAATTTCTTCCATCGAATGCTCACTCCACCGCTTATTCGCCTGGCAAAACGAGGCACCGCCACTCTCCTGTCTTCCGCACTTTTATGGACGTCGGCCTACTCTGCTCCGAACCCGTCCCAGGCCATTCGATCCGACGGGGTCCACGCCGCGTTGGGAAATCCACTCGTTTCTTTTGAAACCCAAGCGTTGATCCAGCCATATTTACAAGCCTGGCCGGGGGCCAAGCCGTCCTATGCTTTGCACCGCCTGGAGGGCGCGACCCACAGAGAGAACATTCCGACCAGCGAAGATTCGAAGCGTGGCAACCATTCGAGGAAGGATTCAACGTTAACGCCCTTTGATATTGCCAGTCTTGGGTCGGCCGCAGAAGCACACTCTTTGACGCCCGATATTCTCAGCAAAGCGATATTTATCGGCAATGGACCTGAGGGCGTTGACGTTTTCACAGTGCCCGGTATCACCCACTTTGGTCTCGGGTCGAAAGTCCACGGGGACCCCATTCGAAATCGTGTTTACATTACTTCGGATGCGCCGCCGTACCCACGTCTTCGAGAAGCTCATAAAGTCTTACTTTTGCAAACAGCCGCTCTAAGGCAGAGCCCGACCTACAAAAAACATACGCCCTGGACTTCTATCCCCTTAATAGAGCGCCAAGAAATCGTAAACCATTTTTGGAATTATCTAAGCGAACAAGGCAACTCATTTGCTGATCAAATGCTTTCCGAAATTGACGTTGTGGCGTCCGATCTGGCGAAACAGTCGTCGAGGAACAGCTCTTCTGACTCAAGTGCAGGAGCGTCGAATGTCATCGTTCAGGAACATTCAGATCCGGAATTTGATTTTCTAGGCCAAATCTATTCGCTGGCATTCGACCACAATAACTTTGATCTACTGAACGGCGCTTTGAAGACGGGGCAAATGCTGGGATTGGACTCAGTTAAAATTGCAGAATTCGTCAGTTTGGCCAGAAGAACTGATCCCTTTTTGATTTTGAAACCACTTGAATTTGAAACATTTAAAGCCACCGTTGAAGCCCGCCTAGGAGAGCTGCTCGAACAGAAAAAAACTAGTAGCAACACCCCGAAGAATCCGAACTCTCTTTTCTACCGATGGCTGATTAAGAAACAGGCCCAAGCCGCATGGAAATCTAAACAGCACACCCCGCTTAGCCACCTGGAGAGCCGGGCGGCAAACCTAAGCCCAAAACAGGTCGCGTGGTGGGGAATGGCCGGGGCCTTGATTGAGACCGGTGTCGTATTGGGAGCCGGAACCGTCGCGGCGTTTGCTTCCCCGGGGCTTGCTGTCGCCACGATGATTGGGATTTTGGCGGGCCTCATCGCGGGAGAAACCCGGCTGAAAAATGCGGAGCTTTCTCTGACGCGTGGCACGCCCATGAACCGGAGGGAAACGATCTCCTTCGTCGCGCCAAAGCTTCTGGCCTTTCTCGTTTACGTTCCTTTCGCTTTAACATTTTTCGACATTGGATTTAACGACCAGTTTTCACTCTTTTTCGCCGCCACCGGCCACCTCGGGTTCGACGCCCTGCAGATCTTTGAAAAACCCTCACGAGTTTCGAAGACGGCGCTCCATATTCAGCCCTGGAACTCGCGGCGATGGCTAGCGCTGGCGCTCTCCTCAGTCGCGCATTTAATTGTCCTTGGGGTTGCTAGCTCGATTCAAGTGGTTGACGTGTCTCCGTTTAAAACAACGGATGGTCAGAAGATCTACGCAATCCACAGTGCGAAGCCGAACCATGGCACAGCAAACAGTTCCACGCAGAGCCCAGACCCTAGGGCCGAATCCGACCCGCACGGCGTCCGCTCCATCATGCCCGCCGAAATGTCGACTCGCACGGTGCCAGAGGGTGAGTACTACGATTTGGCTCGTCTAGGCCACACGCCTCTGTATCATCTTCTTTTTCGGTTCGGGGCGGAAATGAGTGAAGCCCTGGATGCGATCGCAATCTTTGCCGAGGACAAGAACTACCGCGGGCAAGTGCTTTCCCAGGCTGAGATTTCCGCCGCACGCGGTACTGGCAAGATTCACTTCGCGGGAGATTATGGCTATCGGGACGGCCACAATTTAGCGATTAAAACGTTTGCCGAGTTCTTCACTAAAGCGGAACAAAAGGGTCTGCCGCTAAACCCAGCGGTGCGACGCCTGAAAGAGGATTTGCTTCAACGCGAATGGGTCCTTAGAACAGCGACGGGATACCAATCCTCAGCAATCATTTACGTTTTAGCTTCTTCCCAGGATTACTCGAGAAAAGACCGAGAACGGGTGTCCGGTCATGAACAGATTCATGGTCTACTGGAAATCGACCCCAAAATGGCGGACAAAATTCACGCCATTACATCCCGGATGGGAAGAAAATCGCGAGAACCGTTGCGGCACCTTTTGGGCTATCTTGATTACAGCGATGATGTGTCAGAAGCGGAGACGGCTGCTTATCTAAGCGATCTGTCAGTCCTTCAGAGCCATTTTGCATCCCTGGCAGACGCTACCAGCAACGGCGCGGACCCTCGAAACCGCGAAGCCAGTAAAGTCGCTGCCTCTTTCCTAGAGTTTCGCGGCAGCTGGGTCGGAGGCGCCTACTACCTAAAGGAATCTTGGAAAAAGACTTTAGTCCCTGCCTCCGCGGAAATTGAAGAGGCCTATAACGCTTCCCTGTCGCGACAGGGTTTAAGCGGCCCTAGTTACCGGGGTCGGCAAGGCGGCAAACGCGAGGGAAGGATTTGGAGAAAACCTATACCTAAAGCAGCGGTTTTGGCAGGACTCTTGGACGCTGCAATGGCCCGGCGCGGCGGTGTGGGTGTCACTGCTACGCTCATCATGGAAGGGTCGTTGTCGGAATTGCTTGGACAAATTCGCACAGACTCTGGGCGGACTTCTCGCGAAAAAACTCAAATGATTCGCGCCGTAAAGCGGGAATTCAGACGGCAAAGATTGTCGAAGGATGATTCGCTTCGTTTGAGTATCAGTGACTGGGAAACGGCGAGAATCGAATTAGAGAAGGTAGATCAGGTATTCTATTCCCCTTCTGCCGCAACGCCTCGCCACGAGGCGTCGATAACGCCACACTCCACTCCCACTGAAGATACCGCGAAAGCTGCACGGCAATTTATCGGTAGGCCGGGACATTCTGAAGCCGGCATTGCGGTTTTGCCTCAATGGCTCGTAGCCTTTTCATTTTGGCTGCAGCGCAAATTTGAACAAAGGAGAAATTTCGCCCGGAATCGTCCCACTAAATCTGACACTTCGGGCTCCAAAGGAACAGTTACCGATATAAGTACGGTTCGCAGAATTTCGAAACCCACTCCCCCGGTTGCGCTGCCTAAGGATTCTCTCTATGCGGTCGTTCCCATAAGCGCTGAAATTCTCCAAATTTTGCGCTTGGGGTATTTTGCTCATCCTGATTATCGTCAGAGGCCTCTCGAGATCACGGACAGATCAGAGGGAAAATGGGCCTTAAATGGAGTTACTAATGATCACGTTTATCTTGACGAGGTCGAGTTCGGCGGCGGCCAAACAATGGGTATCAGAGAGTTTCTCGTTCGCCATGGCGGTTCGATAGAAATCCCTAAGGTGTTTTTGGCGCGTGATCCTCTGGAAATGCGAAATGAGTCAGCCGAGTTAGTGGCACCTCCGATGATAACGCCTTCGATTGTTGATTCTAAGGACATCCTCGACGGGAGTTGGGGCGAGTTATTTCAGCTTTTTCGTCGTTTGTGGCCCTGGTTCCGATCCATTGCGAAATGGGAACTCCCCGAATTCGGCACTCTCTTCCTCCAAGATAAAAAGGATGGAAGCCTCCAACAAGCGGAATCCTCAGATGAACGCGCGGAGGGCCGACGGCCGGGGCCACTTCGCTTCAGTTTGCCAGCCGGGAGGGCCCGTGAAATTGGGACCTTTTGGGGTGGGGAAGTTTCTGTGGGCGTCTTTCCTCCTTTGGAAAGGGCATTCGCGATCGTCCGGGGCGTCGATGAGCATAACACCTCTCGCGTTTTGGCCTGGCACTTTATCAATAACCCAGACGTATCATCTGAAGAAAATACAAACCGGCTATTGATGGGTCTCACGGGAATCACGGGTAAGTGGCGAGAGAAACAGATCGTCCTCCTATCTCGGGACGATGTTCTGAGCTACCCCCGTTTCGCCGTTCTTCGAGCGGCGACGGGCACGGAGCGTATATCCGTTCTCACCTTTCCTATCAACCGGGGGGTCGAGCTCATAGCGACGCAAGAGGGTATCGCCGTTCATCTTTCTCCATCAGCGAGTGCGCTACCTCGGCTCGCGACCAGAGGTTCCAAAATCCAAGTCCTCCCTTGGTCTCATTTTTCTGCCCCACTTTATGGATTGCGTGACGAAGCTCCAGGCACAGCGCAGCGACCTCCCGAAGCCCCGCCAGGAAACGATGCGCCTCCTACGCTCAACTTCGCTGGCGCGGAGGCGGCTCGTTGGTTCATGCACCACAGTCCCAGCCTAATGCTGAAATCTATGCTGTCGTCGATCGCATTGGCCGGATTTGCACAAGCGTGGGTGCGGCATTCCTCTTTAAGTTGGATGGGATTTTGGTTAAGCACTTTTGTCGTGGCTTATTTTTGGCCTCGGATCAGAGCATATTTCCGTCCTTCGTCGATCAGTTCCTATGTTCAGACACTCTATGCTCGCGCCGCTTGAGTGCCATCGAACAACGCGTTGAAATCCGATCCTGTCCTCCCTCTCGAAGTTACAGGCCGGCGAGGAATTGATGCGAATGAACCTGGTCTATCGGAGCAACCTAGACGTGGGGAGCTGTTGGACGCCATGTTTAGGGAATTCGACGATCACAGAGCATATCCCTGCCTTGAGCCGCTTCTGAATTAGTCGCAAAAACAGTCGATCATCCAGGCGCTTCTTCAACATCTCGACCAACTTCGAGAGGTCAAGATGACTGAAAAATTTTGACCTATCCGCCTCTACGATGGCTTTGATCTTCACCGCGGCGAGCTCCTTGCTTAAGTCCAACACCCAATGAGGATTTAATACGGAAAAAAGACTTGAATGATACTTTTAGTGGCGTTAGAAATAGGGCGTTCCCCATCGTCAATCATGATACGAATACCCTCAATAGCACGACCCTTTATTTTGGCATTGCTTGCACCTTCCTCTTATAACGTAGAGTCCGCAGACGCGCCGATAGTGGTGCCTTTTTTACTCGCCCTTACGGCAGTTCTTCTTTTTGGTCTAACGATGGGGCATGGGATATCAGTCACCGCCAGTGCCGCTCTCGTTACGGCTGGAATTTTATGGGTGGTGCTGAGCGCCGTTCTTGTGGTGTCTGCATCCATCCTCGATCTTAAATTGTCTTGGATCAATGGCGCTCGAATTATCTCTTTGGCCTCGCTTCCCCTTCTTTTACGCCTGATTGTCGGGGGAATTGTAGCTGCCATCACTGCTCTTTCACCGTTCTTGGTGACGTGCAGCCCAATTCTATTTTGGAAACAGGCTCCGGCATGGGCGGCGCGCCTAGATGTCTTCGAATTGTGGGCCATAGGGCTGCTGGCCATACTTCTCCACAGATGTAAAGGTTGCGGGGTGCAACGAGCCATCTTCGTTTCCTTAATCGTTTGGCTGGTCGGTTTCGCACTTATCGAAGTCATCCGGTATTTATGAAACCGATTGCAATGCTGATCCGTCATGCTTTTTACATTTTAATTCTCATGATTTTGACATCCGCATACAACTTGGCGGTCCTGCCACCGCGCAATGCCGTTGATGTACGAACCCTTTTATTGGCGCGGAGTCCGCTAATTTTAACGATCCGTGCGTCGGGCCGATTGGAAGCTAAAGAAAGTATGGTTTTTAGAGCGCCCTTCGACGCGCCGGTCCTTCGTAAGACCTTTCAGGAAGGCCAGCACGTCGACAAAGACGAGCCTCTCTTGGAATTGGGGCGCGGTCGAGTTCAGATGGACTACGAAACTAAGCGGGTAGGCCTATCAAATGCCCAGTCCGACGTTGCGCGGGCCGAAAAAGATTTAAGGACTCAAAAAACACTCTTCGGTGGACAGGCTGTACCCCATTCTGCGGTGGACGATGCAGAACGAACTCTGCAGCGCGCGAGGGAAGATTTGGCATTGGCGGGATCGGCTTTCCGCTTGGAAAGCGAGCGTTGGAAGAAAAACATACTGTATGCGCCCTTCAGCGGAACAATAGTTTCGGACAATCTCCACGATGATCGCGATGTGACGGCGGGGCGGGAGCTGCTCACCTTGGCCGACCCCTCCGAATACCATATCGTGGCCCGTGTCGATGAACAGGATATCTCTAAAATCAAACCCGGCCAACCCGCTCAAGTCACATTACAGGCATTCGGGGCGCGATCATTAAAGGCTCATGTGATCCGGATCGGGGCACAGGCGGAAGGCACCGCGTTGTTGCAAATTCCTGTGATCCTGCAGTTGGACCGTACGGAGAATCTCCCCCTTCTTCCAAATCTAACAGCCGATGTTCGCATCGAGGTTGGAAAGAGCCCGCCAACGCTCCACGCGCCTTTGACGGCGATCGATAATTCTGATGGGACTGCGCTGGTGTGGGAGGTATCAACAAGGCACCGTCTTCGCCGAATACCGGTCCTCCTGGGGCAAATCACGCCGGACGAAGCGGAGCTTATAAGTGGGACTTTCGAAGGAACATTGATTTGCAGACAGGTTGATCCCACGTGGACAGAGGGATCGTTTGTCAGAATCCATGATTGAAGTTGTTTCCCTGGACGCGGTCCGAAGGATCGTGAATGCGGGGACACGCGAAATAGCCGTCCTTAACGAGATTTCATTAACAGTAGGCGAAGGCGAGTTCGTCGCTCTCACAGGCCCCTCGGGTTCCGGAAAGTCGACCTTGTTACACCTCATCGGGCTCTTAGATCGTCCCACAACGGGCCGGATCTCGCTCTTCGGACAATCTACTTTGGACCTCTCGGCGCGGGAAGCCGCCCTTCGCCGAGCGACTTCCATTGGATTTGTTTTCCAATCTTTCCACTTAATCCGCCAACTTACGGTAAGGGAGAATATCGCTTTACCCCTCCGTTATGCAGGACGAACCGTCCAGGTCGATAAGGTTGATCAGCTCCTGAAACGATTTTGTCTTACCGGTCTCTCCGATGCATTCCCTCACACCCTCTCGGGGGGGGAGAAGCAAAGGGTTGCCGTCGCCCGAGCCCTGGTGAATGATCCAGCGCTCGTTCTGGCGGATGAACCGACAGGGTCGTTGGACTCCGAAAACAGCGCAAACGTGATCGGGTTGTTAAACGAGATTCATCGCGAAGGTAGAACTGTGATTATCGTGACGCATGATCCGTCAATAGCTCGGCAGGCAAGCCGCGTCATAGCGCTGCGGGATGGCCGGCTCGAGGCGGCGGCGTGATTTCCGCTTACATCGCTGAAGCCTTTCTCGTGTGGCGCTCCAGACCCATGCGGTCAATGTTATCTGTGGCCGGCGTGTTCTTTGGGCTCTTCACGGTATTGGCGGTGCTAGCGATACATTCTGGGACAAGCCAGGAGATAGATGACTTCACCCGGATTCAAGGACTGCAGGTCTTTTTCGTAACACCTAATTTTGATCCCACGACAGCGCGAGTGGGTGTACTGGGAATGGACGACATACGAGAACTTCAACGTGACCCTCAACTTGTTTCTATCATGCCTCGCCTCAGGACCGAAAAAGAGGTTCGCAGTCCGATGCGGAGTGCTAAAACGTTGCTTTTGGGCATCGACGATCGATTCCCGCTTATTTATCGAATTCGCCTCGTAGAAGGCCGCTTTTTCTTCGCGTCTGAAATCCACCGCAAATCACTAGTGTGTTTGATTAC
>JBBSDO010000071.1:0-12261 GCA_038241515.1 Elusimicrobiota bacterium | reverse complement strand
TCAAAATGTCATCGTGCCTTCCTCTTATACATATGCAGTCGCCGGGACTACGGTGACGATCTTCCCACAAGCGGCCTGGCCAGGGAACGCGCTGCTAGATGTGGTGGCCAATAGTCAATTACAGTCGATTGACGGCTTTGCGCTCGATCAAGATTCGCATGTCCAGTTCAGCACTGTTCTCGACCCCCATCAAGAAAATGTCGTTCTTCATCCCATTCCCATCCTCGGCGTCGCTCAAGCCGCCAGCTTGGCAGGCACGCCTTCGCTTTACCTGGATATTCCCATGAATTCCTTGTCGGACTACTCGTATGTGCTGGTGAGTCAAGATCCCCTCCATTCGCCGCTTCAGGTGGATCCCAAAATTCTCGAAGCGGCCACGCAGAAGGCGCAAGCTTCCGGAGGGGCGTACCAAACGCCCTTGGCCTTTGATGAAATCGCCGCCTACAACCAAGACGGGCGGCCGATGAGTCTGTCCAAAGCCATCACCTTCTCCATTACCTCGAACGCCAACCAAGGCCTGGTCAGCGGTGCCGGGGTCCCGATTCATACACAAACGTTGTCGCTCTGGACGCTCGATTCGGTTCATTCGCTGTGGGTGAAAATGCCGGACAGCCGTCCCGATGGGGCCGGTGTGGCCGGAGCCGTCACGCAATTTTCCGCCTATGCGCTGATGGGCAGCGCGAGCGGCGATGCGTCCGCTGTTTTTGTCTTTCCTCTGCCCTGGCGGCCGCGTGGGCCTAACGCGGGTACGGGCTCGGGCCAAACGGGAACGGAGGAAGGCGGAATCACCTTCAGTAATCTCCCTTCCGAATGCAATATCAAGATTTACACATTAAGCGGTGGACAGGTGCGTGAATTACACCATTCCGATCTCGCCGCGCCCGTCGGTCAAGAAAAATGGGACGGCAACACCTCCGGCGGCGCTCATGCGGCCAGCGGTGTGTATCTCTGGCGGGTGGAATCCTCCGCCGACAGCAAGAACGGCAAACTCATGCTCATACGCTAAAGCGCTCGAGTCTATTAAGGAGACGACCATGAAAAAACTAATCCTACTCTTCACGACACTCTCACTCGGCACGGCGCTGTGGGCCATGCCGTCCCAGATTACTTTCCAGGGAACGCTCAAGCAGAAAAGCGTACCCGTCAACGGAACCAAAAACATGCAGTTCAATTTCGTGGATGGCGCAGGCGCGAGCATTCCTGCTACGGTGCCCATTTCCATCCCGAACGTGAAGGTCACTAACGGATTGTTCGCTGTGCAGTTGCCGATCGATCCGACCATTAATTGGCAGCAATACACACCGTTCATTCAAGTGTCCATCGAAGGACAAATCCTGGCCCCGAACCAACCGCTGAACGCGAACCTGTATGCGGTGGCAGCTATACCTCAGAACTTGGTCGCGATGTTTCCTGGTTCTTGCCCGGGCGGCTGGGCGCCATTTTCGCCCCTGAATAATGCCGGTGCGTTCCCGCGCGGAGGAACCGCTTACGGACCGACCGGCGGAAGCGCCACGCACAGTCACACCCTCGGAGCGGCAACGGATATCGCCACCAATCAATGGCTTTTCGGAGACTCCCAAGGGTCCGGTAGCCACTCGGACAACTTTGCACGTGCCGACCATCTGCACAGCGTTACAACGGAATCCAATCTGCCCCCTTACGTCACGATGGTGTTCTGCCAGAAATCGTGAAAAGCCGCCTTTCCATTATCGCTGGCCTTCTCGCGGGCTGCTTGCTCACTCAGGCGTGGGCTGATCTGCCGGGGGCGGTGTCGTCTGAACTCACTCAGGCAGTCCAGGCCTATCAGGCAGAGCGCTGGACGACGGCTTTAGGCCATTTCCTGCACGTCCTCACCGAGGACCCTTCCAATAAAGAAGCGCACACCTATGTGAATTTAATCGTGCGGAAGCTCGAAGCGCAGCAAGCACGCCGGTCGCACGATGATCGATTTACGATTTTGACGGCTTCTTCGAGACTCTTGGACGATCACCGTAAAGACTCCAGCGTCGTGGACGAAGCCTTGCGTCAGACGACGGCGGCCGAAGCAAACCGTCAAAAGCAGGGCTGGCATTCGCAATGCAACATTGCGCAGATCGAAGCGCAGTTAGGGCATTTGGCGGCGGCGGACGACCTGGTGCTGCAGGTAATCGCGCAAGACCCGAACGACCGAGAAGCCCAACAGCTTTTGAGTAATTTACAGAGCCAGATCCGCGAAGCGTTGGATACCCGCAAAGCCTGGGATCCCGTCGACCGACACACACTCGAAGGATTTTATGCTTACGCTCAGGCCGATTACGCGCCTGCTGCGGCGGCCTGGGGCCAGGCACGGAGCGCGCTTGATCCCGGTCTTCCTCTCCCGGAGATTGCTCGACAGGTGGCCCTCCTACATTTTGAATCCTATGACAAGATCGCACGCCAGCATCTGGATGACGAACGCCAGGCCCATCGGGCGCGTGATTTGTTTGCCGAGGGACTGGCGGCATTCGACGCACACGATTTCGACAGATCGCTGGAAGATTTCCGCCAGGTGGCACTCATCAATCCGGAATTTTCGCAGCTAGGCGCCTACCTGGTGCAGTCGGAGGCGGCGGTTGAACGCAAGCGCATGAGCGAGTTCAGCGAATCCAAGCGTCAAGAAGTGACCCACGCTTTCGCTAAAGCTTTGAGAAGCCTTGAAAAAGGGACCTATGCCGAAGCGGAGGCGTCCTTTAAGGAAGTCCTGGCGCTTGATCCGACTCATCCTCAGGCCCGCCAATACCTGCAGCAGATCGACACGCAGAAGAACCGTCAAGTCGATCCCACAGCCGCCCAGCAGCATTATGAGGCGGGCGTCATCGCTTATGTCGGCGGGGACTCCGAGCAAGCCGTCCGGGAGTGGCACATCGCCCAGCGTCTGGATCCGGACAATCCCAAGATTACTGAAGCGGTGCACAAAGTTGAGAGAGAATTGGTTCTCTCCAAAGAACTCCCATAACGGGAGGGAGGTGCAGGATGCGTCTTTTTCCAAAGTTGGCGTTGATGGTGTCCGGTTTGCTCTTGGCAGCCATTCTTTGTTTGAGCGCGCTCTACTATTGGAGCGAGGAACGGCAAATCCGTCAGGATGCTCGGGCGCAGCAGCAGAGCCTCCTTCAGAGTCTTGTGCATATCGCCCAGCAGGCTTTTGTCGCCGATGACGACCTACTCATGGCCAAATACGCGCACCTGCTCTTGACGTGGAACCCCGAAATGCTGAGCGCCAGCGTCATCGATACAAAAGGCCATATTCGCGCCCATTCAGACCCACAACGCTTTGGTCAAATCGCCGATACATTGGTCCCTGCGCCTGCCTACGCGCTGATCGTCAGTCAACCCGTGATTCTCGGAGCACATCGGTTCGGCACGGCCTCCGTAACTTTTTCCCAAAAGCTCTTGGATGAAGCGTTGCAAGCCAGGCTGAGCCAATTACGCAAACGCGTCGCGACGGTCGCCCTGGCGGCCTTATTCCTCGGTTTGTTGGGATCGTTGGGGATGGCGCTCTCGTGGACGCGCCCAATTGGTCAGCTCTCCCAGGCTTTTGAACGCCTTGGAAAAGGAAAGTGGGACATCGACCTAGGGATTTTGGAACACAGGAAGGACGAAATAGGATTCTTGTCCCGAAGCTGCTTGACGATGGCCGGTAAACTCGCGGAACTAGACCAGTTGAAGGATGATTTGGTCGCATCCGTCAGCCATGAGTTTCGTTCACCGCTGGCGGCTATCGAATCGTATCTTGACCGCATCGAGGTCGTCCGCAAACGGGGTGACTCGCCAGAGAGCTGGGTGGCCAACCTAGAACCGATTCGTCTGAGCTGCGTCCGTCTGGAGCGGTTTGTCGACGACTTGTTGGATGTCGCCTACTTTGAGACCGGCAAACTATCGCTGCACCGCCGGCCGACCGACCTGGCCGGTCTCGCTCAGGACGTAGTAAAGGTTTTTGAGTTCA
This sequence comes from Elusimicrobiota bacterium, assembly GCA_038241515.1. Lineage (GTDB taxonomy): Bacteria > Elusimicrobiota > Elusimicrobia > 2-01-FULL-59-12 > 2-01-FULL-59-12 > JBBSDO01. Next base: position 8,300 of record JBBSDO010000071.1, on the reverse strand, counting down.
AATTTCGAGAGAAACATTTGACCTGTCAATTACTGGCCGGCCCCTCTCTGCCGAGACCTCTCATCGATCCCGACAGAATCCGCCAAGTCTTGACCAACCTGCTTTCAAACGCGATGAAATTCACGCCGGAAGGAGGGCGCATCCAAATTCAGTTGACGTCTGCGAACGCCGATGTGCGCGTTACGGTCAAAGACACGGGAATCGGTATTGCGCCAAAGGATCAGGCGCGGATCTTCAATAAATTTGAGCAAGTTAAGACGGCCCGCGCCCAAGTGAAGGGCGCCAAAGGATCGGGACTAGGGCTCGCCATGAGCCGCGCTTTGGTTGAGCTCCATGGCGGCGAGATCGGCGTCAAAAGCGAGCCGGGGCAAGGAAGCGAGTTCGTTTTCACGCTGCCGGTCAGCCATTTTCCCGCCGCGCTGGCTGTTCGCGGTAATTAAGTGCAAGGAGAATCAATCATGCCAAAAGCGAAAATTCTATACGTGGAAGACGAAGAAATGTACCAGACGCTTGTGTCTGATATCCTGACTGAAGCGGGATTTTGGGTCGAGGTCGCAGGCACCACGGCGGAAGCCCGACGTAAGCTTGAAGCGTTCAGACCGGATCTTATGATCTTGGACATCAATCTCCCTGATGGCGATGGATATACCCTGTGTCAGCAGCTGCGCCAGGAAGAGATGTGGGCCAAACTCCCGATACTGATGTTGACCGTCAGGCGGCAGCCCGATGAATGGCGTCAGGGCTTCTCAGCGGGCGCGAGCGACTATGTCTCCAAACCCCTTAATGGCCCGGATTTGGTGGAACGGGTTCGCTCCTGCCTCGCTGAAAAGATTTCGCCCCTCGGCCTATCCAACAATCCCGAAGTTCTCATGGCGCGGGCCGCCCTGGGAGGCAACCGCGGCGCATTTGACGTTTTCGTCAGACAATACAAAGAGCCTTTGGTCCACGACATGCAGGGCCATGCCCGAAACGCCGACGAGGCCGAAGATGCCGTTTCGGCGGCATTTTTGACGGCATTTCAAAAACTCGCCAACTTCCGAGGTCAATCAACTTTTTTCACGTGGATTTATTCGATCGCCAAAAATGAAATGCATCACAAATGGCGACAGCGCGAGACGATCCCGCTGGAACAGGTGAGGGAAGAAGACGAGGCCGCGATCGCCCAAGTCGCCGAGGCACGAAAACTATCGGAGCCGGAAGTTTCTCCGGCTAAGCAATCGGCGCTCCTGCGTCGGGCCATTCACAAGGTCCCCGAACCTTTCCATCAGTTGCTGACATGGCATTACGTGAACGGAGTGCCGCATGAGGAAATCGCCCGCCGTTTCGACTGGCCGGTCGGCACCGTCAAGTCCCGTCTCTTCAGAGCGCAACTTATCCTGCGTGACGTCTGGCATGTGATGAACAAGAAACGGAGCCCGTGACACCTATCCGTCGTCGCCAAAATTCTTTCTCCCACTAACCGTTTAAGAAATGCAGCTTGAGCCCTTCTGGCTCGAACTATTGAGGGGACCACCATGCCTCACTCAAAGGAGGAAATCCGCGATGGATCTGCTAATCGAATGTGGTGACACGTATAAGATTTCGTTAGACCCGTCTTACCGGCGAAGGGACTATCCTGAGAAATGGCGTTACTATGAAATCAAAGGGAGAACTGGCGCCCTCTGGCCTTACAGCGAGACGCATTTGGTTGTCGCCTTTTATCATAGCTGGTGTACCCGCACCGACGCGGATGGAGACGTTATTTCGATTCCTTCCAAGCGTTCGAAGCAGGCGAAGCATTTGCGAGCCATGGCGGGCCCTGATTGCGATGTCGTGCAGGACTGCGATGAAGCCACGTGCTTCAAAGTTCCGAACAAGTACCTGCACAGAGCGTTGAAATCGATCGAGGCCCGGCAGAAGCGACAGGTAAGCGAGGTTGTTAAAGAAAGGCTTCGCGAAGCCTCAAAATCCCGGGCCTTAATCCTCGCACGGAAGGGGATAAACGGGCATTTTTTGAACGATCTCCCGCTATCTAAAGGCCCGGACCTCGCACTGGTCGTTAACGCGGAAACCAATCCCAATGCCTGACCAAGCGACCTCACGTTACTTGCCCTTAAAGCAGGCCGCCACCTACTTGGGCGTGTCCCGCAAAATGCTATGGGAGCATGTCACAACAGGCCGGATACCGGGCCATAAATTTGGCCGGATTTGGTTATTGGATCGATGGGAAATCGATGCTTTCCTGCACGGAAACCAGTATAATCTGGACCGTCGGGAAGGTGTGGTGGCAGGGCCTAATAAAGGAGGCCTATGAACACCATACACAAGCAGCGAACACAGCAGCGCAGTGGAAGTGTATTTCAGGATACCCGCACGAAGCGATGGGGATTCCGATTCCAACACAAAGGAATCACCGTCTTCAAAAGCGGGTTTCTGAGTTGTGAAGAGGCGAAAGTCGCCAGGAAACAGAAAGAACGGGAACTGGGAGCCGGCGCGACGGCCAAGGGGATCGGGAACGACCTCACAGTACGGGCAGCCGTGGATTGGTTTTTAACCACACACTGCTCGACCTTGCGGGAGAACTTCTACGAAGGCCGGTTAAAGTTGGCCGTTAACTTCTTTAACCGAGACCGGGAGCGCGAAATCAGGGTGTCAGAGATGACGCCCGATATGATCCGCTCCTTCCTGGACAACCTAAGCGAGTTGCGTCATGCAGCGACGCCGTATGTGAAGTCCGTGACCGATCATACGGTTCGGCATTACAACGCGAGCCTGCGGAGTTTCTTTAATCGGTTGGTTACGGAGGGGCAATGGGAAGGCAAGAATCCTGCCCTGATGGTGCCGTTGAAGAAAGTACAGAAACCGCGCGTGCGGTTCTTCTACAGTCAGGAATTGCTTGCCCTGGAGCAGGCGTTTCGCAGTCATGCGGAGTTGTGGCCGTACTACGTGGCGGGCCTGCACACCGGTTGCCGGATTGAAGAGCTGATGAACATGCGGGTAAAGGACGTTGACTTGATTCAAGGTCAAGTGTTTTTACCCGATAGCAAGAATGGGCGCAGTCGTTACGTTCACCTGAGTCCGAACATGATCGAGTTCGCAAGGGGATTGCTGGAGGGGAAAACTCCTGAATCCTGGTTGATCACGAAATCGGACAATCCAAAAGAGCGGTGGGCGTACGAATACCTACTGAGACATTTCAAGCGGTGTTGTCAGGCCGCCGGGGTGGCCATCAAAAAGGGTGAAGCCTGGCACGTCTTGCGACATACGTTCGTTCAGCGACTCCTGGCGAAAGGTGAAAGCATCTACAAGGTCAGCCAGCTTGTGGGGCACAGTTCAGTCAGTGTGACGCAAGCGCATTACGGGCACCTTGCCGCAGCGGACCTGAAGGATGCCGTTCAGAAGATTGATGGGGTGACGAGCGCCGAAAAGTTGCAACAAAGTTGCAACAAGTTGCAACACGGCGCCAATTCCATTAAGTGGTCGGTTGCGTGATGTGTTGCAACAAAGTTGCAACATTTCCCGAAAAGTTGCAACATTTGGACTTTTCGGACGAAGCGAAAATTGTAACATCAGCATTAAATTTAGCGCAATTTCAAATTTAATGCCGGGGTAGCTCAGCTGGTAGAGCACCTGTTTCGTAAACAGGTGGTCGTCGGTTCGATTCCGATCCCCGGCTCCATTTTTTGTGAAGTTTCGCCAAATACGCCGATATAACTGGGAATTGGTGGGTTAGCGGTGGGAATAGCAGTGTTTTCCGAAAACGATGTGCCAGGATCCGAGTCCTTTCTTGAAATCTTGGGCCAGACAAGCCGCTCAGGAAAAATAGTGAAGAGCCCGCAGGAGGCATGAGATGACCAATTCTGCAATCAGATTAAGGATGCTCCTGCGAAAATCCCGACTATTGGCAATGGCAGTACCCCTCATAGGATTGTTACTCTCAGTTACTGAGCCGTGTTCGGCATGGGTGGAAATTCATTCAAAGAAAATCATCGTTAAGCTTCCTGAAGCGATAGAGAGTCGCTTTCTAGTTCAAATTTACCGCATCTCAAATAGTCCATCAGCAGACAAGTTGACTCATATGATGTCCGTTTCGGAGTTTCAAGACGCACGCCCTGCGGGAAGTGATATTGAGATACCAGCCAGCTTTGATCAAAGGTTTTACTTCGGAGAGGAAATCGACCAGAGAATGACGGACACCCATTTCGTCAGGATCATTAGGTTGTCGAAGGGAGTTTATCAATTCAAAGACTTTCGAACCTGGATATTTAATGTTTGGAACGATGGAGATTTAATTCTAGACGGTTGCCGCCCGATCGAGAATGCGGTCTGGAAGCCAATTCAGTTATCGAAGGAATTTACGGTGCATTGGGTGGAAGCCAATCCTGGCATAGAAGATTATTCGGGGAACATAGCGATCATCTCCGGGCTGCCCAAAAGCTTTATAACTCCTCAATCGCTAAATAAGGAGCGTGGATGGCGGTTCAAAGTTGCGGGAATTTTCTATTCCGAGGGCGGGTCGGAGCGTTATTATCTTGAACCGATATACAAAATGAAGGGCTCGTTTCATTCGCGAGGAAAGTCGATAATAACAAGCGAAACTCTGGAGAAAAATAATTTTAGTCTAGAGGAATCCTCCTCCAACGGCGATTAGTGGACGGATTCGGCGAACCATCATGTAATTAATTACCGAAGAACTTGCAATTTTCTTGTAATACAAAAAGCGGGAATCCTGCAACTGACCTGCTCGAAACTTGGGTAATCTGGGGGTTCATCTTGCAAGTACGGGTGTTACCGAAATTCGACGATCTTGGAATTCATATATAAAATCAAGAGGATTCATGGATTTCGTTTCTGATGTCCCAGGGATTTCATAAACAGGTGGTCGTCGGTTCGATTCCGATCCCCGGCTCCATTTTTATGTTGGAAATCAGATCACGGGGAATAGATTATGCGTTGGGAGCTAGCGAATAATCGAAAGGGCCGCGATAGACCGTAGGCTTGAGTGTTGGCTTACGGTGTTCGGTTCCCCTTCAACGATTTTGATTACGAGTAACCATACAAATACCGCCAGGTACTTTCCGCAATGGCCTTCCCCGCCAAATCAAGCTGCAGTTTGTAACAGTTTCTTAAATTAGGCGAATTGGCGCGCATTCTTATATTGACCCCTGATGAATGCCCTGCTATATATACTCGATGTGTCGCTTGGTTCCCGAATGAAATCTAAATCACCCAAGATCACTTGCGCTTTTGTAGGAGCCTTCTTCTTTTTCACGCAATCCTCGTTCGCGGTAAGCAGCGGGACGGGGGCTTTTTCCTTTCTCAACATACCTGCGGGAGCGCGGGCCACTGGAATGGGGCAAGCCTTCGTATCCGTGCCCAATGATGTTCAGGGCCTAGCGTATAATCCAGCGTGCCTTGCCACTATGGCGGCCTCTCAGGCTTCCTTCCAGCATTTAAGCTACGTAGACAGCATAACTCAAGAAGAAGCCTCCTATGGGCATGCCGGTCGCCACGAAAGATTCAGTTGGGGTGCTTCGGCGAATTACTTACGCGTCGGAGATATTACACGAACCGTGGCAACGCTTCAGCCGGGAGGGGACGGTTTTACGGAAACCGGCCGTTTTTCAACTTACGATATGGCTTTGGGAGTGAGTGGGGCGGGCCCCGTGACCGATGACCTTTTGGTCGGCACGACGCTCAAATTGCTCCGAGAGTCGCTGGCGGATGCCTCGTCGAATGGTGGGGCCGCGGACTTCGGCGTGATATATCAAGCAAACGATGAGAGGTCGTGGAATTTGGGCGCTTCTTTATTGAATTTAGGTATTGCCAGCAAATTCGCGGACGCCGCCGTAAAGCTCCCCTGGACTTTTCGTGCCGGGATCTCTGGACAACCTTTTGCCCAATGGCTCCTTTCGACCGATTTTGTTAAGCGACAAGATACCTCGGGGGAGTTTGATGTCGGGGCAGAAGTCACGCCCCGAAAAATGTTTTCACTGCGTCTGGGTTACCGCTACGCTCTCACGCGGCCCGATTTGGGGTCCCTTTCCGATTTCACAGCTGGAATCGGTATGCGATTCGGGACGATGTCGTTGGATTATGCCTTCGTGCCCCTAGGGGATTTAGGGTTAACGCATCGAGTCAGTTTAAACGTACGATTCAAAGCAAAACACCCGGGTTCAGACGAACATCACATCGCGCTGCAGCAGCCCGCCAGTTAAGTAAAACATCAAAATCTGCTATAGTTTTCAACGTGCTTCAAAATCTCATTGCGGTATGATTGACCGCCTTTCAGCACGCCTTTCAAGCCGCTTACTTAGTATCGGCCTCCCTTTCCTTTATCTTCTAACCTCCATTAGTTTTTACCTTCATACGTATGATTCGGCTCAAGTAAAAATTACCGTCGTTCAGATGTTAGGTACGGTTCTTATTGCTTTTTGGTATTTCACCATTCTGTCTGATCGCGATCGGCGTTGGCGTTCGTACCTCCCGATTATTGCTCCTTTATTGGCGGCTCTGGCATCCGGTCTCCTGTCCTTTTCTCATGCCGCCTACCGTGGACCGAGTATCGACGAGTGTCTGCGCCGCGTCTTTTATATTCATTTTGCCTTGATCGCGGTTCGTGAGATCAATACGCTGGAACGATTTAGACGAATGGTCTTCTACCTCCTCACGGCTACGGCGATTGCGACGATCTACGGCTTCATGCAGCATGTCGACGCGCGTTTGTTTCCTTTGCCAAGTGCAGGAATTGACCCGTTTGTTTGGCGCCAGGCTTTTTCGGATCGCGCTTTTAGCACCTTCGGAAATCCTAATTTCTTTGGTAATTTCCTGGTTATCTTGACGCCAGTAATTTTGGCGCTCATGCTGAAGAGAAACGCCGATTCGCCCTTGTCTGTTCTCGTATTTTCGAGTCTGGCGATTGCGGTTTCAGCCGTTATCTGGCAATTGGGGACGATTTTGGCATTTGTCCATATGCAGGAATGGTTCACTCTATTCTTTTTCGTGATCATCATCGGATTTATGCTCTGGACCACTTTTCGGTTTGGATTTTTAGGTGTGCTCTTCTTTCTGACGACAATCTGTGTGGTCGTTACCGTTTCGAAAGGCGCCTACATTGGATACGCATCGGCTTTTGTCCTTCTTTGGATGCTTGTATTGCGTTATTTCTCTCAGTTTAAGTCCGCTCAAGTGAAGAAGTCCATTCAATCCGCCGCCTGGGGTACCTTGCTCATTTGCACGGTCGGGGTCGGCTCACTATCCCGCGACCGTATTGATTCAGTGCGCTTTCGAGTCTGCACTTGGGTTTCTACCTGGGAGATGGCGCTCATGCATCCCATTTGGGGAAATGGAATCGGATCTTTCCGAATTCTTTACCCGGCATTCCGGCGCCCTCAGATCTTTCATATTGAAAACAAGCACAATACGGAAACGGATCATTCTGAAAATGAATACTGGGAAGTGTTACAAGATGAAGGGATTATCGGTTTTGGTATTTTCCTATGGATGATTGCTAGTTTCTCTATTCTAGGAGTACGAGCCCTCGCTCGATTTACAGAAGGCCTCTCCGTGCGAGATCCCGCGACGGGCAAGAGACGCATGGCGGACGATCCTCGAGCCTTTTACATGCTGGGTTGTCTCGCCGCTTTCTGGGGCATGCTCATGCACAATTTAATGGACGTGAGCCTCCGTTTTGTGTCGTCCGGGATTTTCCTATGGCTTCTGGCTGGATTGATAGGCGCGCTTGTCGTCCATGATCCCATGGCCCAGACGGACGCCCTTCGCGAGCAAAGGCAACCGGAGGGGGGGGAGGCGGATAGCAGCCATCCGGAGCCTGTGCGCTGGGCCGGGTTGGTAGCCGTGGGCAGCCTGATATGCTTGTTCACGTACAAAATTTGGAATGAATTCGCCGATGCTCAAGGCGCCTTTTTCATGACATCGAGTGCGGGGGATCAATTGTTGTGGGCGATTTCTTGGGCCGCATTTTATCTTACGGTTGGCGGGGTTCTCTGGGCCCTCTATCGGGTGTGTCGATCGGCAAAAAAGGTGTATGGCCTCGCTCTCTTCGGTCTCATGCTGTTTCCGCTGAATGTATTTTGGGGCTACTTTATGGCGGACGTTTACCACAACCGAGGCATCTTCTTCTCCAAGCAGCAAAACTGGGACGCGGCGATCGAGAATTACCACAAAGTCGTTAAACTGAATCCCAACTACATTATGGCCTACTACTTTCTAGGGAATGTCTATACGGATCGGTGGCGGCCTGGCGATGTCGACTTGGCGATGCAGGAGTACGAGAACGTTTGGAAAATTGCTCCCAATTA
>JBBSDO010000070.1:0-12287 GCA_038241515.1 Elusimicrobiota bacterium | reverse complement strand
TGAAGTTCTGTTATCTATTTCCGAGGAGCGGTTTCGTGAGCCGGTTCGTACAATCCATCCTCTGTTTGAGTCGGAGACGAAACGAGCGGCGAGTAGTCTTCCGGAGGGGCTTGAAGCGGATTTTCTTCGGAAATTTGCAATTGTAAAAATTGATTGGCTTCGATCGCTAGGCGTTGAATTTCATCCGGCACGAGCGGTCCCGTCGAAATGGAGGTCGGCAGATACCCGGCGCGGCGCATCCGGGCATAGAGCCGCGTGCGGCGGCGCGCCATAAAAGCCTGCTCGCTCACCGGACTCCAGCGTCTTGGGCTGGGCAAAATCGAGGCGAGCGCTACGGCTTCGTCCGGACTCAGGTCCTTGGCCGATTTCTGAAAATAGGCTCGGGCAGCCGCTTCGGCGCCAAAGACCCCCTGTCCCCATTCGATGACGTTCAAATACAGCTCCATCATGCGGCGCTTCGTGAGATAGCGCTCCAAGAGCACGGTGATTAAAGCCTCTTTCGCTTTGCGAAGGAGGTTTTTACGCGGCGATAAATAAAGACTGCGAGCCAATTGATTCGTGATTGTGCTGCCGCCATAGGCAAAACGTTTTTTCTCCCAGTCTGTTTTCATGGCCACATGAATCTGCTCCATATCAAATCCTTTATGCTGATAAAACATATCGTCTTCGGAAAGCAAAACCGCATGAACCAGATATGGCGAAATCTCAGAGAGATTTTTCCAAATGAACTTAATCTTTATATCTTTCCCGATCTGCTGCGCTTGTTTTTCCCTGAGCTCCATCAAGGTGGTCTTCGTAGGGTTTCTCGTCCGCAGAGCCGGAACGTAGGGTAAGGAGAACAGATAGACGGAGGGGACCAGAATCGCCAGTGCGATCGACCATAACACGAGGTAGCCGATCACCTTCCAAAAGGATATGTTTCTACGCCCGATCTTCATATTTTAAGGGATTGTATCACGACGCCCTGTTCTGTTCGGCCGATTAGGATCTCGATGGATATTGCGAGCCGTAATAGGCACGACAGCTGGGAGTCAGTTGACTGAAGTGGTTTGTCAAACATTTGCGTGAGTCGTCTTGATTCGAATTCGGACAATACTGAGCGGCGTCCTCGGCGCAGGCGCGGCGCCAATGATCTTCCTCCTCGTAATTGCTGATTCGAGAGCGGCAATGCGCCGAAAGCGCGCCTTGGTTTTCTTTTAAGCATTGCATTTGGTGATGCCGCCCGGCGCACAGCGAGCGCAGTTCGGGATCGCATGCACCCACCCAATCGTCGGCGCCATCGGTGTTTTCTCGGAATTGGGCGCAGCCGTGAGACAGATCGCGCGCGTGCTCCTCAAGACAAGCGTTCACGTGCCCTCCACCTTCTGGCACCCCCGCGCAGAAGATTCGCGCGTCGGACGCGCAGGGCCACTGGCCGGGGTCAGTGCCGCCTTGCAGAATTTCCGCGTTATGGGCGCGAATTTCCTTTAGGCGATGAGCGGCGACCCCAGCGGCAAGGAAGAAAGCCAAGAGAAGGGCGCCTAAAGCGACTTTCTGATCGCTGATTTTGGCCGATGGCATAGGCCAGTCTGCCTAAGAATGGCGGTCGCCGCAAGGGGATTTTCCGTAGCCTCTTCGTGTAGAATTGTAATGTTCATTTTGAATGGAGGACCCAACATGACGCAAACAACCCCTGTGACGCCTGATGATGTAACCGTCGTTCTAGAGGACTATTCCTTTTCCCGCGTTTGGGGGTTCCTTGGTTTTATGGGCCTGGGTATGGCGATTGCCGGCGTACTGCTGCACCGGCTGTTTAAGCTTCAGTCAACCGAGGGCTGGGCTCTGATGCAAGACTGGCCTTGGATCCTGCCGACACTGACACTCGCTCACGTTGCCCTTGCCTATGGGGTGTTTCGACGCGATCGTCAATTTGTGAATCGATGGTGGCGCGGGGGGCCGGTGGACCCGGCACAAGTCGCGCGGCTCGGATGGCGCTCCGCTCCGACCCGCACACCCACAGAAGTCTCCGTTTTCCTAATCGAAGCCACTGTCGTGCTTCGTCTAGCCGCCTATGCGGGGCTGGCGCTTTTTGGCCTCTTTGTGCTCTGGGTGGGGATTGCCACCTCGGATCTCCTCAAGCTTCCATTCTATTGGGTGAATGCGGCGAGCTATCTCTTTTGGTGGTACTCGTGGCAGCGATCCTTCCTCACCCGCAACCGAGCCAAAAAACTTTTTGTAGGTTTGCTCCCACCGGAGGCCACTTCTCTCCCTGTCGTCATCCACGTAGATTAGTTAGTACATCAGAAAAGCAGAATTCAAGTAGGAGTAGTATGCTAGCTAACTAATTTACGTTTTCTGCGCTGTAGCGGGCAAGAAGTCCTGAGCGTACGGCTTGCCGATAGGTGTGGTTAAAAAAGAGACACGCTAAAAGGATGTAGACGATAGCGAGGAGTCCCCCCCACACGAGCGGTAGACCCGAGGTTTCGTGTCCTAAGACAACCGAGCGCATCCCCTCGAACACGTAGGAAGGCGGCAGCAAATGGGAGACTTTTTGCATCCAGCGAGGCAGTGTCGCTAGCGGATAAAAAACGGCAGCAAAGGGCGACAAAAACGCCGGGATCGGCCAAATGAACCATTCCGCCGCGGGCCCCAAGCGCAGAACAGCGGCGCTGGCGACGATGCCGAGGGCAATCCCAAAAAGAAAAAGAATCAATAGAAACGGCACGATGAGAGATCCATATATAAGGAATGAAAGGCCAAAAAGGGTCGAGGTTAAGACGAACATCACGATAAGACCAATCGAACTCGTCAGAATCCCGGTGACAACGAGACCGCTGAGATATTCCGCGATCGAAATCGGGGTGGCAAAAATATTTAGGAAATTCCGCGACCAGACATCTTCGAAAAAAACCATCGTGACACCTTGCATGACGCGCGCGAAAAAATCCCACAAAAGGACCGCACCCAGCAGCATCGGAACAAAATTAAAACCGGGAGTGGCCACGCTATTCAGGTAGCGGGTAATAAACCCCCACAAAATCACGTCAATCGCGACCCAAGCAAATAGCGGAAGAATGCGCGAAGGACTGCCGCGCATCAGGTAGAGCTGGCGCAGTATGATCGCCGCGATCCGTTTCGGGTGCATAGTTAGCCCCGCTCTAGCGTCAGCGGTTCTCGAGCGACCGTGATGAACAGTTCCTCGAGCGTCCTTTTGCCATGCTTTCGGGGAAGCGCTTTGGGATCGCCTTCGAGAAGAATACGGCCGCGGGAAAGAAAAAGGACGCGGTCACAGACATCTTCGACCTCAATCATATTGTGTGACGTCCACAGCACGCCGACGGACTCTTGACTGGCGAACGACCGAATTTGTGTCCGAATCTCCCGCGCTGTGGAGGGATCGAGCGATGCGGTCGGTTCATCGAGCAAGAGGAGTCTTGGCCGATTGAGCATGGCCTTCGCCAAGCAAGCGCGAGTCTGCTCTCCGGACGACAGCACGCCGCATTTCTTATCGCGAAATTTGGCGAGATCGAACTGGCGGAGGAGAGCGTCAATCCGTGTCTTGAGATCGTTTACCTCATAGAGCAGGCCAAAAATTCGGAGATTCTGGTAAACCGTCAAATTGCCCGGAAGCGGCGCATAGACGGCTGCGAAATTGGTGTGAGCCAGGGCGCGCGACCGCTGAGTCGCCAGATCCAGGTCTTCAATTTTGACGTTTCCCGACGTAGGCTCAAGCACCCCTAGAATCATGTTAATAGCGGTCGTTTTCCCTGCGCCATTCGGGCCCAGCAGCCCGACAATCTCGTGCCGTTTCACAGTAAAGGAGACCCCGTGTACCGCAACGGTCTTTTCGTATTCTTTGCGCAGGTCCGATACCGTCAGCACGTTTTCCGTGGTGACTGGCGCAAGCTGATTGTCGGAAGCCATTGACTAATTATAGGAAGGATCGCATGACCACGGAGGCGTCACACTTTTGCACCTGTTTCCCCCGCGACTTTTACCGTGGGGTCTGACATTTTTGACGAATGAAGGAACGCCTCAACGGCTAAACGAACACGACTTGTGGGCGGGCATTTTATCGCCGTTGGTCCAACGCCTTCAAACTAGCGAGCCATAACATGCATGTGACCCTCAACGGTGACTGGGCTTTGCTTCTTCGCGGCTTTTTGCGATGGCGATTTGATTTTCGTAAGAGGTCGCCCACTCATGCGCTTGCGTTAACTCCTCAACGTTGAGGTAGCTCCTCCAGGAATTTATCTCGTCAACAGCCCGGTCGTTTCCAAGGGAAGCGGAAACCAGATACCAGCCGTAGGCTTGACCAGGATCTTTTGCCACGCCCAAGCCGTGTTCATAGATTCTTCCTAAATCGAATTGAGCATCGCTATTTCCCTTGATGGCCGCTTTTTCGAAAAGTTTCCCCGCCTCTTTATAGTCTTGCTTCATGCCTCGGCCAGCCAGTAGCATTTCGCCAAGCCGGGCTTCGCCCTCAGGCTCATCCTGGTCAGCGGCCTTCCTGTACCATTCGGCGGCTGTTTTCTCGTCCTTCGCCACACCGCGTCTTGCTTGATAGGCCCAACCGAGAGCCGCCTGGGCTCTTGGATAACCGCGTTCTGCGGCCATCTGCCACCAACGTGCCATCTCCGACTCGTTTTTTGGAACACCGCAGCCCCGCATATAAAGGGAACCTAAAAAGTATTGCCCCTTCATTGAACCTCGATCCGCCGACTGGCGCATCCACTGAGCTGCCAGCATATCGTTCTGGGGGACGCCCGATCCAAAATAGTACTTCCAACCCAAAACATATTGCGCATTGGGATCGCCGGCCTTTGCACGGCTTTCTACGGGTCCCGTAGGCTGCGAAATGGCATTCTTTAACTCGACGGAGCTTCGCTCTAATGTAAAGCGTTGATCTGGGTTTTTTTTCTGATGGTGAGCCGCGCGGGTCCGCCCTAGAAAGTAGGCGACTCGGCCTGGCGAGAAAAATGCCAATAGTCCAACGAAAAGAAGAATACAAACGATCGCCCATCGAGCATCCAGGCCTGAGGAGACTTCCTGGCCTGTTGTTCCGGAGGAGATAGGCGACCAGCTTCCGGCAAAGGGCGCGCGGTCGCGAACCCCGAGGGTGCTTTGAAGTACCAACTCCGCTGCCTCGCGATCGGCCGCGCTAACGCGAACGCGAATTCCGCCCAGAGCATGACTGTAGAGGGATATTAAACGCGCCACGTTGCTATCCGCCACGAATGAGGCGATGCCGTGAGACTCAAGCAGGCCGCGCACCAGGTCCGCTTCGGCAGAGTTATGCGTAGTGAAAATAACGAACTGGTCGTCGCTCATAGATAAGGGAACTCCCTTCACACCACTTCATACTGTCCATTCTCGCGCCAAGACGCCAAGTTCGCCAAGGGGACCGATACAAGGATCGCTACATCGAGACTGCAGTATTGACGGTTTCCTTTTTATTCTGACCCTCCTCCGTTCTTGGCGTCCCTGGCGGCTTGGCGCGAGGCGCCGTTGACCCACATCTTTATACAGCTCTTTTATTAAAGGCTTAGACACTCGTTTGAATTCGGCTAAGGGATCGGTCGATTCATTTGGCGGTTCTAATACTCTCCGATATTGTGGTGCGCGCGACTGTCGTTCTTGTAGCGGTCGGGATTGTCGGTTTGAAAGATTAAGTAATACGGGTTCGTAAAAGCCCCTACGAAAGCCCGCTGGGCGCCGAGAGTTAAGGTCTTTGCGCCGACGGCCGACTCGAGTGGCAGTTGATTCAAGAACCTCACCAACTCATCGATCGCTCCAAACCCTTTAACGATCCACACTAGCATCAGCGAGATGATCCATCTGCGCTTCATTTTTCCTCCTAACGACGTTTAATGATGGCGATAAAAACTGTGCCGGCCAAAGCTCATCATTCTTCCCCCGGCATTGCTGCAGGCTTTGAGCCAGATGAGAAAGATGCAAAAACCGATGATGACGGCAAGCCACGGCTTGGCGATGTCACAACGCGTGACGCGTGACTCGGGTGCGTAGGCCGAGACGCGCGACTTGAAGGCTTCGCGGGCGGCTAAGACCTTCGCGGTGTCTTTGGCGTCGGGTGAGTTGGCGTCGAAATGGCACTGCGGGCAGACGGAACTGCGAGAGGAGTCAAAGGTGATGTGGCAAATGGGACAGTTCACGGCAACACCGAACGGAATTTAGCATTTAACATTGAACATTTAACATTTAGCACTGTAAGCCGTGAAGCGTTAAATGCTAAATGATAATTGCTAAATGTTAAATTCCTTTGCCGTTGCCTCACGCCTTCGCCCCGCATTCCCCACAGAATTTGGCTCCCGCTTCAATCACCGCGTTACAGCTCTTACACTTCTGGGTCGGTTGTAAATTCGCCCCACAAGACTCGCAGAATTTGACGCCTTTCGCCTGCGCGCCACAGACCGGGCAATTGATCACGGGGGTGGCTTTTCCTTCCGTGGCTGCTTTTACCGCGGATTCCCCCGCCAGCCGGTTCGTCTCTTTCGCCCCCGCCTGCGCCGCTTCCGGGGCGCAGTCATCGCACATCCCGCTTTTGTCGTTCCAACAATTCTCTGGGCAGACCCAGTGGCCGCAAGCCGAACATTTCTTGAAGAAGGCCATCGCCTCGCCGACCGCGCGCTCATAGGCGGCGTCGCGCTCTTTGCCGCGCAGGCCACGATCGATATCGTTCGCGGCGCCCGTCATCCGACCGCCAAAGGGGCTAAAAACCTGAAACACGTCCATCGCCGTCTTGAGCACATTCATTTTTGAGCCGGTGTATTGGCTTTCGAATCCGTCTCCGCAGCGATCGCATTTAAAACGGAATTTAAATCCAGCATCATCGGAAAGATCTTCTACGTTGTTGACGAATTTAGTCAGCGACATGGTCGCCCCCTTTCATGAATTCCGCGGGAAGTGGATCCAAAGCGTAGCTTTGGTTCAGGTTATTGACCTTGACCCGCACGGGTTGAGAATCCTCGCTCAACCGGCCGGTGGGGTCAAGAGCGGCGACGGCCAACAGCACTTCGGCGTGGCCGTCCGGATACACATCAATGACCGCTCCAGGGGTTTCAACCGTACCACAGCCGAGATCTGACCATTTAGGTGTTTCGGTCTCTCTGCTGTAGTGGACCTCGTACCGGAAGCCCACCCCCAAAGGAGCCCATTGCAGGACGATACGGTGGCCTTTGGTATAGAATATTCCGGCGATTTTTGGAATAGGGACAGCCGAGGGATCGACCGATTGAGCCGGCAGGGGCGTTTTATCCGATGGGCTTCGCCACCCGAGAGCTGCCGCAAGCTGTCCGAGGCCGGCGGCCACATTTTCCTGACTCTTGCCCGACTCCGCGGTAATTTCAAACGACCACCGATTGCCTCCTTTATATGTGATCTGGGCGATCCGAGCGTCCTCAGGCGGCCACGATTCCCGTAAGGGATCAAGGCGAGGCTTCGTTTCTTGGTCTTCTTGCGCTTTCTTTTTCTGGTTTGCGCGCAATAATCTTTGTATGCGCGTTTCAAGCTCCGGCAGACCGATTACGCCCAGTTTAAGGTCTTCTGCTACTCTACTCTGCTGATCTTCCTGCAAGCGTTTGAACCCCTGCAGAACTCGAAAGGGAATTATCAGCGCGCTGATAATTTGAAGAACGGGTGGAGAAATAGACAAAAAACTAGTCAAATCCGAAACCCAAGCCTGGGATTTATTGAATTCTAGAGCCGTTTCCTCCTGCGACTTGTGAAACTCGTCCATATAGCTACGAACCATGCGAGCAAGCTCTAGAGGTGGAACATCTTCCCGCTCAATATTCGAGCTGATGTTCATTTCTGACACCTGTTGGTCGCTCAGCGGTTTTACGATACAGGTCACTTCGGAGAGGCCCGCGAGCTTTGCCGCTTCCCACCGGCGGTTCCCGGAAGCAATCTCGTAGCGATCTTGGCCGAGGGGTCTAACCGTAAGCGCTTCCAAGACCCCAACCCGTTTCACTTGACTAGCGAATTCCTTTAACGCTTCCGAATCAAAGATCCGCCGATTCCATCGGTTGGGTTGGAGCTGAGATACCGGAATCAGTTTGATCTCTGCCAGGGACGGGAGTGCGGCAACTTGATCTTCGGCCATGAGTCACCTCCGGGGAGTGAGCGACGACTGTTTATATCAGGCACCGCCAGGCGATCCTATAGGCTGAAAGTCCAAAAATGTGTGGGACGAAAGGCTCTCAAAATTGAGGGGACTTACCGTCCGACCTTGTATTGCTGGGAGGACGGCCTAGCTCCCATATAAGACTGGTCGCAAGGCCGTTTCCATTACCATAGAAGGGGTTGGGGGCGTGGCTAAAAAAGGGTGTAGATAAAAGGGGCAACAGGCGTTCCAGAGAAAAAGACGAGAGCGGCCAAGAGCGCCACCGCGACCATCATGGGCACGAGCCACCACTTTTTATTTTCCATCAGATAGGACGCTAGTTCGCGAATGATATTAGGGCGTTTCGCCACGAAAAGTCTCCTTGTTTAAAATAGGTGATCGTAAGAGGTTCGTTCCAGCGGCTTCAATTTAACCCAATAGCTGCTCTCGAGAGATTTTCTTCTCTTGTGCAAAACATCTCGTCCCATGAATCGAAAGACCAGTCCAACCGGTGTAAGAATTAAGAAGTAAATCAGTCCAATGACGAAATACGAAACAATCGTCCCGACGACCGTCGCCCAACCCATCCATACACGATAGATGATCCGAGCGGCTCCTTCACTTATGAGTGAAAGGGTGGCAAGGACGGCTCCGGTTCCCCCTACCGCTAGGCTGAGGGAAGAACGGTGCTTAAACCAAAGGACGCTCGAAACCACGAATGCAAACGAAAAGATAAGAATGCCGAACTGGCGAAGTTCGCGAGAGGAGGGCTGCCGATTAAGTCGAACAATCATTTAGTCCGCCTTAAAGCTCTTTCGATAGTCGAGAGCGCCCGCTAAAACGGGCTGCTCCTCTTTGAGAAGTACACAGTTTTGAAGGACGAGCGCATCCATATCGGTGTACATGAAGCATCGGTAGGCTTCTTCCGGCGCTTGGACGATGGGCTCTCCTCGAATATTAAAACTGGTATTGATCACGACGGCGCAGCCCGTCAGAGCTTCGAATGCCTTCACGACACTGTAGAACATTCCGTTGCGTTCCTGGGTCAAGGTCTGCAGTCGAGCAGTGTAGTCGACATGCGTGACGGCCGGGATTTCAGAGCGATCTTGGTGTAAGCGAGACAAGGGATCGGCATCCTCCGCTTCCGGGGTCACGGATTTCCTTTGGCTTTTAGCCACCGGGGCCACCAACAGCATGTAAGGGCTTTCGGCGTCCATTTCGAAATAGTCCCCTTGCCGCTCCGCCAGCGCCGCGGGCGCAAAGGGCCTGAAGGATTCCCGAAATTTGATACGGAGGTTCATGAGTGACTGCATTTTAGGATTGCGGGGATCCCCTAAAATACTGCGAGCGCCGAGCGCGCGCGGACCGAATTCCATGCGGCCATAAAAAAACCCGACCACGCGTTGTTCCGCAATCAAGCGGCCGACCCTCTCGGGCAGCTGCGCGTCATCCATGCGAAAATAGGGTGCATGGGCCGCGCGCAAAAAGGTTTCGATACGGTCGTTTGTAAATTGGGTTCCGAGATAACTGCCTCTTAAAGAATCGATGGGCGACGCTTGGCGGGCCTCGCCCAGAATCTCATGCCACGTGAAAAGCGCGGCGCCGAGCGATCCTCCGGCGTCTCCGGCGGCCGGTTGAATAAAGAGCCCTTTGAAAAGTTTTTCCTTTTCGATGAGACCGTTGGCCACGCAATTGAGAGCGCATCCACCCGCCATACAAAGGTAGTCGGCGCCAGTCAGTTGTTTGGCCCGGCGCGCGAGGGCCACCATCACTTCTTCGCATACCTGTTGAATAGAAGCCGCAAGATCCATGTCTCGCTTCGTCAGCGGCGCTTCGGAGGAGCGCGGATCGCCCTCAAAGAGGTCGTGAAAGGCGGCAGAGGTCATCGTAAGGCCTTGGCAATAGTTGAAGTAGCGCATGTCCATCCAGAAAGAACCGTCCGGCTTGAGATCAATTAGATGTTTTCGAATGCGCTCGGCGTAAACGGGTTGGCCATAGGGGGCGAGACCCATCATTTTGTATTCTCCGGAATTCACTTTGAAACCGGTGTAATAGGTAAAAGCGCTGTATAAGAGTCCGAGGGAGTGTGGAAAGCGAATTTCGTCGCGCAGAGTCAGCCGAGAGCCTTGACCGATGCCGATCGTCGTCGTGCTCCACTCCCCCACGCCATCCATCGTTAATACGGCCGCTTCTTGATAAGGCGAAGGGTAAAAGGCGGAGGCGGCGTGCGATTGATGGTGCCGCAGGAAGTACTGAGGTCCTTCGTAGGTGTCTCGAAGTCCCTTATCGATTTCCCGCGCAATGAAAAGTTTTTCGTTGAGCCAGGCGGGAAGGGCTGTGACAAAGAAGCGCCATCCAAAGGGCACGAAGGCGAGCCAGGTTTCGATGAGGCGGTCGAGCGTTAAAAGCGGCTTGTCGTAATAGGCGACGTGTTGAATATCATTGAGGCGCAAACCGGTATGTTCAAGGGCCGCTCCGATGGCGCGAACAGGAAAGTTCCGATCGTGCTTAATTCGTGAAAACCGCTCTTCTTGCGCAGCGAATAAGATTTTCCCATCTTGAACAAGGCAGGCGGCACTATCATGATAGAAGGCAGAAATACCGAGGACGAGGGTCATTGCGCGTAGGCGGCCATTGGCAGCTCATTGTACTCGCTGCCTTTCGCACGGGCAAACGGCTCGCTGCTATGCAGAGCCAAAGACGAGAGAACGAAAGCACGAGATCAAACGTCGCCCCGGCGTCAGACACCTAACTTTAGACCTAGATGCAGCTCGCGCAGGTCGGAGCAAATCTTTTCTGGATAATTAGAGAATAATTTAGCGCGAAACTGCTCTAAAAGTTAGATGGCTCGCTCGCCTCGTATTAATGTTCCAGGTTTGACCTACCACGTCACCAATCGTGGCGTCAAAAAGCTCGAACTGTTTCATGATGACGAGGATCGCCAGCGTTTCCTTCGGCTTCTATTAATCACTCAAATTCAATTTCCATTCGTGCTGCAAGCCTATTCTCTAATGACGAATCATTTTCATCTACTTATTAAAACTGTTTCGTCTTCACTTTCTCAATTCATGCAGTGCTTTACCAGCCGATACGCGTTTTGGTTCAACCGGAAGTACGGACACGTGGGCCATGCTTTTCAATCCCGATTTCACAGCATCCCCGTGCAAACGGATGCTTATCTGGCCCAAGTCAGTCGATACATTGACTTAAACGCGCCCCGCGCGGGCATGGTCGTCAAACCTGAGGAGTTTCCTTGGTGCGGCTACCGCTCGATCATTCAGAGAAAGCGTGACCCTATTGCGGACCCAACTGAAATATTGCTCCTCTTTAATGAGAATCTGGACCGAGCCCAAACCCTCTATGAACGTTTTGTGCTAGAAGACATGACACGGCCAGCCCCAGTGACTCATGAGAAACTCTTACGGATGCGAAGTTGGGGAGCTTTGCCCGATATGAGCGCCGTTCTTAACCCTGCTATTGTATCGATCGGTAAATCATATAGGTAGGCCGAAAGACACGTGTCTGACGCTGCCATAGGTCTAAAGTTGGGTGTCTGACGCCGAGGCTACACATTCGGTAGTCGGCACCTATCGTCTTTTAGGCCTGCCCGACCCAGTCGGGCGGGGCAACGGCTTTCCAACGCTCTCGGATGGCGTTGTAGCGTTCGGGCTCAAGAGGGCCTTCTTCGAGGAATCGCGCGTTTTCCTCGACGCGTCCTGGCTTTTGCGTTCCGACAATAGCTACCGAGACGCCGGGAACGCTCAGGGTGAATCGCAAGGCGGTTGAAAAGGCTTGAAGACTTCCCTTCTGCAGGTACTCGTAGTTCAATTTCTGGTAGCGGTCCCAGTATGGCGCGACGTAGTCGTCAGGCCGGGCCTTTTGGGTCCAAGCGGCGTTGCCGAGGGGGCGCTTGGCGATTATTCCCATGCCGCGTTTTACGGCTTCAGGAAGGACGGTGTCGATCGTCTGCTGATCGGCGAGGCTGACAGAAATCTGGAGCGTATCGAAAAAACTAGACCGCACGGCGAATAATGCGGCGTCGTTTTCTCCGCTATAGCCGATAAAGCGCGTCTTTCCAGATTCCTTCGCGCGCTGCATGAACTCGATCACATCACCGCGTTCTAAAATGTCCTTCGAACAGCCATGAAGCTGAAAGAGGTCCAGGTGATCGGTCCGCAAGCGCTGC
>JBBSDO010000069.1:0-12338 GCA_038241515.1 Elusimicrobiota bacterium | reverse complement strand
GCTTGGCGATTCGGATTACAGGTTCCAAGCCGGTCCCCAAAGACGAATGACAAGTAAGACAGTTATAAAACCTCCCATAAAAAGGGCGTCCAAAGATGTGAAGTGCAAAACGTTTACAAAACCAGTAGCGCCCGAAAAACCCCGCGACAGCATCGCCGCGTAAATGCGTTCGGCGCGCTCGTAAGACCGAATGAGCAGGGCGGCCAGAATATGACCTAGCCTAAATCCCTGCTTCAACCAAAAGCGCCCGAAATAACGAGCGCTCCAACCGCGCTCTAGGCGCAACGTTTCTTTTCCCAATACGGCCGCATAACGATACAGAAACGCCAAAAACAGCAAGAGCAATTTCGGCGTATGCGTTTGTTCCAGCGCGCGAAGCATATCCGGAAAAGGTGTTGTTAAAGCCAGCAGAGACATGGCAGAAATTGAAAGAAATGATTTCAGCGACACCTGGATCAGACGTGAAACGGAAAGATTCGAAATGACCGCCGACACCATCATCAAAATCGCAAACGGCAATACCGAAGTGATGCGGCGCGCGATATGCTGCAATGGGACCTGAGCGCCCAGCGCCCCAGCTACGACTACGGCTCCCAGTCCTGCAGCCTGAGTGAAATTCAACCGAGACGAAGATAAAACGGTCCCTACAAATATAAGCCCGGCTGCCATTTTCGTTCGGGGGTCCAAATGATGGGCGGATGTGCCCGCCTGGTGGAAGGTTTCATGCCACTGATGCGTCACCGGTTTCGCCTCCGAAATTGTTTTAGGGCGAACCCCACGAGAACGACAGAAAAGGCGGCGATAAGAATTCCTCCTAACGCCTTCCACGCAGAGTCCACCCCGCCGGGCAAGCCCAAGACCCGTTGAATAGCGTCCGGTCGTCGAGACGAGAGTGGAACCAGGAGCGCTAGAACGATTAGGACGAATAGAAGGGGCGTTGCTCGCTTCACGATCCGGCCGACTGAAATAGATCCGGACGGATTTTCATAACCGTTTCCAAGACGGTGCCCGTCACGATTCCTTCCAACAGGCCAAGCAGTGCGTGGACTCCCACGATGACTGTCAAACCTAGATACCAGCTGACCATGTGCGACCATTTGAGCTCCGTGACGCAGGTAAGGGCCGAAAGGACGATGGTGCTCCAACCCGCGGCGAAACCGCTCCAGAAAATGGGCCGCTTGACCGTGAGCCGCACCACCAGGAAACGGTACAAGTAAGCGCTGACAAAACTTCCGATGATACCCATGTTAAAGAGATTGGCTCCGAGAGCCGCGACACCTCCGTATTGAAACAAAAAGCATTGGATGAATAGAACGACCGCCATCACAATCAACCCGGCCCAGGGCCCCACGAGAACACCCACAAGGCTGCCCCCCAAAAAATGAGCGGAGGTGCCGCCGGCGATCGGAAGATTGATCATTTGAGACGCAAAAACAAACGCCGCTAGGACGCCCATGAGCGGTATGGCCTTCTCAGGCAATTTCGCAGAGAGTTGTTTTAGACCGACCGCTAGAAAAGTACCGCTAACGGCATCAAGTGTTCCCCACACAGGAGGGGATAGGAAACCATCGGGGATATGCACATTAATGGCCGGCGACGAGAGGAGGCGGAGTGACGAGAACAGAGCTTACAAGGGTCCGGCCGATTTGTTTGGTCCGCTTATTGGCCGGGTCGCGAAACGTCTTGTCATCAACGGTGTAGCAATAAGCGTATTCCCCCGGGGTTAAACTCGCTTGATACACCCACATGCCACGAGCATCCTTATTCATGGCTTCGGCCTTCCAACCGGTAAAGTCGGCCCGAATAAAAACTTGTTTCGCCTTTCCGTTGTGATAGGAAAATCCAATTTTTCGAGTCCCTGCAGTCGCTCCAGCATCGCCGGTTGGCGCCGCGGGGGTATCAGTATGCGCGCTCGTCACAATATCAATAGACGGGGGCGTCACCGTGCCGGGTGTTGCGGATGGGCTTGCCGCGACTGGAGGGGAAGGTGGCGCTTTTGGAACAGGAGCGGCCGCTACGGGGGTGCGCGTTTTGGCCGTCACATGAGTCAAAAGGAAAGCTCCGGCAGCCCCCATGATGCAGAGATCTAAAATGATGAGAATAATAATAACCGGCTTTCTCATAATGAATTCAATCCCGGCCTCATCCCTTTAGTGCCCCACCTATCGGAGGAAATGGAGGAGACGTTTGGGGCCCGGAAGGAGGAGGCGCGGCAACTGGATATCCCGATGAAGGCGCTGGTTTGGCGGCGCCCGTACCACCCGCCCCGGTCGCCGGATTAGGTGCTATTCCATCCGCGCTGCCCGTCGCTTCCTTCGAAACAGTCATGGCCTTTTGGAGAACATCCACTTGTTGGATGACGTTTCCGATAATCTTTAACAACTTGTCCACGGTCTCCGGAGAAAATCCTTGTCCCACACTCGATGGCGACCCGGAAACCCCGGAATTGATCTGAAGTTGCTCATTTAATTTTTGCTGCATGTCCGCGAGTCTCTGAGTCATCGTCTCGAGGCGTTCCGCGACTTCTTTGTTTCCACCCGCCGGAGGAGGCACAGGCGATACCCCCACGCTTGAGCGATTCTCAGGTGGAGAGGCTACGAGCGGAGGAAGGGGTTTTGGGGCTTCGCCCAGAAGGTCGGTGTCGGATAATGAGCTATCCGCGGAGCTCAAACCGAGATCGGCATCGGTTAGAGGCGCGTTTTCGTCCGAAAGAACATCCGAATCCCGGACTTTATCGTTTTTCAACTTGCCGATCAACCACGCTAAACCAAAGAGACAAAGAAAGATCGCAGCAAGACAAAAATAAATAATCGGATCGGACCAGTCGATTTTCATAATTTCGATTCGATCATACTAAATATTCCTATAACGGTAATTCAGGCCTTTTTGCGGCGCGCATCGTTAAGAATTATTTTGATGATGGGCTGGTTAGCCGCAGGAAAGGCAAACCGTTTAAGTTCGCGCGCATGCACCCATTTCCAATCGCGAACCCCAAGGGTTTGAGGGGTTCCATTGACGTAGACGCAGTGAAAAACGTGTAGGGTGATTTTGAAATGACTGTAGGCATGTTCGATTGCGGCGACCTTTTTCCCTACGTGAACGTGGATACCCAATTCTTCGCGGATTTCACGCTGCGCGCATTCCTTCAACGATTCCCCCCGCTCAAGCTTTCCTCCGGGAAACTCCCAAAGGCCCCCCAAGAGGCCCTTAAGTGGCCGCTGGGCGATAAGAATCTTGCGTCCTCGCCATATGACACCTGCTCCGATATCAAAATGCGGCGTCGGAGCTTTCCTTTTCTTCACCGGAAGTTCATTCTGTCGTTTTTGACGACGAGCCCTGCAACTGTGGCTCAGCGGACACACGGGACAGTGTGGATTTCGCGGCACGCAGATGAGAGCGCCTAATTCCATCAGGGCTTGGTTGAAGTCCCCGGCCTTTCCATGCGGGACTAGGGAAGATGCTAACTTCCACATGTGCCGCTGCGTTTCGGAAAGCGTAATATCGTCCTCCACGAGAAAATACCTGGCGAGCACGCGCTGAACATTGCCGTCGACCACAGGATAATCCTGATGGAAAGCGATACTCAAAACGGCGCCCGCCGTATATCGGCCGATGCCGGGCAGTTCGATAAGCTCTTCAAAGTTCGAGGGGAGGCAACCTCCGCGATCTTTCGATACCGCTTGAGCAAGCGCGTGAAGATTTCGTGCGCGGGAGTAATATCCCAAACCTTCCCATAACTTAAGCACCCGATCCAAAGGAGCGTGCGCTAGGGAATGAAGGGAAGGAAACGCTTTCAGGAATCGATGGTAGTAAGGAATGACCGTGTCGACTTGGGTTTGCTGCAGCATGATTTCTGAGAGCAGGATTCGGTAGGGATCCCGCGTCTCGCGCCAGGGAAGCTTTCGAGCGGCTTCCCCGTACCAGCAAAGCAGGTCGAGCTGAAAGCGATGGGTTTTGGAATCAGAAATGGACGTCAATGAAAATTGGTGGCCTCGGTCGGACTTGAACCGACATGCCCTTGCGGACACGGGATTTTGAGTCCCGCGCGTCTACCATTCCACCACGAGGCCTTAAATTCAATTCGTACCACGACTGCAATCCAGGTTATTTTAGACAAATCGCCAAAATATTTCGATAAAATTTCTTGCGCTCCAGTGTTAGCCATCTCATGCCATCAGGTCCTTTCTAAAGTAGCTTTGGGATGTCGCGCGACCCATGCAGTACGCGAACGATTTCCAGTGGGACGGTCTCCGCGCGGTAGACGACCCAATAACTCCCTGCAAGGAAAAACCGCACAGGCCGGCTCGTCCATTCAAGTTTGACGCTTCCCAGCCCGGGCTGCTCGGCCAGCCGGTCGCAGGCCTCATAGATCTCAGTCTCGATACGGTCCGCGACCGCCAAACCGGATTCTTGGAACCAATAGATCCAAGCATCCGCCAGATCGGCATTCGATTCGCGGGAAAACGACCAGCGTGTCACGCGGCTCGGGAAGCGCGCTTCCTCCTATGCTCATCTTTCATCCGCCGCATGTTCTCCTTGACCTGCTCCATCGGAACCGACGTCCCTGCCTTCAGGGATGCCATTCCCGAGTCGATTTTCGATTCCAGATCCTTGCGCCGCAACTCCTGCAAATACAGATGCTCCACGAATACGCGCAACGCTTCGCGCACGAGTTCACTTGCGGAATTGTACAGTCCGCTTTTTACCTTCTCATCGATAAACTGCTCAAAATACGGCGTCAGGGACACGTTAATCGCCATTGGACCCTCCTTTCGGGTTCGACAAAGTATAGCATAGTTGCTCATAGATTGCCATCGATAACTGACCTTACCTAATGGAGAAGCCCCTCGCGTCTACAAGTCCACCGCGAAACCGCAAGAGGTTTTTTATCGCAAGATTTATCCTGCCGCTCAATATGTGAATCCCAGTCACCCTAAGAAGAAGGTCCTGCACCTACAACTTGGAACAGTTCGAAGCGTTCGAGAGGGTCCCTTGTAAAGGAATAAGGCAATGCCCCCCAGCAAGAGGCGTAAAATCCTGCCGACGCAGGAATGTCCATGACGCGCAAGGGTAACGCACTATCGAATTGGAAAGCCATCAGTCGCTTAAAGCGCTCGGGATGGTCCATCTTCCACCAGGACGAGCGACGAAAGAGGGGTCGCATGAGCAGATCACCCGGCTTAAGGCTTTCGTAAGGGAATATGTTTTCCCAACCCAGCGGTCCCAAATAGGGCTGAGAACCATCAAAGGTGTCGGACAGGTAGTACCAATGATGCGCGGGCCGATCGGAGAGGCGGTCGAATTCTCCCACCTTTCCGGCCAATTCGTGCGCGACTTTCTTAATTGTGTTCGCTTGGGAGAAGTCGGCGAAGGCGAGCGCGGCGCTCAAAACGAAGCTACCCGCCCAAACGAAGACGGCCAGGCGCCGGGTTGCCAAAGGATCGAGCATGCTGGCGAAAGCCCAACAACACGGTGGAAGAAGAACGAGCAAATAGCGACCCGCCGTCCACGGCATTACAAGAATCAACTCTAAAATGGCCAGCAAAATCCATCCAAGGATAAATCGCTGCTCTATTGTTTTTACATTCAATGTGCGGCTAGCGAGCATTAGGAAGGCGATCGTCGACATGCAGAAGAAAGCCATTTCTGCGCTTTGACTGATGCTAAAGCCGCCAATGAACGAATGACAGGCGTAAAAAAGGAGCACAGCGAATGCAAGTAAACCCAATCCGACTGTACGGTTTTGTATTCCCATCAGCCACCACGATACCCATGTGAAAATAAATGTGCCCCCTAGGAAACTGGCTAACACAAGCAACTTATCCACATAAAATGTCGCCATCCAGGTGGTTAGGGAACTGCTTCGGCCCAAGCCCAACGCAAGGATCAGCGCCGAAAGGAGCAAGAAACCGCCGGCAATCCACTTAGGGCGACGATCTCTCCCAATCGACAAAGTCGCCAAGCTTAAAAGCAAAAAACTCAGTGACACGACTCCGACTGGCGACGAAGAATGAAAACCGCGCGGTAGGGCCGCGAAAAAATGCATTTGACCGTAGGTGGCTCGGTTCCAAAGACCCCAGAGGAGCATGACAAGCGCAGCCGCGGGATAGGCCAAATATCCGGCTGTCCAGCTCCGACGCTTCGGATCGATCATTTGCCAGAAAAACGCCAACACGAGAACCAAAGCACCGACGTACTTGACGAGCATTGTCAACCCCATCAGCAGCCCGCTCACCAAGACGAGAGCGGTCTTGCGGCGATCAAATGAAGCAAAAAATGCCCAGAGGCTTCCGAGCATAAAGGCGATCAGTGCGCTATCAATAAGAAGCGAATAGGAAGTCAACCAAAAGTCCGGTGTCACCGCCATAAGGCTTGCAGGAAATAGCGGTTCCCGTACAAAGCGTTTTCCGAGGAAGTACATCGATGCTACGGAGGTCAGTGAAAACAAAATCGTCGAGGCGCGGAGTGTCCAAGACGCATCTCCGAAAAGTTTCATAATTCCGGCGAGGTAATAGTGGAAAAGAACGGGATTGACCATCCGTGGCCTTTGCCCCTTTTCCCAGCCGATCGCGCCTTTCACGGCATCGTCCGAACGAAAATCGTAGGGCCGGAGCGGATGGTCGATAATCCCGCGCGCAATGGTTACAAAATAGAAATCATCGACAAAATAGGCTCGGCTCAAGAAGGGCAGCATGGTCATCAGAACGAGCAGAGCTAAAAGTGTGAGAGCTTTTCGGTCGGCCATGGGCGGAGATTCCCGCAGGATCACCGTGCAGGACTCAATTGATTGAACATCTCTTCGGCCGAAACGAAGTGGTATCCGCGATTTTCCAGGGTATCAATCACTTTAGAAACGGCATCAAACGTTTTTTGTCGGTGACGGCCCCCATCGTGGAAGAGAAAGACGGCGCCCGGGCGAGCGTTTAGGATGTATTGGTCCGCGATCTGGTCGGCCGTCTGACCCGGGATCTCCTTATCATAAGACCAATGAACTAGCGCATATCCATTCTCCTTCAGCGCCGGCAAAAGCCAGCTGTGATTCATATACCCGTAAGGCATACGAACGATATGGGTGCGGAAAGAGGGATCTTTGAGCGCCCGTCGCAGGGTCGTTTCGGTTTGTTTGAGTTCGTGCACCAAGCGCTCGGCCGACGCATTTTTTAGACGGTGGTAGTTAAAATGCATGTAGGTATGATTGCCAATTTCGTGCCCGGCGGCCACCACTTGGCGCGCGAGACTGGCATACTCCTCAACTTGGGTTCCCTCCATAAAAAAAGTCGCTCGGATCTTATGATCCTGAAGCAACTTCAGGAGTGAGGGGTCAATGGGTCCGGGGCCGTCATCGAATGTGAGAGCAATCGCGCGTACTTTCGTATGTCCAAAGGAATAAAAATGCCCCGGGACATAGGCAAACGACTGGGGGCCGGCAACCAGCAAAATACCGACGATCAATACGGGCATCTGCCTGTTCATCTTGGCGAGCTTGGCGATCTTTGCGAGATGCGCTAAAAAGGCTGTAACCGATGCAATGACTCTCGAAAAGAACGCTAGGCCCGCCAAGACATCTTCTTTTCCCCATTCATTAATCCGGAGAAGAATTCCGGTTTTGCTGGGCGTGGAATCACGGCTTTGCAGAAGGGGCATTTTCCTTCGGTGATTCGGGATTCAATAATTCCTGCGCCGAGACGAACCGGTATCCCTTTTTTTCTAACGCGGGGATCACCGCTTGGAGGGCAGCGAAGGTTTTTTCACGGTGCTTTCCTCCGTCATGAAATAAAAAAATCCCGCCTGCGCTCGCGTTCTTGATGTACTCCTGAGCCATTTGATCGGCGCTCTTCTTAAGAAACCAGTCCGTTCCGAACGTCCAATGCACAAGGGCATAACCTTGATCTTTGAGCGCGGACAGTAACCAGCTCTTATTGAAGTAGCCATAAGGCATACGGACAATCTGGCAGTGGAATTGGGGGTCTTGAAGCGCCTTACGAATGGCTTCCTCCGTCTGAGCAAGTTCTTTGGTTAACACGGAAGCGGGGGCCTTTTTAACCTTATGGAAATCCCAATGGGAAAAAGTATGGTTCCCAATTTCGTGTCCTTCATCCCGGACTTGACGAACGAATTGCGGATAGGAAGGTACCTGATCACCCTCTAAGAAGAAAGTCCCATGAATATGGTGCTCTTTCAGAAACTGCAGAATGCGCGGAGTGAACGGGCCCGGTCCATCGTCGAAAGTGAGCCCGATAACCCTCTCCTTGGTCGGTGAATGGTAATAGAATTTCCCAGGGGTATAGGCGGAGCAAAGCGACACACAATAAACTAGCGCAGAGGGGACCCAAAGCATCTTAGTAATCGGGTAGGGCTTCGCCATCTAATGTCGACCCAGTAACAAATTAAAAACGCTCAGAAATAAAGCGCTCATCACGGGCAGCCAGAAATTGTCGTTCCAGGGAAGGGAACGGGCTTCAATCCACGCACCCGACAATGCCCCAAGAAGAGCCACAGGCCAACGGACAAATAAAAGGGCCCATCCCGCCGATACCATCGCAAATGCGAGACTGCCTTCATAGGTCTTCTTAGGATTTTTTGGCCAGCGATTTTTGCCTAAAGACCTGCCCACGAGAGCGGCCGCCGCGTCTCCAAAGACGAGAAAACCAAGCGCGGGCAAAACGATTTTCTTATTCGTAAACACCAAAATGGTCACCCAGCATCCGAGTAGAGTCCAAAATATTCCGGAGGGGGCCGTGATTTCGGATTCTCGGTGAATTCCTTTAAATCGCATTAAAAACCAGGCGTTGATTTCCGGACGCCGCAGACGGATGAACTCGACTCCTCCCAAGATCACAAGAAGTAACAACAGGAACCAGACGGCAAACCAGCGGGGCAAAAAAGCGTAAATGGCCATATAGATCAGTGAGAGATGATGAAAAGCCTTGCGCTTAATTTCTGCAGTAATACTCAACGTCTATAGCACTCTCTCTCGCCCACCACGGGGGCCGGGACGGGCGTCCGCCATTGGTTTCGTCGCGGACGGGAGCGGACGGACCGCCGGAGGCGAGCCTGGCCGAAGCCGGGAGTGAGGAGTCGATTGTTGTAAAACGTGGCCGTTCATCTGAAACTTCCCCAGTAAAGGCGGTATCGCTATGATTCCATGCCCTATCTGTCGCACGGCAGTGACAGTCTGCTGTCCGCTCAAGCGCAAAAACTGGCCCCAGGACACGGTTTTTGGAAAGAGAATCCCCAACATGAGGACGACAGAAGCGCTGTTGCCCAAATAAATAATGACGGCCGAAAGGAATTTGCCGGAGGTTTTCAAATCAGGCTGATTCTGCCTAAGAGCAAAGGTGGTCAAAGCCATATGGAACCCAATCGTGAGACCTAGAAGCCACAGGAAGATCGGCCAGTAGGTGCGAAGGGAATGAAAGTAGCCAATGCCAAAAAACACACCTAAGAGAATCAGGGAATACAAAGGAATCATGTAAGGGGCCAAGGCCACGAAAAAATTGGTTTTCGTGACCGAAACCGAACCGCCCTTTTTGCTGACATGAAAATGTTTCACGTGTCCCCCCGTCATCCAGGCGGCTAAGGCGTGCGTCAATTCGTGTCCAAAAACGTACGTGCGGATCGGCCGAAAAAAGACCCACTGAAAAGCAAAATAAGATGCCACGCCACCGAAAAAATAGAAGGACCCTTCAGGAACGTCTTTGAACGGACGGAGCAGCGACCAGAGCGCGAGCGTGACCCCATAGCAGGCCGGCAGGAGCAGCACACTCATCCCGAAACGCTTCACTTTTTTCACACGGTGATGTTATAAACTTTGCGATTTTTTGACAACAATTGGAAGGGGGCCCGCTAAGTCAACTCAGGCGGCTGTAATGAACGCGCGGAAGGAATCGGCCTTCTTGATTGTCTCTTGGCTGGCGGTTCGCGGCCTATGGTTCGCGGTGTTTTAACCAGTTCTGCGGTGTCCGAAAGAACTGGTTGCTCAAATCGAAATTAGTCGATTTTACGGAGCAAATTACTGATGTCAATACCGCTGGCCTTCACACCGCTAACCGTTAACGGCCAACCGCTTACGGCTGCTCTAAAATAGTCGACGATTCGGCCGAGCTGACCGGCGTGTTTCTTGCAGATGAACAAATGTTAAATGTTTTCGCCTTTTGACTTCGTCCGTCGGAACCATTTATCATATCGGAGTGAAATTTCGCGTCGAAAGAGACAGCATGGGAGAGCTGGAAATCCCGAAAAATGCCTACTACGGAGTCCAGACCCAAAGAGCCGTAGTCAACTTCCCAATTAGCGGCTGGAAAACCCACCCCGAACTGATCCTCGCGACGGTCCATATCAAAAAGGCTGCCGCCTTTGCGAATGCCGCACTGGGACAGATCGACAAGTCCAAGGCAAAAGCCATCATCAAAGCAACTGACGAGATGTTGGCTGGGAAGTATCAAGACCAAGTCGTTGTAGATGTATTCCAATCTGGCGCAGGCACGTCCTACCACATGAATATTAACGAAATTTTGGCGAACCGGGGCCTCGAGCTTTTGGGGGCAAAGCGGGGAGACTACAAGCGATTGAGCCCGAACGATGACGTCAATTTCGGACAGTCGACGAATGACGTCATCCCAACCACGATGCGCTTGGCCATCCTCATCAATAGTGGACACTTCCTACCCAACCTTGAGAAGCTGCGTGATAGTTTCGCCAAAAAAGCCCGCGAATTTGACCGGATCATCAAAGCGGGCCGCACCCATTTGCAAGACGCGGTTCCCATCCGGCTTGGACAGGAATTCAGCAGCTATTCGACCATCATCGAATCGCATATCGTTCGCTATAAACGTGTTCTGGAAGACCTAAAAGTTCTCGGAATTGGGGGAACTGCGGTAGGTACGGGACTGAACGCTCATCCCAAGGCTCGTTTCTTGATCGCCGAAGAACTGTCTAAAGCCCTAAAAATGAAATTTACCATCGCGGATGATCTGTTTGCCGCGATGCAGAGCATGTCCCCATTTGTCGCGATGTCGGGAACGCTGCGGAATCTGGCTTTAGATCTCGTAAAAATCTGCGGCGATCTGCGCTTGTTGACTTCCGGCCCAAAAACGGGACTTTGGGAACTTATACTTCCCCCTATACAGCCGGGCTCGTCGATCATGCCAGGCAAGGTGAATCCCGGTATGGCGGAAATGTTGATGATGGTCTGCTACCAAGTCGCGGGGAACGATCAAGCCATTGCTTTTTCCTCTCAAGCGGGACAGTTGGAACTGAACGTGATGATGCCGCTTATATCCCTCAACCTGATGACGTCCCTGACCATCCTCGAGAACGGCATCCAGACATTTACCGCGCGTTGTTTAAAAGGCATTACCGCGAACGCCGATCGCTGCCACCATTTCGCGGAGCGTACCGCTTCGCTCGCAACGGCCCTGAACACGCGTATCGGATACCTGAAGGCGGCCGC
Organism: Elusimicrobiota bacterium; assembly: GCA_038241515.1. Classification (GTDB taxonomy): domain Bacteria; phylum Elusimicrobiota; class Elusimicrobia; order 2-01-FULL-59-12; family 2-01-FULL-59-12; genus JBBSDO01. The sequence continues at coordinate 886 of JBBSDO010000069.1, read as the reverse complement.
GGTTGCCAAAGAAGCTCTCTCGGCGCATAAAAGTATCCGGCAAATAGTGTTAGAGCAAAAGTTGATGACCGCCGCCGAATTGGAAATAGCGTTGAATTTAGAGGCCATGACCAGGGCCTCTGAAGTAGAATAAGAGTAGGTAGTCGAAATTAGAACCTAGGAGGAACCATGCGCCGTTTAGCATTTCTAACCGCAGCACTCGTTACAGGAGGATTCATGTCAGTCGAAGCCGCCCAAGTCGCCGTTATCGAAACATCGAAGGGTACGATCACCGCCGAACTTTTTGCCGACAAGACCCCCGTCACCGTTGCCAATTTTGTGGATTTGGCCACGGGGAAAAAAGAGTACAAGGATTCTAAAACAGGCCAAATGAAAAAATCCAATTTCTATGACGGTCTGGTTTTTCACCGCGTGATTCCGGACTTCATGATTCAAGGGGGCGATCCCTTGGGAACGGGGACCGGCGGGCCTGGCTATCAATTCCAAGACGAGTTTGTTCCTACGATGGGCTTCGACAAGCCGGGAAAGCTGGCGATGGCCAATTCAGGGCCTGCCACCAACGGAAGCCAGTTTTTCATCACGGTCAAGGCGACGCCTTGGCTTAATGGCCGTCACACGATCTTCGGCCAAATTATTTCTGGACAAGAAGTGGCTGACGCGATTTCGACGGTACCCAAAGATGGCCAGGACCGACCTCAGACACCCGTCGTTATCAAACACATCACAATCAAAACAACGAAATAAGTTCGGAGTTTCGCGGAGTGCCTTCTCCCTTCTCGGGAGAAGGGTGGGGATGAGGGATGGTTTGCCGTGGGTTGTTTTCCACACCATCCCTCACCTCATTTCTCTCTTGTCACAGGAGAGGTTGCAGTAGAAAATAATGAAT
>JBBSDO010000068.1:0-12356 GCA_038241515.1 Elusimicrobiota bacterium | reverse complement strand
TACCAGCAATCGCAGTCAACGCTTTAGGACCTTTTTGTCCAAGGCGCTCGCCCCAGCCCGCCGCGATAATCCCGGCGTTTATCGAAGCACCTTGTTCTGCGGTTTAAGATGGGATGGAAGATCTTCCAAACTATGCAAGACATGGTCTACATGGGCAGGATGGGGGGGCATCCGGACTTGGTCGCCCACAAGCCAAAAGGTCTCCATCCCCACCGATTTGGCTGGCACCATGTCCCGGTCGTAGTTGTCGCCCACAAAAGCCACTTGTTCGGCACCCAGTCCAAGCTTTTCTAAAGCCAAAGTGAAGAACTTCGGATCTGGCTTCGCTAATCCTATTACCGCCGAATCCAATATCACGTTGATAAAAGGAAGAAATCCAAACTCCTTGCATAGCGTCTCAACGTTGCCATAAAAATTTGAAACGATACCCAATTTGAGTCCCGAAACGCTCAAGTCTTCCAGCACCCGACGATTGCGTCGTAATAGCCGCTCGCAGGGTCGAACGAAACCCTCCGTTACGGCGGCTTGTTTATTCAGATCGTTCAACTGAAGTTTTTCAAACTGCCAACGCACATGGCGTTCCATCATGGGGCGTAAACCCGCCTTTCGCATCGCCGGGTCGAGTTCCGCCTGGCGATCAGCCCAATAGAATGCTTCCTTTATTTGGTCTTTCGGGATATGAGCTAAACCATTCTTTTCGTAAATCCGCCAGAAGCGGTCTAGCCAATGAACTCCATCGGAGTCCAAGGTCCCGCCAAAGTCAAATAAAATAGCTGAAACCATGCGTTTTTTAGATCTGTTTTTGGGTTATTTGAATGGGAGATGTGAAGGCTTTACTGATGGAAAATTTTAGGATTTCCGTCGATTTCTGTCAAGGTTAAATGCTAGAATTTCGCCGCTAAACCGACCCGATTTACCGGAGCTCCGGGGATCAACTATGAAAGCACGCAAGTCGGAAATTCTCTACCGTAAGGCGCAGGAAATCTTTTCTGGAGGCGTTAATTCGCCGGTCCGCTCGTTTAAAGCCGTTGGTGGATTCCCGCGTTTTATGTCACGTGGGAAAGGGCCCTGGGTTTGGGATGCCGATGGGCAGCGCTATATCGATTTTTGCAATTCCTGGGGAGCGACGATCCTTGGGCACTCTCCCACTACCGTGGTATCGGCCGTCACGAGAGCGGCACGACGCGGTCTCAGTTTTGGCACTCCGACCGAAATGGAATCCGAGCTCGGGCATCTGATTCAAAAAGCGTTGCCCTCCATGGCGCGTATGCGGTTTGTTAGTTCGGGCACGGAAGCGGTCATGTCCGCGATCCGGGTGGCTCGCGCAGCAACTCAACGAGAAGTTTTGGTCAAGTTCTCGGGATGTTATCACGGCCACGTGGATTCTTTGCTGGTTAAAGCCGGGTCCGGGGCCCTCACCCTATCCATGGCGGATTCAGCGGGGATTCCCGCCAGCCTGGCGCAACGAACACGAGTCCTTCCCTACAACGATCTTGAGGCCATCAAAGATCTTTTCCATCGTGAAGGGCAGTCCATTGCAGCCGTCATCGTTGAGCCTATCGCTGCCAATATGGGGGTTATCCCGCCGAAACAAGGCTTCTTAGAAGAATTGCGGTCTCTCACGCAGCTCCATGGAGCGCTTCTCATTTTTGATGAGGTGATAACCGGCTTTCGCGTCGCCTACGGAGGAGCCCAAACTCTCCTTAAGATTACACCGGATTTAACCTGTCTCGGAAAAGTCGTGGGGGGAGGGATGCCCCTTGCGGTGTATGGCGGGCGTCGTGATCTGATGGATTGGGTCGCTCCCATGGGACCCGTGTACCAAGCGGGGACTCTGTCGGGAAACCCGGTGGCCGTGGCCGCCGGTCTTTCGACACTCTCCCACTTGAAGAAGACTTCCCCTTACAAAGCCCTAGACCAGATGACGGCTTGGTTTGTAAAGAACATCGAAGAAATGGCCAGTGAAATCGGTCTTAGCATTCGGATCAACCGGGTGGGCTCCCTGTGGACTCTCTTTTTTAACAATGCCCCCGTTGTGGATTTAACGAGCGTGCAGCGCTCGAATACGGCGCACTATACCGCGTTCTTCCAGGCGCTCTTGGACCGTGGCGTCTATCTCCCTCCATCCCCTTTTGAGGCCGCTTTTCTCTCTACGACGCATTCGCGAGCGGTGCTCAAAAAGGCCCTCCAATCTATCGAAAAAGCACTGAAGCGCCTGTCGTTGAGTTAGAATACCTGCATGGTCGACGCCGCTCCTTTCAAAGCCATTCACTATAATTTTTCCAAGCTGGCCACTCTCTCGAACGTTATTTGTCCTCCTTATGACGTGATTAGTGTGACGGACTACGATCGGTTGCTGAAACGACACCCCCAAAACATTGTTCGCGTCGAGCTACCGCTTGCGCAAGGTAAAACGGACCGCTATGAAGGCGCCGCCCAATTGTGGAAGCGCTGGCAAAGTCAACGGGTCCTCGTCGAAGATCGAGAACCGGCTTTTTTTGGTTACGAACAACGGTTTTCAGTCGGCAATGATCCCTACATCCGCCGAGGATTTTTCTGCGCGCTACGTCTGGAGGCACCCGGTCAAGGGCATGTCAGGCCTCATGAACGAACTTTTCCGAAACACAAAGAAGATCGTCTTAAACTCATGCGGGCGACCCATGCCAATATCAGTCCGATCTTCGGCATTTTTTTCGATCGCCAGAAAAAGGCGCAGCAGCTGCTCGCCGATCGAATGACACAAAAGCCCTTGATGGTGAGTCGTGACGACAAAAGCGTGACGCACCGTCTCTGGCGGTGGTCGGATCCGGAAGCCCGAGCGATACTCACCGGCGTTCTGAAAAAGGAGGATGTGCTCATTGCCGACGGACATCACCGATACGAAACCGCCTGGAATTACGCGCAAGAACGCGGCTCAGGCGGCCGCAATCGAGCCTACCGTTTCGTGATGACCCTGCTGTGCCCTTTGGCGGACCCCGGTCTCATTATTCAACCGACCCACCGTTCCGTGAAATGGTCCGCTCCGTGGAAAGAATGGGAAGAAAGAATTTCGCCGCACTTTATACCCCAAAAAGTAAACGGTTTAACAGCGCTACTTTCTCGGCTGCGTGGGACGAAGGATCGAGCCGCACTGGGAATGGTTCTTGAAGGGGAAGGACTTTTCTGGTTAAAGCCGAAGAAAAAAGGAGAAGCGTTACTCCCTGTGGTCCCTCTGCACGAAGGAATCCTTAAAGGCATTCCGCTTGAATATATCTCTTACGGCCAAGATCCTCGAGACATGGTGCAAAATCTCCAGCGCGGTGAAGCCAATGCCGTCTTTCTCTTGCCGCCGCCCGACAAGGAAGCTTTTGCTCGCATTTGCAGGGCCGGCAGGCTCTTGCCTCAGAAATCCACTTACTTCTACCCAAAACTCGCCACGGGATTTGTGATGCGCTCCCTCGACGGCGAGTTGTAATGTACCCCTCATTCGGTCAGTTTTGTCGCTGGGCCGCGACGTATTCGGCGGTTCCCCTTTGGCTTGAACCCGAGCTGCCTCCCGGCGATCTCATGGAGTGGGTTCACAGCCTGGCCGGGACCCAACAGAAATTCTTTTTTTTACAAAGCGCTTCTACGGGTCCGCAAGCCCGCTATTCTTATATCGCGCTCGATTCTCCCCGCCACAGCGCAGAGGTGAAAGACGGCATGCTGACGCTCCGCTATAACGCGCGGGGCGACAGCCGCTTGGATTCGCTCAAAATCGGAAACCCTTTCGAACGCTTCCACGAGTGGATGCGTCATTTCACAGCGCCGCATGTGGACGGCTTGCCTCCGTTTTGGGGTGGCGCGGTCGGTTATTACAGCTATGAAGCCGCACGCTACATGGATTTAAAAGCCCAGCAGATCTTAAGTTCTAAACGTGCCAAACCGCATGCCTTAGCCACGGAGAAATTTAGGGAATTTGAATTTGAAATTTATGATGCCGTAGCGATTGTGGATCATGCCCGCCGGCGATTATGGCTCGTCCATACCGTTTTCATTCCAAAGGGCAAGACCTTGTCACCTCGCCATCTGGAAAATCTTTACCGAACGGCGCAAGATCAACTGCGCCGCTACGCGGTAGAAATTCAAAGGGCATTTCGCCGAAAGCGCGCTTGGGGAACTTTTCGTTCCTCAGAAATCCGCTCGAATCGCTCCGAGGCTGCCTATCGGTTAATGGTCCGGCGAGCCCAAGGCCATATCGCTGCCGGGGATATTTATCAATCGAATCTGAGTCAGATTTTCTCGGGCGCCTGGGAAGGGGATCCTTGGACTTTGTATCGCCGGCTCACGGCTCTCAACCCGTCGCCGTATGCCGCACTTTGGCGCTCCGGAAGCCGTTGGATGGTGAGTGCCTCGCCGGAGCTGCTACTACGTCAAGAAGCCGACCAAATCGAGACCCGGCCAATTGCCGGCACCTATCCAAGAAATCCCGAAACTCCCCTGGATCCTCACACGTTAGAGAGTCTTATGCGCGATGCAAAAGAACGTGCCGAACATATTATGCTCGTTGACCTTGAGCGTAACGATCTGGGCCGCGTCTGCGAAGCGCCGACCGTCCGCGTGGCTGAGGCGCTGGCTGTCGAAACGTACTCGCATGTCGTGCATCTGGTCTCCGATATTCGAGGCCAACTCCAGTCGGGAAAAGACTGGAAAGATGTTCTTCAGGCCTGTTTCCCAGGTGGAACGATTACGGGCTGTCCCAAGATTCGCTGTATGGAGCTGATCGACCAGCTCGAATCACAACGCCGAGGTCCTTATTGCGGCTCCCTGGGGTGGATCGGGTTTAATGGAGATATCACGTTCAATATTTTGATTCGGACTTATTTCCTCGATAAAGGGCGTCTTTGCTTCCCAGCCGGGGCGGGTATCGTTGCCGATTCGGACCCCCAAAAGGAATACGCGGAAACCTTGCATAAGGCACAAGCCTTGATGGACGCCCTGGAGGAGCAGCCGACGTTTAAGTTTACTACCGGAGACGGCCCTGAGGCGTAACAGGTCTTGGATCTGGTTGCTTCTGTTGCTGCTTCCGCTAGCGAATTTCGTACAAGCGGCCAAGAAGAAACCGCGTACCGGGGCGAGCGAATCTACTGAGCCCTTACCCCCGAACGCGGCCGCCGTCCTCAAACAGATTCAGCTCCTCAACCAAGTGCCGCAGGGTCAAATCAATGACGGCACCGACCCGGCCTATTCGATATTGAAAACGATTTATGATATTGACGGCCCCGACTTTCTTACGGTTAAGAAACTTCTAATCCGGCCCACCGTTCGAAACCATCTAAACGCCAGCGCGCAATGCATTCTGGCCGGAATCGTTTCTCTCCGGTGGGACACCTTTACCTTATCTGGAAACCTGTATTTGGAGGGGCTGCGAAGCCCCAACGCCGAACTTGGGGCGAAGGCGCGGAAGCGCTTGATTCACTTTATTCAACCCACGCACATTCCCCAACTGATTGAACTCCTCTCGGTCCCCGGTCCCAATGTGCTCGCCTATGAAGTGTTGCAAGAAGCGACGGGGAAGACGTTTGATCCGAATGTCGGAGTATGGCGGCTTTGGTGGAAAAAGAATCAGGCGAAAGTGGACGTGGTCGGCCATCTTTTGCAGGACACAAAAGAGCTACTCGAAGCGAATGCGATCGCTCTGATCCCGGTAGAAAAATTTTGGTACGTCCCCCAAGGGATCACGGACACCCACATCCCCATGGCCAAGCGTTCGGCAAAAGATCAAACATCGATTCGCCAGTGGACTGACTGGGCGAACAACGATGTAAAACGGTACCTCGATGATTGGGCGACGCTAAAGCTGACTTTGGACCGGCTTACGCATCAGCCCGATCCGCGGGTGAGGCTTTACCTTGAACGACTGGCCAGCGAACCGGGATATGGGGATTACGCAAGCATCGTACTCGCCTGGAGGTCGAGCCAAGCCTCCCTTCCCGCCCTTCACGCCGCCTACCAAAGCCATCCCACCGTGAGTCGCGTTTTGGCGCGAGGCTCGCTTGGGGACCCGTCGGCTTTGGAAGATCTCCTCGCTGAGTTGGAGAAGCATGAGGCGCAACCCCTCTCATTTGCCATTATGGACGACAACATGCGCGGATATTCCCAAACACTTCATACGCTCGGCATCGTACCCGCTGAACAAGCCTTTGAACTTCTCACCCACCATGTTTTCGATTTTGACGGGGCCGTTACCAAACGGGAAAAGAAGAAAGCCGTCGAATTGGCGAAACGATGGCTGAAAGAGCATCAGGCCGAACTCGTCTTTGATAAGCGCCGGGGTTATTTTAGTGCGCCTCAAACTCCTACTCAATAATCGCCTTTGCGACGCGGCTAAGGCCCGCGTCTCCGTGTTCGATCACGGATTTCTCTATGGCGACGGGATTTATGAAACCGTTCGGGCCTATAACTACCGAGTCTTCCGGTGGGGCGAGCACTTCGAACGGTTTCATGGCTCTGCGCGCGCGCTGGGCCTAAAAATCCCATCGTCGAAATCCCGTTTATTCCAAGGCGTCATCAAAGTCCTGCGAGCCAATAAGTTGTCGGAAGGCGTTCTGCGAATAAGTCTGTCGCGCGGCCGTGGCCCGCTGGGTTTAAGTCCCACGGCCTGTCAGAATCCGACGCTTTTGATTCAAACGCATCCCGCTCGTAACGTGGAAATGCTGCGAACAACAGGGGTGACCGTCTCGCTCGTGAAGATCCGGAGAAATCCCGCTCAAAGTCAAGCCCCCGGACTGAAGGCTTTGAGTGCCTTGAATCTGGTTTGTGCGAAAATGGAGGCGGAAGTTCTTCAATCCTTCGAAGGAATTATGCTGAATCTCGACGGGCATCTTACCGAAGGAACCAGCTCCAACCTCTTTTTTTTCAAGCGTGGAGTGCTCTATACCCCGGCTCCGGAATGTGGCCTACTCTTGGGAATTACACGCCAGGTGGTCATCGAACTCGCTCGGCGCTCCCGCATACCTCTTCGCGAGGGTCGATACACCTTTCGCCAATTGACCCAGGCCGACGAGGTTTTTCTCACGAGTTCGGGGCTTGAAATCATGCCGGTGGTCGGATACCAAACCCAGAAAAGACGTTCGACGGGTGGAACAAAGATCGCCAACGGCTTTCCCGGCCCCCGAACGCGCTTCGTGCTGGACTCGTTCCGTCGGATCGTTCACAAGGAGCTGCGTAGCTAAGCGTGTGCTATAATTTTTTTCATGTCTGAAGCGAAGAAACTCAAGTTAGGTCTACCGAAGGGCAGCCTCCAAGAATCTACCATCGAAATTTTTCGCCGTGCGGGTGTACGCGTTTACGCCTCTGAGCGTTCGTATTTTCCAACTTCCGACGATGACGAGCTGGATATTATGCTCGTTCGCTCCCAAGAGATGGCTCGCTACGTGGCCGACGGTGTTTTCGATGCGGGCCTCACCGGATACGATTGGATTATGGAATCCGGAGCCCAAGTGCATCAAATCTGCGAGCTGCTGTATGCGAAAAGCGGATTTCGTCCAGTGCGGTGGGTCCTCGCCGTTCCCAATGATTCTTCCATCCAATCCGTAAAAGATTTAGAAGGTAAAAGGATCGCGACCGAACTCGTCGGAGTGGTTAAGAAATATCTGGAAAAGAATAAAGTTAAAGCGGAGGTGGAATTCTCCTGGGGTGCCACCGAAGCCAAAGCGCCGCACTTGGTGGATGCGATTGTGGAGCTTACCGAAACGGGCAGTTCATTGCGGGCGAACAAGCTGCGGATTGTCGAAGAGCTTTTAACCTCCAGCACGCGCTTTATTTCTAACGAGACTTCCTGGAAAGATTCCTGGAAGCGCGAGAAAATGGAAAATCTGGCTATGCTGCTTCAGGGGGCTCTAGCCGCCGAAGGTATGGTTGGTCTCAAAATGAACGTAGAGCAAAAGAACTTAGATAGTCTTATGAAACTTTTGCCCGCCCTAAAGCGTCCTACGATAGCCCCGTTGAGTGAATCCGGGTGGAGCGCCATCGAAGTCATTATTGAGGAAAAAACAGTTAAAAAATTAATCCCTCAGCTTAAGCGGTCCGGTGCCCAAGGGATCATCGAATACCCCCTGAACAAAGTAATCCCTTAACGACTTAAACGCGCTCCCGTTCTCCGGTGCTCCAGTGACCCGGTAACGACAAAGGGAATAACGGAAGCACTGGAGCACTGGATCACTGGAGCACCGGAGCACTGAGGCCCCCGAGCACCACGATTTATGCGTCGATTAATTCCATTCATCGTTATTATTCTCGTCATCATCGGCATTGGGGTGGGGGCGCCGCTGCTTCTTCAACCTGATAGCCATCGCGCCCAACTCGCCAGCTACATCTCGCACAAGCTCCATCACCCTGTTTTTATTGGCAAATGTGATGCCGTTTTCTTTCCCCCGGCCCTGCGCATGCATGAATTCACTGTCATGTCCTCGGCCGACATCCCTCTGGTACAGATCCAGGACGTGGATGCCCAACCGGATTGGTCACAGCTTCTGCATTTCAAATTTGTGCCTAGAGGACTCGTCCTGACTCGCCCCAAAGCGACCGTTCATCGACGTCCGAATGGAACATGGGATTGGGATGGCTGGATCACGGGTTCTTCTGTGACGGAGAGCCACCATTGGCCCATTAGCTCCGTCAAAATTCGGGAGGGTCAGATTCACTGGGTCGATCCCACGGCGGTGCGGGAGATCAGCATCACAGGCGTCGACGGGTCTGTGGACGATCAACAACAGGTGGCCAACTTTTCAGGGGCATTGGAAGGTCTTACCTCGGCCGCCACGATTACCTGCGAAGCCAAAGGGCACTTTCTCTCCTCTCCCCAATGGGCGGGGGATATGCGTATTACGAGCGACGGGCACCCTTGGATTATCCGGATAGAAAATCAAGCCAACAGAATTGATGCCAAAGGTCAGGCCCAAGAGTGGCGCTGGGATGAGTTCTTTAGTTTTGTGACCTTCTACTGCCGTTGGCCGAAAAGCGACAGCGAAGCCTCGCACGCATTAGTGATGAAGGACTGGAAAAACCATTTTACAGTGGAGCCGGGAACCTGCACGTTCTACCATGCGGCGACTATCAGTGGAGGGCTTACGGAGGTTAAAGGAGACGTGTCACCCGCGGGCGGACTCCTTCGTGCCCATATCGCTGGCGCTTTCCAAGATGTTCCCGTCTCCTTCTTAGCGACCGCGTTTGAAGGGATATCCGGTCTTCAGGGAAGGCTCACGGCAATCACGCGCTTTGAAATGGTCGTCTCGGGTCGCTCTTGGGAAGGTTTCACCGGGCAGGGAACGCTCGAGATCAAAGAGGGTCATTACCACTTTCCCGAGGGCTCACTAAAGACATTGGCGAAAGCACATACCACAAAATACTTGCGTAAGAAGTTCCCCGAGTTCGAGTATAAAGGTCTCCCGTTTTCAAGATTCCGGGTTCATTGGCAGGCGACCACGGGAGTGATTTCGTTCGACGACGGTCTATTAGAGGCTACCGATCTTTCCGCCGCACTCGTCGGACGCCTCGATGCCCCCCGACATGGTCTCGACGCCTACATTCGACTGCAGATCCGTGAGACCTCCCCGGATCTGGTCAAAGAAATCCCGGGCCATTATATTTTCGGATCCCCCGGGAGTGAGCAGATTCAGCCAATTTACGGCCGTACGCAGGGGACGTTGAATGAGTGGAATTTACGGGCCGTACCGACCAGCCGAATTCCTCCCGCGACGCAGGCTAAACTTCGGGCGGCCGTTTCAACGAAATAGCTTTAAGGCGACGGACAGGTAAAGTAGTGAGGAGTTACTTTTTAGCGACGGTGGATTCGTCGTCGTCGCCGGCAAGGATATATTTGTCGTCAGCTGCATTGCCCTTGGGTTCGTTGTAATTCTTCGCCGCCGTATGCAGTTCTTGTTTGCTGTCGTTATTGGACGTTAAAATACTTCGCTTCCGGGTGGTGGACCACGACAGCAGAGGTGCTCTGTTCGGGATCGAGTTGAAATTCTTCGCTGAGAGAAACCTGAATTCGGTTTGGATTTAAGAGCTGAAACAGCTTAGTCTGGTCGGCGAGGTTAGGGCACGCCGGGTAGCCAAAGGAGTAGCGGCCACCATGGTACTTCTGATGGAACCACTCGCGAATTTCGGGCGCGTCTTCGTGCTGAATGTTCATTTCTTCCCGCATTCTCCGGTGCCAGTACTCGGCGAGGGCCTCGGCCGTTTCCACACTAAGCCCATGGAGATAGAGGTAGTCGCTATACGAGTTCTCCTTGAAAAGTCGGTGTGTTTCGCCACTGGCCTTCGTTCCCACGGTGACGATAAAGCAGCCAAAAACGTCCATCCCCCCCTCACCCCCGCCCTCTCCCCTAGCGAGAGGAATTGAGTGGCCCTTTTTCAAGAAAAAATCGCTAATACAGCGTTTTGGTGTGTCTTTTTGGCGAGGAAATTGGAAACGGACCCACTCCGTCTTTTGATCTTCCTTATATATCACCAACTCATCACCCTCTGATTGGCAAGGGAAGTACCCGTAAACAACCTGCGGAACCAATAGCTGTTCTTTGAGGCAATAATTTTTCCATTTTTCGAAAAGAGGTTGCACGGTTTCGTCCATCAGCTTTTTATAATCTTCATATTCCGTCTTTCCACGCGTGAAGCCCCAGCGCACCTTTAGAAGGGCCGTTTGATTGATGTAGGGGAAAACGTCTTTGAGAGAAATTCCGCGGGCGACCCGGCTGCCCCAGAATGGGACTTTGGGTACGGGCACCGACTGCTCAACAGGAATAAATACAGATGGAGGGGGTGGCGTAACCGCCGCGGGTTTGGTCGTTTGACCGGAGCCGCCGCGGGTCTCGTAAAGGGTCAATTTTTTCTCGACGGCTGGATTCGTTAACTCGTCCATGATGCGCAGGCCGGTAAAGGCATCTTCCCCATAGAAGACGTAGCCCTTGTAGATGTCGCGCAGATCTTGTTCGACAAAGCGTCGGGTCAATGCGGCTCCCCCGAGAAGGACCGGCGTCGTGATTCCACGTCGATTCATTTCCTCCAGGTTGTCCTTCATAACGGCTGTCGATTTCACGAGCAAACCGGACATGCCGATCGCGTCAGCTTTTTCTTTATCGGCAGACTTCAGAATGTCATCAATAGACATTTTGATTCCCAGATTAACGACGCGGTACCCGTTATTCGTCAAAATGATGTCGACTAAATTCTTCCCGATGTCATGCACATCGCCTTTGACGGTCGCTAAAACGAGCTTTCCTTTATGGGCGGCCAAGTCGGCTTTGGGCATGAAGGGCTCGAGATAGCGGACGGCGGCTTTCATCGTTTCGGCCGACTGCAGAACGAAAGGAAGCTGCATTTGGCCAGAACCGAAGAGATCGCCTACCACCCGCATGCCGTCCAACAGGATGGTATTGATGATGTCGAGCGGCCCGTAGGTTTTCATCGCGTCCTCGAGCAAGGCGTCGATCCCCTGCTTGTTGCCGTCAATGATACGGGCTTTGAGTCTTCCCTCCACGGTTTTGGGTTCTTCGCGCTTGGCGCCAGAGGAGATTTCGTTGGCCTGCGAGTAGTGCGCCATAATCGCCGTCAAGGGATCAAACCCTTCGCGTCTTTCATCAAATATAAGTTGCCGCGCCAACTCACGTCCTTTTTCATCGATCTTATAAAGGGGGAGAATTTTCCGAGCGTTCACAATGGCCGCATCGAGACCGGCCTCAATCGCATAATGCAGAAAGACCGAGTTGATGACTTGCCGGACCTGCGGTGCCAGCCCAAACGAAATATTCGAGACGCCCAGAATGGTGAAAACGCCTGGAATTTCTTTTTTGATCAGCCGGATCGCTTCAATCGTTTCGATCCCGGCTTTACGAAACTCCTCATCGCCAGACCCTAGAGTGAAAGTCAGGGTATCGAAGAACAAATCGCCGGGCTGTAAGCCGAACTTGCTCAGGGCCAAATCGTGAATGCGCCTGGCGATCGCCACTTTCTCGTGGCGCCCTTTAGCCATGCCTTTTTCGTCGATCGTGAGAGCTACCAGTGCTGCTCCGTACGTCTTCGCTAGCGGGCAAACCCGGTTCATCCGTTCTTCGCCGTCTTCCAAGTTGATGGAATTGATAATGGAGCGGCCGCCCACGCGCTTCAAAGCCTCTTCGATGACGGGGGCCTCGGTGGAGTCGATCATGAGAGGCAAGCGCACTTGAAGGGCCATGCGTTTGACGCACTCGTTCATATCGCGGATCTCATCACGACCGACGTAGGCGGTGCAGAGATCCAGCACATGGGCACCTTCGTTCACCTCTTCTTTGCCCATGGTGGTCAGTGCGTCATAATCCTCTACGGCTAAAAGGGCCCGAAACTTTTTGGAGCCATTG
>JBBSDO010000067.1:0-12520 GCA_038241515.1 Elusimicrobiota bacterium | reverse complement strand
GATCGGGGTTGACCCGATGGCGTCGCGCTCACAAATTGGGGATTGGCGTCCGGGGCCGTATTGTCGGAATAAATTTGAATTCCCCAACCTGGCGCGTTGGGATCCACCTGGACTTCAATATACTGATCAGCTCGCGCCCAACCGGTGGGGAGTTTAATGCCGGACCAAGTCAAATTCGATGTCACCTGCTGATCACTGATATTTTTTACGGTCGCATTAAAAACGATTGGCGCACTCGTCGGATCGGGCGAATTGGTATAGAGCACGTTATCCACATAGCGGACATCATCGACATAGAACGTGGCTCCCGTATTTGAAGTGAGTTCAAAGGGTGAAAAGAGGTCATCCATGCGAACTGGGACAAAAATGCCGGAACCGGGCGGTTCCTCAAAAAACATGGGTATTTGAACTAAATTCCATTTGTTTAAATTGCTACCCAATTGACTTCCCTTAAAATCCCAACAGTCTTTTCCTCGGATCTGATTAACGCCCTGGCAATCGAGTCCGGGCGTCGTGTGCTCGAGGCTCAGAGTCAAATCGCTTGAATTGGAATACAGCCAAAAGCGGAGTACGCCTCCCCCTGCTGCGTTAAACTTCGTCAGATTAACACCGCTGTTATAAATAACACCCCAGCCTGCCCAGGAAACACCCTGCGTTTTGAAAGCTTGCAATCCTTCCGGCGCCGCGAGGTCGGTGTTATCTCCTTGAAAAAAGGCGGGCGTCGTATTTGGATTCGAGAAGGCAAGAACGGATGCACCGGGCGGAACGCCTTTATCCGAGTAAAGGGTCAGTATTTCGGCGCCTGCGGGGGCACCCAATCCAGAGTAAAGACCCGCCGCTAGGATGCTGAAGAAAAGGCTCCTGGCTTTGCCAATCACTTGGCCACCGCGATAACCCCAGATACGCGTTCCCCCTGCGACATATATTGGTAGAGGTATATACCGCTTTCGACCACCTTTCCAGAGTCATCTGTACCGTCCCATTCACTTTTAGCCGCGGAAATTGTTTTCACCCTGCGGCCTCGAATATCGAAAAGGTGAATGTCGCCATCGACAGAGCCGAAAATCGCCTTGTCGTTCTTTCCATCTCCGTTAGGGGTAATGATGCGCTCCTGCGGTCGTGAATCGATGGCTCCGACAGGGCCTGTAGGAATAAGGGCGAAAGTGGAAAAATGCCGTGTCATGGCGGTCACGGTGTGGAGGGTGGTATCGATTTGGGGACGGCCCAAAACCCGCCATCCATAAGGATCCAACCAGTGAATCGCAAGGTCGCTGCCAGAATAGGAGGTGCCCGCGACCGTACCTGAAATGTCCGCCGCATAACTCAACGTGATAAGCGCTTCTCTCACCAAAGCAGCTCCGTCTTCAAGCGTTAACGTGTAAACCGCCAATGGTTTAAGACCATTAGGTCCTAAAGGAAACGCATCTTCGTCCTCGTGTTTGACCAATAAATTTCCACGGCCCGAAATGGAGCCAAATGGGAATTTGATTGAAGTGGGGCGGTCCGTTTCAGCAAGGTCGGGAAGGGAAATTGTTTCACCTTCCGGGTTAACAGGCGCCGTCAAAGTGTCGATGATGGTGGTATCAAAGGCGTCGCTGGGCGCTGCCGCGGCGCCGGCGCCGACACCTCGGCTCACCATGCCCGCTTTGCTAAGAAACCCTTCAGATCCCGCTCCTTGACGCGAATGGAAGTAATAACGAAGGTGACCTCCTTTTCGAATGCCAACCAAATTATCCTTGGTGAGAATCACGGTTCCTTGCAGTGTGTTTGGTTTGGACGGATGCTTGAAAAATTGAATGGGCACTGCGGTAACAGGATTTAGAGCGGTACCGGCCGGATCGACCATTTGATAGAGCATTTCGATACGCAGGTTTGTCGTGTCGATGGCTCCTGAATCACTGGAGACTTCCACGGGGATTATCACGTGTTTGCCAGAAAAGGCCGAGGAAGGTAAAGGAACTGCCGTAATACGAATCGGGGCTCCTCCCCCTTTCACGGTCGCAGAGGCCGAAAGACTGATCTTCTGTTTAGAGATAAATGCCGCGTGAGACCTCGCTCCGTTAAAAAGGGCCAGGACACTGAGGAGGAGCACTCGATAAAAAGGTTTATTCATGATTTAGCTGGACCGATAAGGGGCTTATCCGCTTCAATTCTTCCGTCTTTGGCGACTACAAAATCGGTGGTTTTCGAGAGCTTGACGTCCCGATAAACAAGGTTCGCTGCCAGGGTGTACCGGCCGGGGACGAGCTTCGTGGATGAATCTTGGCCGAAATAGCCCCTTTCTCGGCCTGGATAAGCGGGATCCCCTTCTCTAATCGGAATGGTGCTGACAAGTTCTTTTTTTTCGTTGAAAATCAACACTTGGCCCGCTGGCCTGAGATGGACATTCCCAGTGGCTTTCACGCCAATGGCCACCTGTATGGCGCTTTGTGAACTGCGAATTCCTAACTCGCTGATCTCGCCGGAAATCTTTTCTGTCCCCGCCACGACGGTATAAATGGAAACACTGATCACGGGAGTCACCATAGAAGGTTCGGAAGCGTGATACAGAAATGAAACCATCCCGACGAGCTCTCCCTGTGCATTTTTGGGGCAGGTCACTCGAAGAGCCACTTCGCGGCGTTCGCCGGGCTTGAGACTAAATTGATGAGCGCCCCCAATTTCCAACCACGAATTGACGGTGAAGCTTTTGTTCTCCTCTAAAACAAACCAGTCCTTGCTGGATACTTCGACTTGCACAATCTCTTTCGCATCGTTGGCCACGGTAAGGCTTGCTTTGATGTTTTGGCCAGGCGCCAAACGAATCTCTGTTCGACCCGGAGCGACACTGAGCGCGAAAGCACAAGTCATCGCGCCAAGAATCACCAAGGGCACCGAAGAAAGAATAACCATCCGATTCAGCTTATTCGCCAATGAATCTCCTGCACTTGGGTCACTCGCGGGGGTCCCGTACCACCGGACCCCCGCTGAGCGCCGCAAGGCTTTATTGTGTAAAGGCTTCCAGTCTCAACGTTGTCGTCGAGTACGTCCTAGGCGTTAAGGCGGTTGTAAAATCGGCCTCAACGTAGATGGCATTCTGTGTTCCCGTCAGCGCCGGATTCGGGATGGGCGGCCCAAACTGCGTGGGCCCCTGCGCGAAGTGAATTCCAGTTGTGTTTTCAGTGGTGACAAAAGGATCACCGTTCGTGAATGCACCTGCGCTCAGGCTTGGTATTGCTACCTGCGCTTTATCTTCATAATAAAGCCACAAGGACGATTCGCCTACGTTGGCATTTGGATTCGCTGAGTTCGCGATTCCTGTCGAATGCCGGATGTTCCAAGCCGTGGGCAATTTCTTAGTCGTGTCTGTGTTGTCGATCAATCCAGCCGGGGTCACCTGCGTTTTGTCTCCGGTGAATTTGGGAGAGGCGTCGCCTGCGGTATTGTCGGTGTAGGTCTGAATGCCACCTCCGCTGGCCGTGATGACCGCATCCAGAAGGATGTAGCTATCCGCCACGACCCAGCTCGCGGGCAGGGTTACGCCAGTCCAGGTCAATTGCGACTGCGTCGAGTTGTCTGACACCTTTTTTATCAGCACGCTGTTCATCGTAACCAGGCCCGTACCGACGAGGGTCGCTACGGCTGTTTTCGTGACAGGTGTACCTTGTGATTGAAAAACCGCATGACCCGGAGCTGCAACAGCCATCGCTATCCCTGCGGTAAGAAAGGTAGCCATGTATTTCCTAGTTTCCTTCATTCGTCCTCCTTAAGGATGATTCCAGTAATTTCCCTTTTCCCCATTTCTATTCCTAAAAATACAACGTCGCTTGAAAACGATGACTGCCGGAGGTCGAATCGACATAAAATGGCACGGTAAAACCGTAATCCAATCGAAATCCCAATTTTTTGTTCAAAGGCTGGTAGTAGCTGAGCCCGGCCGCGCCTTCGTCCCGGTTTCCGCCTGCCCGAAGGCCAAGCGTGTCGTGAAAAAGCCAGCTTTCGACTCCCCCGTGAACGTCCGAGTTTCCGTTGCGTAAGGTGAAGTCCATAGCCGGTACGAGCCAAGGCCTTAAGCGACTTTGATAAGCCAGCCCCAGGCGCCATTCAATGGGCACCTCATCCTTGTCTTTGAATCCGACATTCGGTTGGGTCAAATTTTTCCCTGTCAGCCCTAACCGCCAACCCGTAAACGTCCCTTCTTCAGGCTTCAGCAAAAAGCCCACGTCAAATGTCACTGCCGAGGCCGAATCCCCCCCGCTAAAAACGGGGTCTGAGGAGGTGCGTGAATCGAGGCTGATTCCGCGACGTAAATACTTCAGGTTGAGTCCAATGGCTAAGGCGTTCTCCAGGATCGGCAAAAAGTCCCCCACGTTGCGGGCGTAGGAGAGGGCTAGGGTATCCTCATGGTAAAGGTGGGTAGTATTAAAGTTAGCCCAAGAAAGACCGAATGACCCGTAGTGCTGAGCTTTTGAGGCAAAGGCCAGGTAGCTTTGATCTAAATGAACCTGATCATTCCCTGAATAGAGCGTAAGTCCCGAGAAGAGCCGGGCGTACATGGCACTGAGTTCATTCCACTGCACTTGAACGAGACCGGCAGGGTTGTACAGGGGGGCGTTGGAATCGTCCGCGATCGCCGTAAAAGCCCCACCCATTCCGACAGGACGCGCGCCAAATCCGTCGTCGAGGAAAGCGGCTTGAACATCGGTGCCGAGGACTAGAGATATCCCCAGAAATAGAACCGGCAACGATGCGAGGCGAAGGATCGGTTTCACTCTAGTATGGTCATATCAACCATTTCGTCATTTCTATATGTGCCACAAGGCCAAAACGCACCGCCCATAAGGCCCAATTCGTTCTTGGGTCTCCGGGGGTCAATACGTAACAATGATTTAACATGCAGTTTTGAGGTTGGGGGTGGCTAAGGTTTGTAGCAATTTTCGCCTAGCGCTTGCAACAGGATAAACGGCCGAACTGGGTTAGTTTTTAGCGGGGATTTCGAAAGAATACAGACGGATTCGGTTGCGTCCGTGCGATTTGATCCAATACAAGGCTTCGTCGGCACGTTTGATCAATTCTTCAATGCTGGAGGCATGGGTCGGATACGTGGCTATACCAATACTGACCGTCAAGTGAATGTCATTGTTGTTCGCCAAGGTCAAAGGCACGCTGGAGACGGCCTGGTGGAGTCGGTCGGCTAGCAACAAGGCCTCTTCTGCCGAAGTATCGGGCAGAAGTATCACGAACTCATCCCCACCGTAGCGGGCCGTCAGATCTACCTTGCGGGCGTTAGAAAGCACTCGTTCAGCGACAGTGGAAAGTATTATGTCGCCTGCCGGATGTCCAAAGGTATCGTTAAAACGCTTGAAATGATCAATATCCAAGATCATGAGCGATAACTGACCATGGGTACGCTCCGCGCGGTAGAACTCCTCTTTGAGCCGCTGCTTGAAGTAGCGCATCAGATAGAGACCCGTCAAACCGTCTGTGATGGAAAGCTCTTCGACGCCTTGAAAGAGCCGCGCGTTTTTGATGGCCATCCCCATTTGGCCGGCCACCGCTGTTAGGATTGGAATTTGTTCAGGTGGGATTTCCTGTTGGCTTAAGAGGTTATCGACCATAAGCACCCCCATGTTCTCGTCGCGCGTTCGAAGCGGAAGGTAAATAATCGTCCGCTGATACTTCTCGAGACGTTCGTCTCCCGTCTTTCCAAGAATCAGATCCACCATGGGATGGATGCCGCGTTTCAGCGGAAAACTTTCCTTCTCCAGGCTTTCCTGCTGGCGTTGATCCATCGTCAGAGCGCTTTCAAGACTTTCCCCTTCGCGATTGATGAGGTAAATTTTCACGCGATCAAAACCGAGCTGCTGAATCAAACTTTGAGCGACCGATTTCAGCATCTCGTCCAGCCGAACCGACCGAAAGATAGCATTTGAAACTTCGTGCAAGGCCTGCATTTGAGCGACTTGCTCGCGTTCGATCGCGGCCATTTCTACACCGCGTAGGGCCGTGGCCAATTCGTGCGCGAAATCATTTAAAAGCGGTATATCCGCTTCCGTGAACGGACGTTTGCGACGCAGATTTTCAACGCGTAACACGCCAAAAATATTGCCAAAAGCCCGAAGCGGAATGTACGCCATGAAGTTGGGGTCATCCACAATCAGATGGGCGCGTTTGCCAGACAGCAGCCGATTGAGAGGAGAATTGGCCATCAAGGCGATTTCTTCTTCCCCGGATAGAACATCGGTCTGATCGACCAATTGTCGAGCAATTAGGGATTCGCGGGAAGGGTCATAGAGGAAAACAGCCGCCCGGTCGATCTTCATCCAATCACAAAGATAAAGAAGCGCGTGCTCCAAAAGATCATTTTTTTCCTTAGGCACCAACGCCCATCGGTGGGACACTTTTATGGGTTCAGGCAAAGTGAAACGCTGAAACTCCTCGCGTATGCGTTGTAAGGCGCGTTTTTCTTTCATGTCATTCGTAAAGTGACAAGATGTAATCCGCTTCTTTGCCGGCTGAAATCATTTCATCGTTCAAGACGCGTTCGTCATATTTATTTTCACGAACGGCGGTCATTAAGTTCTGGCTCGCGCGCCCGACAATCCGCTCAATCGTCCCTAAGGTGGCTGCGCAGGGCAAAGTCCGAGCTACTCGCAACGAGTGCCGGAACACTTCGGCAACGCGGGAAGGCGCGCCCGTCAGCAACTGCTCGAGAGCGGTGTAGCGGCTTGGAAGCATGCCAATTTGCCGAGAGTGCCGCACTTGAGACTCCACCCCGGTTAAAAACTTGATCAATTTCCAGGCGGCATGCGGGTGTTGCGAGGTCCCGACGATTGCGAGGTTGCTTCCACCCAAGTAAGTGACCTGACCGGCGGGCCCCGAAGGAAAAACCGAAATGCCGTAGTTTTCTGCAACCTCCGGCCGGTAATACGGATATTGGGGATTCAATAATGTATTGATCGGCCAAACGCCAGAAACTTGAAAGGCGAACTGCCCTGAGAAAAAGTCCCCTGGATTTAGTCGGTCACGGCCTAGTAACGGAATTAAATGATCGACCATCATGCGGAAGTAAAAATCGACCCCTTTGAGAGAGGACGGCTCATGGAACTGTGCGAAATGCCGATCCGAACTCAAAAAGTTTCCGCCCGCTCCCCATACCCATGGAGCGAGGTCGTGAATCAAAATTCCCTCACGCTGGCCGGGAAGCGGTAAGGCAAAATATTTTTTTCCCCATTTGGAGTTATGCAGGCGTTCGCAAGCGTCACGAAATCCTTTCCAGGTTCCCAAACCCTCGGGATCCACACCCAAGTCACTCAGGATATCCCCGCGGTAGTACAGTACTCGCGCGTCGAGAAACCAAGGTAGCGAATAGGCTCTCGTGCGCGTGGGCTCGTAACAATAGTTCCATACCGGCCGGATAATATCACTGCGCTCGATGTCGTCCAGATAGTCCGTGATATCACTCAAAGCTCCCAGCGCAGCCAAGGTGGTATTCCAAGTTCCCCCAATCTGAACCACATCGGGAGGGTCCGTGTAATCTTTGCGTTTGGCTATCGCAATCAAACGATCCCAAGCAAAATGCCAGGGGTGGACGGTGAGGCGCACCTCGTAACCCGGATTTTCTTTGCGAAAGAGATTGAGCTCTCGCTGCATGACCCGCTGCGTGTCAAAACCGGCGTTGGGCATGACCCAGAGATTCAGTTTGATCGGATTGGCCATAGTATCCTAGACGCTCACGGCGGCCGGCAGTTGCAAATAAAAGGTCGATCCTTTCTCCAGTTGACTCTCGACCCACACCTTTCCCCCGTGTGCTTCCACGGTCTGTTTGACCATGGTCAGTCCCAGGCCGGCTCCTGGAACTTGTCCGCAAAAAGATTTTTCGACTTGATAAAACCGTTCAAAAATCCTCTCGCGATCTTCTGGCGGAATTCCGGGACCATCATCGGCAATGTGAAGAACGATCCGGGCGCCGTCCTGTGTTTCCCCCGTGATCTGCACTTTGGTAGCGCCAAATTTAAAAGCATTTTCAATTACGTTGCGGATCGCATGTTGCATCAGCGTCGGATCCACGCTTACAAAAAGTTGGTTGAGTCCCGCATCCATCTGCACCTGCGGGAGCTTGGGCTTCATATCATCGGGCATCAGTCGAAGTGCTTCAGTGACTATTTCAGAAAGACTCATGCGTTGACGAATGAGCTCTTCGGGATCTAAACTGCTAAAGGCAATAAGCTGGTTCACCATATCTTCCATCTGCCGGCATTGCTTTGCGATCACCTGCAGAGCATGGCGCTGGAACTCGTTCATGGGACTGATCGCATTTTCTGTAAGGAGAAGCCTGGGATAAGCACGGATTGCAACAAGGGGCGTTCGCAACTTGTGGCTAATAAGCGAGATGAACCGGTGCATCGCCGTGTCCGCTTTTCGCTCGAGCGTTACATCGCGGAAGAGGACGAGATAGCCGAAGCGATCATCTTTATTATTCCAGATGGGGTTCACACGGCACTCGAGTACGAGCATTTTCGCCGCTTCACGCACCAAGTCGAAGGGCTCGCCCGATTCCCGCTCCGGATGCTCCATTCGGTTGGGCGGCTCCATCGTAAAAGACTCAAAACATTTCGAGGCAGTCAGGGTGCTCGTGTCTTCGGGAAGCCCCAAGGTTCTTTTCGCCACTGGATTGGCCATAAAAATGTAGCTGTTCTTATCGATCATGATGACGCCTTCGCTCACTTGGGCGAAGAGCAATTCAGCTTTCTCGCGTTCAATCGCCAAATCCTGGGATACGGTCCGAAGTTCGTGAAAAAGCTGCTTATGAAGCTTGTCCATGACTTCGCCGCTTAGGTATTCCAAGGTGAAAGGTTTCGTAACATAATCATCCGCACCAAGGATTCGCGCTTGCCGAATGAGCTCGCCTTCGGATTGGCCGGTAATCATAATGACTCGAACGGAGGGATCCTTTTCTTTCACACTTTTCAGAACTTCAATCCCGGACTTTCCCGGCAATCCGATGTCCAGAAACATGAGGTGCGGATGAAATTGCTGAGTCATGGAGACGGCTTCGACCCCATCGTGAGCCACCTGCACTTTGTACTTCTGTCGCTCGAAAAAGGTGCGCAAGTGTTGGCTCAAGTTGTAATCGTCGTCAACGATCAATAGTCTTAGAATCATGCCGCCTGATGCGCTCCCGCATAGTCATGGGGAACGGATCGGGGAAGCCGTATCGTAAATTCTGTCCCGCATCCCACTTCACTTTCAACCTGGATTGATCCCCCGTGCGCCTTGATCACCTGCTGCGAAAGAAAGAGTCCCATGCCAGTCCCTTCCCACCCTTTTGTCGTGAAATAAGCCTCAAAAAGGTGGGCGAAGTCGGTGCTCCGGATGCCCGGGCCAGAATCTTTGATAACAACCACAATCCAATCGCCCTCGGTACGAGCCTTGATAGAAAGTTCTCGCGCGAGGGCTTGTGTAGGATTGGCCGTCATGGCTTCAGCGGCATTCTTTATTAAATTAACGAATACGATTTCTAGTTGTTTGGCGTCACCGCGGATGTGCGCTAAAGCCGGAGGAAGATCGCATTTCACATGAACTCCCGTTCGGCGCAGGAGGTGTTCTAAGAGGTCGAGACTGGCTTTTAAAATCTGCTGAACCGCCACGGAAGCTAAACTGATTTGGCCGGGCTTTGAAAATTGCCGAATCGCCTCAATTTTTTCGCTTGCCTTCAGCGCCTGGAGCATAATTTCCTTCATTCGGTTTTTCAATTCGGGTAGGACTTCTTCAAAAGGACGTTTACCCTTCTCAACGTCCTCGATGTCCATAATGCTTAGCTCGGCGGGCAGGCTGATATTCGCGAGAGGTGTCTTAATTTCGTGCGCGAAACCACCGGCAATTTCTCCCAGCATTTCTGTTCGCGCGCCATTGACCGCCATCTCTAAGAAACGCACGCGTTGATAGGCCAGCGCGGCCTGATTGGCGACCATCCGCAAAAGAAGAAGGTCTTTCTTGCTGTAGCCTTCTCCCGAGATTTTTTGGCCCATTAGGAGGTATCCCAAGACTTCTCCTTTGCTGACCAGCGGGAATGCCGCCACCATCCCCTGACGATTCATTTCAGAATAAGCCGCCTCACGACGAAAATGCTCATCGTCCGTCTCGCGAGCAATAGAAGTTGCTGAAAACATGTAGCGAAATAGGACATAGCCGACGAAAACGATGGAGATACTGCTCAACATAAATGTGACCGAGGAGACAGGAAAGCCGGATTTGGCGCTAAGACCCCATATGCCAACGAGAACCGCTTTAAGCGTCACCGGGAGCCTCGCCCCTTCTTACCCGACTCCCTCGTGCTCCGAGAACTCCCGGATCCTGCCGGTGAATCCTGCACAAAGGGTTGGGAATGGTCAATAAAGTAATTGTGCAAGGGATTGTTTTCCGGCATCACTGCGGTTTTTGTTTCCCCAAAACAGGCCATCGAAGTAAAACTCTTTCCGTCACGTCCGCGCAACCAGAGGGCCGCTGACTTGGGATGGAAGCTTTCCTGCAACGCCTGAGAAAGAGCGGCGGCCACGGCTTCGGGACTGGTTTGGGCAATCACATCTCTAGAGAGCTCATGGAGCCTTTCTTCCCTGTTCACGTCGTGACGGAAAAATTTTCGATCCGCCAAATGTTCTAGTCGTCTGCGGAGGGGTTGAAAAAACGGCGCTGCCAGTCCCGCCACGACCGCTGCCGCCAGGGCAGCTCGATATCCCGTGAAATCATGAAGCACGTAGGAGAATAAGAGAATGACGGCAAAGCAAATGCTCATCAGACATCCCACGACCGTCGCATTAATCAGGGTCTTTCTGACTAGGCTATCGATGTCGAACCATCGGCGAGCCATCATTACCCATCCAGCGCCTGGTACACCATTAGCGCAGCGCAGTGAACTTATAGGTGAGATTCAAAGCCACCAGGTTCGCGAAGTCGGAGTAAGTGCCATTTGGATTCGGGTCAGGCGCGATTCCGGGAACCCCTCCCGCGGGAATCCCGCTTGCCGTCGTGCCTACGCTGTTATGAATCGTGCGGTTATGAAAAAACACGGCTGAGTATGCCGCGTCAAGAGTAAGATTTTCGCTGATCGCGTAGCCGAAACCGCTCGAGAGACCGTAACGCGTTAAATCCGCGAAAGCGGGACTGAATGCCGATTCAGGCGCCGCCCAGGGTTCGTACCAGAATCCCCCTCGGAATTGCCAGTGGTCGCTGGCCTTATAATTGACCCCCGTCGCCATGCTCCACGCATCTCGTAACGTGAGCGGGGTGATATTGGTTGTGCCTCCCATATTTCCTAAAAGCGCTTGTTGCGAGGCCGTTGCGGCTGGGAATCGAACATTGATGTCTTGGGCTTCTGACCAGTGATACCAGGCGGTGTCGACTTCGAAGTGCCACTGATCTGTGGGTTTAAAGGCGTAGCCGATCTGAACATTGGATGGAAGAACGAGATCCGTGTAGGCCGATGTCGTGTAATTAGGACCACCAAAAATAAATTGGGGGACAGTGCCGGTAATTCCCGAGAGCGTCTCACTTCCATTAACCCGGACATTCACTTTGCTGTGATAGGTGACACCAAAGGAATGTTGTTCCGTCGGCTGGAATACAAATCCAGCGTGGTAGCCCCAACTCGCACCGGTGCCACGTAAACTGGCGACCCCGTCGGGTGATCCTGTCGTTGGGGTACCCAATCCTTGTTGAGAGAGCGCTAAGTTCACGAAGTCGTTATTAAAATGTTTATCGAGCTGAGCGGTAAATAGGTTCATATAATCGGCCCCCGCACCAATCGACAACATCGGGTGAACCTTATACGCCACGGCGGGAGTGATGTCCACCATATGGAGACGCGAATTCGTTGCTACATAGCGCATTGGGCTGTTCCCATCCCAATTAGTCTCGAGCCCGTACGGACTCTGGGAACTTAAACCGGCCGATAGTTTTCCTTCCATAAAGCTTTGAGTCATGGAAATGTTCGGGATGGCCACATTAACGACTCTCTCTTTGGTTTGGTTACCTAAGTCATCTTGGAATGACCCGTGAATGTTTTCCCAATGGGTGCCCACCGTGATTTGGGACCCTTTGAGATTCGTCATGGCCCCTGGATTGGCATAGACAGCCGTGGGGTCATTGTTTTGTCCCGCAATCCCAACATATCCCTGTCCCGCAGATCTCGCGCTGGGAACTTCATTGCCGATAAAAGACCCTCCTATCGCCCAAACGTCCGAACCCATACAACCAATCAACGTGAGTGCTGCGGTATTCCGGAAGTACTTATTCATGGTTTTCCCCCTCCAGCGTTATCTAAAACCGGCGTACAAATCTAAATCTTGAAAAGCGATTACGTCTTTGGCCCGAAATTTGTTTTTATTCCTACGGCGTCCGCACCACGGGATGGGACCTCGACCTGAGGCCGATGCAGCGATTGGACGTGTTTTCGCTCGAAGAGGAGTGCCGAATTCGAACCGTGGCCAACCCGTTTCCAAATTTTTAGCTTGCCCTTACGAATCCAGCTGAGCAACGTCTG
>JBBSDO010000066.1:0-12543 GCA_038241515.1 Elusimicrobiota bacterium | reverse complement strand
TTGGAAGTTCGCGGTAGAATCCGGGCGGAAGATCGTCGGTAATTTCACGAATCTGTTCCTCGACGATGTAAAAGTTGTCGACCAGCCATTCCGCGGCGGGCGTGATCGCTCGTTCCTCGTGCAAGGCCGCCGCGATGCGGCGATAACCCTCGCGCAGCACGCGGCTGTTTTCCTTTACGCGAGGGAGTAGGGGGTGTGCTTGAAACCGAGAAGTCGCCACGCGCTGCGCGGCCGCGAGGCTCTCGGCGTGTTGTTCAAGGCGTTCTAAACTAAAAAGTTCGGCGCGTATGGGGCTTTCAGCATTGCGGGAAAAATGCTGAAAAGGGCGAAGGGTCCGCAAGAAAATGGATTTGAAAGGCTGTTGCACGCGATGGTCAAATGAAGTCTAGGGAGTGAGTCATTAGCTATTGTAACAGTCACAATCGCTTTAGCCTCACGGATCGAATAATCTTTGGCGGGTTTATCTAAAAGGGCCGGAAATATCCTCGGCTTGTCAGGCTCCAGAGGAGTGCCACCAGGAGTGCACTTATAACGACTTTCGTGACGCTAGCCCCAGCTCGCCGACGGAGGGATAAGGCGAGTATCAAAACAGCCGCGAGTTCAAAGATGTCCAGGGGACGCATCCAAAAGGCGGAAGCCGGCATTTGGATAGGATTTTCGGCGAGCTTTAAGCGCAGATCCGGGGGCGTTACTTTCCCAAAGAAGATGGCGACCGACCTCAAGACAATGGGGATCGCCGAGAGCCCCGTTATCGCGAAGGCGATTTCCGCATCCAGAGCGATGCGAAGGGTGGCACAAACTGCCGTGAGCAGCCCTAAGACGAGGGCCCAACCGCCGATCACGTAGGTGGCGGTCCGTACAATTTCGGTTCCAGATTTGCCGGCGATGGCGCAAGCCACGAGGGATAGAACCACGTGGGCGCCAAATAAAAGACAGGCTAAAAGCCATCCCGCGAACCGCCGTGGCCTTGGTTTTGCGGCCGGCGTGATTTCGGGGGCAACCGAGATTTCGGTGCTGAAATCCATGAGCGGCAAAGCGGAGGTCGCTTTTGGGGCTTCTGGCACATCCATCGGGGGCACTTCTGTCACTTGGGATGAAGCCGCGGGCGGAGGGTCCGCTGGCCGTTGTGGAATTTTCGCTATGCGGGATGGCTCGAGCGGGAGTGAGGCCACGGGCGCGGACTCCACGCGCGGGGGGACCAGTGCTGCCGGAACTGGAGGCGGCGGTAGAGAGGTCAAGGACGATAGGGAAACCGCAGAAGGTCCGCTCGGCGGCGTCCACTCTCTGAAACCACTGCTTGACGACTTATCAGAAAAGGCTTCTGGGACCAATGCGGCCGAAGGAGGGGTTTCTTCCTGAGGAACCACCGTCTGCGCGTGAATGATCGAGCGTTGCGGTATTGGGAGTTCAGAAAAAGGCACAGCCGGCAACGAATTCCCGTTACTTGGGTTCTCGAATGGGACCTTAAGTTCCTTGAAAGAAATGGGATCGTGGCCGTTAGGCACTTCCGGAGCACCGTTAGAGCTTGGAGGGCCGGAATGCGGAGGTGTCGTCTCGTGACCCTTTGCGCCTTGAAGTTCCTGGGGTTTACCACCGACGAGAACGTTTACTTTTTCCCCAACCTCGACGACGTTGAAGGGCTTGAGAATGTAGTCGTTAGCGCCCATTTGGCGACCGATGGATTGCTGGTTCGGAAACCTCGCAGCGCCAGTCATCATGATAATGGGGATTTCGCGAGTACGCGGATCTTCTCTGAATCGCCCGCACATTTGGAAACCGGTCGCGTCGGGCAAATTAACATCGAGCATGATGAGCTCCGGAGGTGTTTTCGTAGCGAGTTCGAAACCTTCCTCGGCCATGTGGACAACGGTGACCACGTGCCCTTCGTTGGAGAGGTGCTCCTCCAATAGGCGCGTCACCATGAAATCATCATCAATAACGAGTACTCGAGCCATATGATTAATTGATACTACTCTTTATACAGTGAAAACAACACAATCTCAAGGGCGGGCATAGGAGTCTGTAGCCCGGACGGATGGAGCTCGGCAGGTACCGAGATCTTAGTATTGCGCCTGAATACGGTAGTAGAGTTTGGTGCCGCAGGGAATTTTGGGATCATTGTAGGAGCTCGCCTGACAAAGCGCAAGTCCGTCGCGGTTTTCGAGACCCGCTTCAAGTAGAGCCTCAATCGCATCCTTCAGTAGGAATTCCCAGTTTCCACAACCGCCCTGGCAGGGGACATCGAGCAACAACGTATCATCGAGGCCGATGGATCGTACATTTTTCTCCAGGATGGCGCCTGCAATCGTTTCCATTCGGATATCCACGTCGAGCTGGCGAACCCGGGGAAAGCGTTCACGAAGCGTACCCGCACGGGCCTTTTGCTGTTCCTGCGTTTCATTGCGGGACACTTTCAGCTCGTTCTTGTTGGGTCCCTGAGCGGGCCTTCGCTTTCGATAATTTGGAGGAGGAGGCATGCCCTTAGATTACCATTAAATGGCGATTCGGTCGTTAAATTATTCGTCGATCGGTGGAGGCCGCACGTATTAGAATAGAAAAGCGTGACATGGTATACCCTATTCGACTCCTTCGCCGCTCTGAATTGCCAATTGATACGGTACAGCTGGCGCGCTTCCTAATAGGGAAAACACTTGTCCACGAAACTCGCCGCGGCCGGATGAGTGGGCGAATCGTAGAAACGGAAGCCTATGTGATTGGAGACGCGGCTGCGCATTCATTTCGAGGAAAAACGGCCCGGAATCAGTCTCTCTTTCTGGATCGCGGCTTTGCCTATGTGTATTTCATTTATGGAAATTGGTATTCCATGAATGTCTCGGGGGAGGCAGAGGGTGTTGGAGCGGGCGTGCTACTGCGCGCTTTGGAGCCGGTGGAAGGGATCGCCCTAATGAAACGTGTTCGGCCCGGAGTTGAACTAGGCGACCTAGCTAGAGGGCCAGGTCGTCTGGCTACGACTTTTCAAATTGACCGGCGCTATGACGGAATCGATCTTTGTGCGAAAGGTCCCCTCTGGCTGGGAACTGAAATCCAAGCCAAGAGACCTATCGCGTTGGGCAACAGTGTGAGGATTGGTATCAATAAGGAAGCACACCGCCTGTTGAGATTTTATGAGAGAAGTAATCCCTGCGTCAGTGGGCCTAAACGTCTTCGAACATAGAAAAGCCCCTGTCTCAATAACTGAAACAGGGGCATTTCGATGATTCTAAAGATCAGAGTCGATTAGTACCGGTTGCTCCGACCGTAGCCACCACCGCCCCCGCCACCACCACCGTTACCCCCCCGTCCGCCGCCAAAACCGCCGCGTCCGCCGCCGAAGCCACCGCGTCCGCCGCCGCCTGCGGATTTCTCAGGGCGAGGTCGTGCTTCATTGACAGTCATTTCGCGATCGCCGAGCTTTGCCTTGTTCATCTTCTCAATAGCGTTCTTAGCTTCTTCTTCGGTGCTCATTTCAACGAATCCGAACCCGCGTGAACGTCCGGTTTCCATGTCTGTGATCAGTTTCGTGCTGACGACTTGACCATGGACCGAAAAAAGCTCGTGCAACTGGTCTTCCGAAGTATCGAACGGTAAATTCCCTACGTAAAGTCTCTTTTCCATTATCTGTGTGTCTCCTAAGTTCAGGGCCTAAGCCCATTCAATGCCAACTAAAGTGCCGAGATCCGCTGGAAATCCGCCGTACTGTAGGCGGACCCGCCTGGTTTGGGGCGGGTTCTAATCAGGGAAGTGTGCCTTCGAAGTTGGGGGCAACAACGCGGCGGGGCTAAGTAACGACCTCAACGTGTCTTGATCAGTATCGCACATTGGGAGGCCGGCCACAAGCATAAAGATAGTTGGGAGTTTTCCCTCGAAATTTGTACAATAGGGCATGTCAAATTGTCCAATCTGCAAATTAAAGAAAGCTCGCTGGGCCACCGTAAAGGGGTTTGTAATCGGTACTAAGTCCTACTGCTGCATGGGTTGCGGTTTCACCGGTTGTATGTGCATTCCGAAGCCAAATCGCCGAAAAATCTCTGCGGTCGCAGCCGCCCAAGCCTCAAGATAATAGCCTTTCCCCAAAACTTAGTATCTTCCTCTAACGTCCGGAGTAAGGGGGGATGTTTTCGCTGTATTCGTCCCCAGATTTGCCCACGTAAGTTATTTTGGATTCGGCCATTTTGGCATTGTAGGTTTGGACCCCTGCCTTCGCAATTGCATCGAGAAATCGCTCAAAATTGATCGTTCGCTTACGTCCACGCGAAATCGCTTCTTTTAAGGGTTTAATCTTCAGATTTTCGGAAACCGAAACCTTGTTGGCGCTCTGGGGATGGCTTTCGACAAACTGAGTTCCGCCGCCGTGATAAATGATTTCGTGGTAGGGAACCCAGACCTCGTAAGACTCCACCCCGGCCTCTTTCAATGCTGAAAAAGTTCTCGGAAAAGTCCATTTTTGTTCAAGCGAAAGTTTCTTGATCTCTTCCAGGCGTTCCTTGTCGAGCATTGCCTCCACCCTCCTATTACGCAATCTGCTGGACCAGTATAACGAAAATCCATCAGAAAAGCACCAGAATCGGCTTTTCAGGGAAAATCGACGGTTGAGACTCTATGGGAGAAACTTGGAGGTATTCTTGAGTTTAGTGGGGAGGTACTTCTCGATAACGTGGTTTAGACCATGCTTGGCAAAAGCCTGTTGTTCAACGCGCACTCCCATCGTGAGCATTTGATTAATGGCATCCCGCCAGGGTTTATGGGATTTGATAAACGGGTCGTTTTTTAGAGCATCTTTAGCCCGTTTGATATCTACTTCCTCGAGCGGATGGGTGGCGTCTTTCAGCTTGTAATCGATGATGTCTTGGGGAGTCACCCCCAAGTAACTGGCCTGGGGGACGCAAAAGAACTTGTTCAAATGGGCGTTGTTGCCCGATCCGACCTTCAAAGTCCTGTAGATATTTGTCATCCCGTAGGGATCGCCATCCACAAAGGCATAAACCTCGAGCTTGTGATTGTCGGCCAAACGCCTAATAAAGCGGCGGCAGGCTCGAGTAGGGACGCCCCCCATGGAGATTAAGATACAGTCAGCGGTGGTATAGAAATTGTGTTTGACTAAGCGCTGGAACATGCCTGCCGTTTCAATCGCTAGGATGAACTTCGCCTTAGTCTCATATTGGAGCCCTTCGCAGTCCGTTGGAATGGAGTAGGCGCCCGTACCGAAACCGGTGCAGTCGATGCGAATGTCTTTTCCCGTGTTGGGGTCTTTATCAATGACGACAAGTTTTCCAACGATGTCGCCGCCCTTTTCCTCAGGGATAAACCCCAACTTCTCTCGATTGATCCGGAAGTGCGCTTCGATATCGTCCATGATGGTGTCGGACTCGGGCTGCTCGGTAAAGCGCGCTTCACCCCAATTTTTGGACACATAGTAGGCTTCCCGTTTTGTCGCCATGTCATTTTTGCGCACGATTTCGTGGGACAGGGCCATCATGCGGATGGTTTGGGCAAAAGTTTTGATCGTGTTATAGGAAAGGGAACGTTCCACAACGCGGTCGCCGATTTCGAAGAAACCTTTCTTTTTATCGTAGGTCACGTTCTCTAGGCTGCGCATCGGAAAGTCAAGCATCGGTACTTCTTTCTTGAGGATTTCTTTATACAGCTTCTCGGCCGCGACCCAGATGAGCTTCTCCGTAGTTTTATCCATATTAGGCCCTTTCCTTCTCGAGAATATCGGTTAACAGACCGAGCACTTTCTTTTCGTCGGTTTGCTTGAAACCCAAAATCTCGCGCAATCCAATGCCGATGTGCGGGAGGTACGAGCGAATATAGTCCTTCTTGCGCTTAGCTTCCGCGTCGCGAGCTCCCCGCCGGATATAAGCGTCCAGGCGGCGCCCGCATTCCTGCAAAGCCAATTTAATTTCCCGAATGATCTCGGGGTATGAAGCCACCGCCTCTTTGGATTCCGACGTAAAGGGAACCCAAACACTCGCCATATGAATGGCGATCATCAGAGGGCCGGTGGGGAGGGCGCCTTTGGACTGTTGAATGCCGTAATTCTTCCAAGCGGTCTGCAGAACGCTCTTGGCCGTTGCGCAGGCGCTTTGCTGGTACAAGAGGGGCACCCGGTTTGCGAGTCGGAGCAATTGAGCGAGCTCTTCCATCGGCATTTTTCCACCATAGGCCGCGGCAACCTCGATTTGAAAAGGATTGCCTCGATAAACCGAAGGCGGACGAGTGATGGCGGTGTAAAAGTCGGCATCGACATTGGCCTTCAGCGCTGCCAAGAGCGCGGGTTCGCCAATGGGGGAAAGACAGTTGGTCGGCGGATTCATAATTTTTGTCGCGTTCATGGCGCGATACAGTTTGTCCGCTTCGCCATGCGCAATCGCTGTGGGCTTGGCCTCTGGGTCAATTCCCGCTTGCTGGCAAATCCCAGCCGCCGTTTTGCTCGAGATGCGCGCAAAGTCGTGGGCCAAAAAGCCGCTAACGCGACGCGACGTCGATGATTTAAGCATTTTCATCAGAATGCCCAGTTCCACTCCATGCGGATGCGGTTTGATTTCTTTGGGGGCCGTCGGCAGCTTTCGCGTTGCAGATTTGTATTCGTCTTTCGTGCCATCAGGCCCTTTGAAGATCAATGTGGCGTGAGGATTCGCCAGGGCGGTCTGCCTCATGTAGTCTTCAACGGACCGAGGTCCTTTCTGATATTTCGCCTCCAGCTCGATCTGCACGCGCGTTCCTTGCGGTTTTTTCCAGTTCACAATCTCGTCTTTAAGAATGGTGGGTTTGTTTTTGGCCGTATCAATTTGAATTTCGAAATAATGCGCTGGCTTCTTGCGAGAAATCCGAGAGGTGATCTTGGTCGAGACGCCGGTCGTCAACTGCCCATACATACCGGCCGCGGAGATCCCGATCCCTTGCTGGCCGCGACTTTGCTTCATGGAATGAAATTTAGATCCGTAGAGCAGTTTGCCAAAGATGCTGGGAATCTGTTCGCGCACAACGCCCGGCCCGTTATCTTCCACAACCACTACAAAACGATCTTGTTGTTCGAGCTGTTTGACTTCGACCAGGATCTCCGGGAGGATTTTGGCTTCCTCGCAGGCGTCCAAACTGTTGTCGACGGCTTCCTTAATAGTAGTCAAGAGCGCTTTCTTAGGATTATCGAATCCAAGCAAATGCCGGTTTTTAAGGAAGAATTCCGAAACGGAGATATCGCGTTGTTTCGCCGCCATCTTATCCGCTTCAGTGACGAACTCCTTGGGCACAGGTGGAATTTTCTCCATGGGAGGTTTCGTCCCGTTCACGGCCGGGTCGGGAATATTCTTAACGAGTATCCTTACGGCGGCCTTCTTGGCCTTCGACAAGTTCGGGCCAGGAGAGGCTCGCTTTCGTTTCGGCTTGCTCATCGTTTTGGTGCGGATTCTCTTCAAAATAAATCTCCGGGAGCCGGCGTTAAAATCTAAAAATACAACCGAGTCTAACTGAGATGTGTACGACTTGCAAGAGGCGATCTGTTAGGTGGGGGATGGCGAGGGAAGGGGGGTCTGGTAGCGCGAAGGGTTATCAATGACCGGCGAATCCCCTGCGATCAGCAGGAGATGGTTTGGGGTCGAAGGACTAGCGACGTTCGTAAAGTAGTTGTCACACAGCGTAAATTGCCGTGCATAAGCAAAGTAGGCAGGAATGTCTTTTTCGACAAACTGCAGCTAATGCGCAGTGGTATTGCGAGTGAGCCAAGCTTGGTGGCGGTGAACCGGATCGTGGGTGGGATGATTTGGCGATTGTGGCAGTTTTACGCTATTCACTCCTGGGAACGTTCCAAAATAGTTATCGAACCCATGGCTAAACGCAGGCGTTTGCCTTATTGGACCACTCGAGCTGAACCGTATAGGTCCCTACTTTTTTGGTCTTCCAAGGGCAGATATCACCAATTTCCCCGTGTTGGTCGTCATACCAGCCTTGTCCCGGATCGGGGTCGGTAATCGCTTCGCACAGTTCGTGGGAACTCGTCGAGGTCAGGGCGTCAAAGGGCGAAAGGCCTCCCTGACAGCCGGCACAATTCGCGTAAGGCATCACCGCATAATAAGTTGTGGGGTCGATCATGTCATGGTAGCCGCAGAAGGCCTGACACGATCGGCTCCCTCCCTGAATCACAGATGTTCCAGGAGGAAGATAGACAAAGTAGAGGCGATTGGAACTCGGCTTCGTAAAAGATCCCTTCTGAAGCATCTGGCGAATGGTCGCGTCCGTCAACGTCCGTCCTACCGCGGGTCGCGAAAGGGTTTTTGTCCCAATTCGTTTTCCAGATCCGATCGAATAGGCCGTCGTGTTGTATTCGGAAAGTTGGCCGATGAGCGAGCTCGTCAAAATGAAATCGAAAAAGCCATTCAGCTGAGTGACCATGGGTTTGAGAGGAGCAGTTTGCCAAGCGGCTCCCCAAAAGATGGTAAAGACTTCGACGTTCTTAAGTAATGCCCCTCCACGATAGCTCAACAGCGGAGCGGTTACGGGTCCCGCCTCCGCAACGTGAGTGAGGAGTCCTTGATCGATGTACAGAGGAACGATTCGAATAGCGTCCATCACTACTTTATAGCAACAAACCTGGGTGCTTCGCTGTGACTGGTATAATCCCTGAATTCTAATGACGAACAACCCAAAATCTTCCCGCTATTCGCTTTTTGCGATTTTCCTCATTGTCGTCGTTGATGTCCTCGGGCTAGCCATCGTGTTGCCCCTTTTGCCTTTTTACGCAGAACGCTACGGTGCGACTCCACAGGTCGTTGGCTATTTAGTGACGACGTACGCTCTATGTCAACTTCTGGCCGGGCCCGTCTTAGGGCGTCTTTCCGATTCCACAGGGCGCCGACCGATGCTCATCGTAAGTCAGATAGGCACTTGTATAGGGTTCATAATTTTAGCGAGAGCCAATGCACTATGGATGATTTTCCTTTCGCGCTTTATTGATGGAATTACCGCGGGAAATTTGCCGATCGCTCAAGCCTTTATATCAGACGTGACGGAGCCGAAGGACCGCGCGAAAGCCTTTGGAATCATTGGCATGGCCTTCGGTATCGGGCTTTTCATCGGACCTGCGATATCCGGTTATCTCTCTCAGTTTGGTTACAGTTATCCCGCATGGGCCGCGGCTGCACTTTCCTTAATCAGCATCTTGTGCAGTTACTTTCTATTGCCCGACACTCGACAACTTCACTTGAAGTCGGTGAGTGACACGCATCCGGAAACGGCTCCCATGCAGGCGTTTAGCCCCAAGCTATTTCTAACCTACATTCGACGGCCCGTGTTAGGCGGGCTGTTGCTTCAGTTTTTCTGTTTCGGACTAGCGTTTTCTGGGTTCGTTTCCGGCCTGGCCCTTTTTGCCGAACGACGTTTCTCTTTCAACGGGCATCCCTTTGGCGCGCGGGAAGTAGGCTACTTCTATGCGTATGCCGGTCTCTTGGGGATCTTTATTCAGGGGTACCTGTTAGGTAAACTGGTGAAACGTTTTGGTGAGGCAAAACTCGTCGTGGCAGGGTTCCTTTTGCAGGCGTTAGGGTACGGGGCGCTCGCCTTCGTGTACCGGGTGCCGGTTCTTTTCATGACGGGCGCCATCAGCTCTATGGGCTCTGGTATCGTTCGTCCGGCGTTGACGAGCCTGGTGAGCCAACGCGCGTCGCGCACCGAGCAAGGAACGGTGCTTGGTTTAAACCAATCCCTCGTTTCCGTGGCTCAGGTGATGGCGCCCATCCTTTCGGGATTTTTAATCGGACATTATTGGCTGAATGGGTGGGCTCTATCGATCGGTGGATTTGCCTTTTGCGGGTTATTGCTGGCGAGTGCGCTTTGATACTGGAAAGCCCTCATCCGGTCTCCGGCCCGTCGCCCGACGTCTAGCGTCCCTACCTTGATGTGGGCCCTCTCCCTTTGGGAGAGGGTAGGGTGAGGGCTCTAGGTTGTCTATATTTTGGTAATAATCCGCTTCGCTAACAGCTCCGCCACTTTTTGAACGGCCACGTCTTCCGTCTCTTTCCCGGTTAATCGCAGGTCAGCCGATCCGACGAGCGTGCTCGAAGAGACTTCCACAGTCAACACGGGGAAATCGGGGATCAGCGCTTGAACGGCCGCGAAGTCCGCTAGACCAATCGAGTTCGTGGTCGAAACCACCAGATGACCCGCATCCAAGAGGATATGCGCCACTTCGGCGAAGCGGCGAACAAGCTCCTGCTGCGTTGCGGATACCCAAACCAGGTCCGAGTCGACCCCCAAAAGAACGTTTGTCCCATCCAGCATGTAGGCGGACATTCCCTTTGCAAAGAGATCCCTCTCTACCGCGCGGGCGAACTTGTGCTTTCCGACATTCGGTTTTCCCACAATCATGACTAGCGCAGGTTGATGTTTGAGACGGGCCGTCCTGGCCTCTTGGGAGACGCCGCCCGGGATCCAGTGGAAATCACGAAGCTGAGCCTCAGCGCGCAAACCCTCTTGGTTATCGATTTCCGCTCCGATAATAATGCCACCGCCCGCAATGTCGTAGCCGTCAACAATTACAAAACGACCGGTCGCTTCGCCTTCCCCGATAGGATCGAAGGCGATGGGCTGGCGGGTTTCGAGCACGAGATCGGCTACGTCATGACGCTCGACACGGTCCTTGGTGACGACCTCGCCTCCGGCTGACTTCGATGCGTCAATCACTTTATTGATTTTGCGAATGCGAACGGGAAGCGCCTGGGTATGAATCTTTAATTTATAATCCCGCCCTTGAGTGAAGGGTTTTTTGCTCAGCCAGATTAAGTTTGTGCGGAATCGGGTGCTCACCAGGGGAGGCTGCGCTTCATGCGCCATGATCTCACCTCGGGTCACGTAGATTTCCTCCGCCAAGGTGAAGCCCGTTGACCATCCCGCTCCCACTTCCGTGCGGTTGGGAGCGTTGAACACTTCGATACTTTTAAGCGTGCTGGCCTTATTGGAGGGGAGAAAGACGACTTTGTCGCCGACCTTGGCTCTTCCCGACTCGACTCGCCCCGCAATAATTCGCCGGTCATCGCCCTGACTGACAAATTTGTACACCGCTTGAATCGGCATTCGGAAGGGAAGATCATCCTTCGGGGGCGCTTTTTGAAACCCGTCGAGCGCTTCGAGAAAGGTCGGACCTTTATACCAAGGCATTTTGTCACTGCGGTGTGCGAGGTTGTCGCCGTCAATGGCGGCGACTGGAATGAAGTGCGTCGGTTTGACTGCGCCGATGCCGCTTAAGAATTCCCGGAACTCCATCTCAATTCGATTGAATGTCGCCTCGTTGCGGTCGACCAGGTCCATTTTATTGACGCAAATGACAACCTGTTTGATGCCGAGCATGGAAAGGATATAGCCATGCCTGCGGCTGTTTTCGCGTACTCCTTCTTTGGCATCAATGACCAGCGCGGCCGCTTCGGCTCGAGCGGCGCCTGAGATCATGTTTTTGAGGAACTCGATATGTCCTGGAGCATCGATGATGATGTAATCGCGCTTCGGAGTTTTGAAGAAAGACCGAGCGGTATCGATCGTTATTCCCTGATCTTGTTCATCGGTCAGCGCATCCAGTAGGAAAGCGTACTCAAAGGGTTTCCCAGTCCGTTGACATTCCTTCCTGACCGCCTCAAGCTTGCCCTCGGGTAAGGATTCCGTGTCAGCCAGCAGTCGTCCGACCACCGTACTTTTCCCGTGGTCGACGTGCCCCACGATGACAATGTTCATCTGGTCGCGTGGAAGGGGAACTGTTGCCTTGGAGCGAGCGCTCGATTTCATGCGTCTCTTAGAAACGTACCTTCCATCATCGGGGACCAGGACTTTCCGCCGTCAGGGGAATTCTGGATTTTGAAAATAAAAGAATTCTCGCCCGTGAATTGGTAGCTATAACGCGCGCACTTTTGGCCAGTCGCGTCTTGGGCATTGAACACGAGCAGGTCGCCCTCC
Organism: Elusimicrobiota bacterium; assembly: GCA_038241515.1. Lineage (GTDB taxonomy): Bacteria > Elusimicrobiota > Elusimicrobia > 2-01-FULL-59-12 > 2-01-FULL-59-12 > JBBSDO01. The sequence continues at coordinate 606 of JBBSDO010000066.1, read as the reverse complement.
CAGGTTCCCTCAGACGGCGCCCCCGGCATGAAGCCCATGGAATCCACCCAGTACCAAAGGTATTTTTTTTTCGAATCATCCCAGCCCACAATGCCATGTCCTTCGAAAACGGATTTGCCATCCTTCTCTTCGGAATAGTCTTGGATGATAAAAAAGCCCCGTTCATCGCTGCGCATGGCGAAATGGCCCGTCGCCGTTCCTCCGGGTCCCCACGCTGATGGACTCAGTTTCTCGTCTCCAAGCCAATTGCCTATAAATCGGTGGAGTCTCTTGTGATGTTCATTGGGCAGAGGTGCGTTGGGCATTGAATTCTCCTCGAAACTACATGTACCCTTCGCGGCGAAGTTCCTCGAGTCCGTGCTTGCCGTCTTGCAGGCGTCCGGAGCGTTCCGCGATATTCTTCAGCTTCCCGCTCTTGAGCTCAGCAATAATGTCGTCGACGTTCTTGGCCGTACTTGGGATCGCCGCTTGGCAGGGCGCGCAGCCAAGACTTCGGTAGCGCGTTCCGCTGCCTTGGTCGTAATAGAGCGAAACGGTGGGGATACTTTCGCGCTTGATGTACTCCCAGATATGCAACTCCGTCCAATCGAGCAGCGGATGAATCCG
>JBBSDO010000065.1:0-12586 GCA_038241515.1 Elusimicrobiota bacterium | reverse complement strand
TTCGGCCGAACGTCGTTAGGTCGAACGCCACTTGGCCGAACGACTTTAAGGCCGAACGCCCCTTAGGGGTGGTTTACGGGCCGGGCGGGCGATTGCCGGCGCCGCCCGTCATGGGGATTCGTTCCATGAGCGAACGGTTGCTGCGACGGCCGGAAACGACTGTGAGCGTGATCGAAGTCACGACAAAAATGATCGCCATCGAGGTCGTGAGTTTTCGGATGAAGGCTGATCCGGAAGGCGCGGAAAAGAGTTGATCGCCCCCCCCTCCACCGAACAGATTGCCCAGTCCGGCTCCTTTGCCGGCTTGAAAAAGCACGACCATGATCAGGCCGACGCAGACGATAATATGAACAAAAACAAGAGTTCCGTACATGGCTCCCCCTTTTTTATTTCCGAGACGTCTCTAAAATCCGGCCAGACGGGTCGATTTCGTAAATAATCGGGTCGCCGGTTGGTATGTTCAATTCGAGCACCTGCTCTTTGGACATCTTTTCTAAATCCATCACAATCGAACGCAATGAGTTTCCATGCGCGGCCACCAAAATGTTTTTGCCACTCTTGACGAGGGGTAAGATCTTTGAATTGAAGTAGGGGAGAGTGCGCGCCGCGGTGTCTTTCAGACTTTCGCTGATCCCCTCGGGATTCATTTTCGTTTTTTCGGCAGGAGGAGGAATGTCAAAACTCCGTCGCCAGATGTGCACTTGCTGATCGCCGTATTTGGCCGCCGTCTCCGTTTTGTCCAGGCCTTGAAGGGCTCCGTAGTGCCGTTCGTTGAGGGATTGATCCTGCGTGACCGGGACATTGGATTGACCAATTTGTTCCAAGATAATACGCAGCGTTTCTTGCGCCCGCATTAGCTTTGACGTGAAGGCCTGCGCAAAAAGTATCCCTTTGAGTGTCTGTCCTGCCTTGCGGGCTTCTTCCAGACCTTTCTCGCTCAGCGGTACGTCCACCCACCCCGTGAAGCGGTTCTCTAAATTCCACTGCGATTGGCCGTGGCGAACAAGGACGAGCTTGGCCGTCATGCGTCAGGGAGGGCGGCGATTCCGGGGAGAAGTTTTCCTTCTAAAAATTCCAAAGAGGCGCCTCCACCGGTAGAAATATGCGAAAGCTGGCTATCGAGACCCGCTTGCTTCACGGCGGCTACGGAGTCGCCCCCTCCGACGATCGTCGTTGCACCCTGCTTCGTTGCTTCCGCTAAAGCTTTGGCCACCCCGAGGGTACCCGCCGCAAATGGCGGCATTTCGAAGATGCCCATGGGGCCATTCCAGAGAACGGTTTTCGCCTTTTGGAAGAGGGGACCCAGTGCCTTTATCGTTTGCGGTCCAATGTCGACACCCAGCCACCCGGGAGGAATGGAGCGATCGGGGGTTACCTGAGTAGGCGCTTTTAGATCCACCTTTTGCACCACGATGTGGTCATGGGGTAAGAAGACTTGGATGTGATGGTCTTGAGCCTTCTTGAGGAGACTTTTGGCGACGTCGACTTTGTCCGCCTCGACCCGAGAATTTCCGATTTCGACTCCTTGCGCTTTTAAAAAGGTGTAGGCCATCGCCCCACCGATGACGAGCGCGTTGAGCTTCTCTAAAAGCTTGTCAATGACTTGGATCTTGTCAGACACCTTCGCGCCGCCCAAGATCGCCATAAAGGGCCGTTCTGGATTTTCGAGGACTTTACTTAAGTAAAAAATTTCCTTGGAGAGCAACAGACCTGCGGCGCTCGGCAGGAGTGCCGCGACACCGGCTGTCGATGCATGCGCACGATGCACGGCGCCAAAGGCGTCTTGCACGAATCCCTCGGCCAAAGCCGCCAAGGATATCGCAAATCCGGGGTCGTTTGCTTCTTCTTCGGGATGAAACCTCAGGTTTTCAAGAAGAAGCACGCCTCCAGGTTTAAGGCCTTCCGCCATTTTTTGAACTTCGTCGCCGATACAATCTGGAGCCAATTGAATGGGTTTTTTGAGGAGTTCCTCCAACCTTTTAGCGACAGGTTTGAGGGAATACGCCGGGTCCGGCTTTCCTTTGGGACGACCGAGGTGGGCGCAAAGAACGAGCGACGCCCCTTTTTGGAGCAGGAGGTTTAACGTGGGTAGGGTTTCGCGGATCCGCGTATCATCGGTAATCGACCCTTGCTCATTCAGAGGAACGTTGTAGTCGACGCGCACGAGGATCCGCTTGCCCTGAACGGGAAGCGCTTCGATTGTGCGTTTTGTAATGGGAGGAATGGTCGCCAGAGGCATCGACTGCTTAATTAACGAGCAGTGGCGACGGCGCCCGGACTCGACTTGGCGCTAGACTGCTTGGCGAGATAGTCGACGAGATCGACAACGCGGTTGGAATATCCCCATTCGTTGTCGTACCAGCCGAAGACCTTGGCAAAAGTACCATCGATGACTTCGGTGGATAGGCCATCGACAATGCAACTTTTGGGATTCCCGAGAAAATCGCGGGATACGAGCGGGTCCTCGGTATACTCGAGGTATTTGGCGAGATTGCCGGCGCCGGCCGCTTTCTTATACGCCGCGTTGACTTCTTCTTTAGTCGCAGGCCTCTCCAACTCGACGGTGAGATCCACAAGGGAAACGTCAGGTGTCGGAACGCGAATGGCGATGCCGTTCAATTTCCCTTTTAGCTCCGGAATCACCAACCCGATGGCTTTAGCCGCGCCTGTGCTCGTAGGGATCATGGATATCGCGGCAGCGCGCGCACGGCGGAGATCCTTGTGTGGAAAATCCTGCACCACTTGGTCGTTGGTATAGGAATGGATGGTCGTCATGAGTCCGCGCTTGATGCCGAAGGTCTCGCGTAGGACTTTGGCCAGGGGCGCTAAGCAGTTCGTCGTGCAGGAAGCGTTCGAAATAATTTTGTGCTTTGACGCGTCGAATTTATCCTCGTTGATCCCCATGCAAATGGTGATGTCTTCCCCTTTAGCGGGAGCCGAGATCACAACCATCTTCGCTCCGGCCTTAATGTGGGCCACGGCTTTATCGGCGTCTGTAAAGCGTCCTGTCGACTCAATGACAATATCAACGCCTAAATCCTTCCATGGGAGAAGAGCGGGATCCTTTTGAGCGACCACTTTGAGGACTTTTCCATCGATGAGAAGGTCATTGTCGCGGGCTTCTACCTTGCCCGGATAAACTCCAAAAATGGAGTCATACTTAAAGAGGTAGGCAAGGGTTTTGGCGTCCGTGAGGTCGTTTACAGCGACCCACTCGATGTCCTTATGGTTCCAGCCGGCCTTGAGAACGACCCGCCCAATACGTCCAAATCCATTAATTGCAACGCGTACGCCCATGATCTCTGTCCTCCTCTAAAAGTCATCCGATTGTCTGACGGGAATCTGGATGGGTAACGGGGGTCATTCTATTACAAATCACGTGCCAAAACAAGCGCCCTAACCGAGGCCGCTCCGGCGCGCCGAAGGACTCTAGCGCATTCGCCAAGGGTCGCTCCGGTCGTGCAAATATCATCTATTAAGAGCAACCTTTGCCCTTTGACGGCCGCTTTGTCGATGACTGAAAAGGCTCCTTGCGCATTAACGGCCCTGTCCGCCTTGCTGAGACGAAACTGAGGTTTGGTGCGCTTTTGCCGAATCAGAATGTGTTGCAGAATCGGCAACTGGGCAAGGGTGGCAAGCCCGAGAGCAAGCTCAGCGGCCTGATTAAAACCTCGCAGGCGTTCATTTTGCCTATGAAGTGGAACCGGAACGAGGACTGAGCACGGGAATAATTCTGGGTTGTGGTCTAAAGCAAATTGGAGAAGGTTTGCAAACGGGGCACCGAGCGATTTCCTCCCGGCGTACTTAAATCTAAAAATGGCCGGTGGCACGGGCCCGCAGTATTCGACAGCGGCTCGAACCATTAACCTGGGCGGATTTTGACGGCAAGAAAAGCACGTATTCCCCCCATCGGGAAGAGACAGACCGCAAAACCGGCAGATATTCCCTTGAACTCTTGGAATATTCAGCCAGCAGCGGCCGCAGAAGCCTTGGTCTGTCACGTCCGGAAGGGCAGCGCGACAGCTGGCGCAGGCCCAAGGGAGGAAAAAGCGGGTGAACCGGTCTAGAAAAGGTTTGAGAAGCCTCACCACTGTTAGATGGGGGCCCCGGCAGGAAATTCTCCTGCTCGTCCAAGCGGGGGTGCGGAATGAAAAAGGGGAAGGATCTGAAATGTAAAAAACGGCTTTAGAACTGAATGGTCAACAGGCTGTTGAAATCGTACTGGTAGTAGTTAGCGCTGGGGCTTTCTTTGTTCACAATATAAGAATAATTACCGCCAACGCTAAGTTTAATGTTTGATGTCAATTCGTAATCCTCTCGCGTTGAAATGGAGTAGGTGTCAGTATTGTTATGCAGCGTATCAAGACTTGAGCGTTGTTGAACGAGAGAAATCGTATTATTCGTTATTACTCGATTTGAAAACACAACTAAATCCCCGAAGGGCAGCCGAAGACCAGCCGGCAAAAACAAGTCCGCATAGACTTGCAATGCCGGAGCGCGTTTAGTCAAGTCGACAGTCAAGACTCCATTGGCCGCAACCGCCGTTTGTTTACTGTAGTCGAATTTCGGCGTTAATCGGAATCTGCCAATGTTAAAGCTCAGCTGAGTGTTCAATACTTGTCCATCGGCATCATTAGTGTTTACTCTGTTTATTTCATCAAACGTTACGTCGGTCGTCTTTGTGTAATTCACAAAGAGGTCCAATTTTCGCCATAACGTGAATCGCCAGTCCCCCCCGTTTGAGGACGATTTTTCCATGGAGGTTCCGATAGTGTCCACTTTTTTGTAGTTCGTCTTGATGTTCATTTGGCTGTTCGACATGAAGTTCTGAGCATGGAAGAAATATTCCGTTTGCGTCAGACTAAAGATTAAATCAGGGTAAATGTTGGTGATAATTCGCGACGCCGTACCCGTGGTTTCCTGCCGCTGGGTCGTGTGAGTCAAGGTGGAGGTCAGCGACAGTGTGCGCAGCGGTTGCCGGAAACCCGCCCAATTGGTCGCCCAATCGAAGGGGCTCCAGCGCTGCGTGGAACGCACGGTATCGCGAATCGTCGAATTCTGGCGAGTCATCGGTTTACCATCCTGCGATCCCGGGTCAAGCGATTGTCTGACGCTCAAAATCTTAAAGCTGTTATAGTCCGCGCGTACATTGTTATAGCTATCTCCGTCTTCAATGAGATAACTGGATACAACGTTTAATGATTGGAGCGCGCGCGTTTTTTGGGAGAAATCTCGCCAGGCAAAATCCCATGCCGTTTCGCCAGTGGCCGTGCGGTCGACCGTCTTGAATTTGTTGGCCTCGGGAGTCACGGAAAGCGGAATTCCGTAGGTTTCGCGATCCGTGATCGTATATCGGACCCGGGGTGCAAACCAACGGCGAACGCTTAACACGCCATCGAATCCTGCCGTTTGAGCCTTGGTCTTATCATAGCTACCCGGTTTAAAGATGCCAGACGAGGTAGTGACTGAATCCTTTGATTCGCTTGTATTCGAAAAACTATAGTTCGGGTTAAAACTAAAACCGGGGAGCGGTTGAAAACTGAGTTTGGCAGAAAAATCGTTTGTGTTGTCACGGGTATTCGTGACCGAGAAGGGGTCTGTTCCTGGCAAGAGCGCACTCGGACCAAAATTCAGTTTGTATTTGGTCAATTTATATCCGAGCGCAATTGTTCGGGGTGTCAGGAAAAACTTGGATGTGGGTGCATAGTCCAGGGTGGTACCGTAGCGATCCGTATTGTCTTCTCTAAACAGGCCTGCGGACTTGCTATTGTCCGTATCGTAGGTTAGGCCCAGCTTCGGTGCTTTTGGAATCTGCAGCGTGCCCGTGGCCGAATAACCCTTCTCGTCCACCCGCCCTTGTTGCAATACCGAGACCAATGTGGAGTTATTAATGTTCTGCACGTTCGGCGTTTCAGTGCGCAGCTGGAAGCCTTTAAGGTTCACAGGAAACCACCGTAAGCGCGTGAAATTCAGATATTCGTCCGTGCGATGACGATCCTGTTCGGTGACCGCACTTGTGAATGTTTCAAAGTTACGGTCGATATCGTGCACCACGGCTCCAAAAGTCCCCCAACCAAATAGCTCAAAATCAGATTTGGCCATTTGCGCATAGCCCACGCGCTGCTTTGCATCCGCAGCAAACAGTTCATCGAACCAGATTTCGCCCACGTTGGCGGCCGCCGGATTGCCGTTGATGACTCCGGTCTTAAACTGGGAGACGGACTGGAGGTTCGGATTTCCTACGCGTTTTACAGAGGGTACATTGCCCGGGGCGGAAGGGTCTTTCCCATCGACTTTCCAGGAATCAAATCGCTGTCCGTTACCACTTGAAAATTGATTGATGTAAAGTTCCTTCCACGTATTGGCTTGCCAAAGGATCGGTTGTGTGAATTCCCAGTAATCCGTATCCGACCCGGCCCGAAATACAAAGGTTGAGGCATTGACGGACGAGTTCGGATCGGCATGGACGAAAAACCGGAGGCTCCCGTACTGCGAGAGGTCCACCGCGGAGGCAAAGACGCTTTTCACGGTCACGGAGGAACCCTGGGTTCCGGCAGGAAAGCTGTAGTCAATGGCGAGGGACTGTTCCCGTCGATGTGTAGGAGTAGGACCGCTTAGTGCCGTGTTAATTTGATTAAGGCTATCGAAATCGCCGACTCCGGATGGCGACGTATACCCTTTTTGAGCGGGGGGGGCGCCCGCATCGTCCTCGGTATTCACCGCTGCCAGAGTCACCGTTGAGAACTGGTCGGCAAAGTCCGGCTGCCAGCGATCTCCGACAATCGAAATTTTCGCGATCTTAATTTGACCTGCTTTACCGGTACCCAACGGATCTGCGCGGAGCGAGATGCGCAATTCTTTGACTTGCGTTGCCGAAATGCTTCCAGAACTGATATTTAAAGGGATTCGCACGAATTTCCATCCGGCGAAATCGACCGCATCGGGTTTGGGATCGGAGGGATTGATCTTTTGCGTCCCGTCGGTATTTAAATAGCCAACAGCCGCCGCTTTGACCTCGGACGAGGTAAGAGTTCCCGTTCGATCTAAGTCTTCACTGTCCAGGTGGAGATTGTTAACGCCGATCTGGACCGTCGAAACGCCATCTGGATTGTGGTAAGTCCATCCCGCATCTTCGTTGGCGTCCAAGGTGCCATTGTGGTTGAGGTCTTCGGTGCGAGGGACATTGTTTCCCGGCTGTTCGGTCACTTGTTGACCCCCAACTAAGTCTGTAAATCCTCCCCCGCGCGTTCCGTCAGCGTCTTTTTCAATTTGACCTAAATACACAGCCATTTGCGTTCCTGAGCGCGTGGAGCCCGCCGTTCCATCTCCTTGAATGTACATTTCCATGTATTGCTTTCGAGAAAAGTCGATGCCAGCAGGATTAATGACCGTGACGATCGAGGCTTGCGTGGAGCGCGTAAGGTTGTAGTTAATATCCAAGACCTGCATGCGGTCTCCGGATAAAGCGGCCGCGTTCGGGTTGATATCCAAACTCCGAATGGTCTCGTTGTTGAGATTTTGAACGGGCCCGCCCGGCACGGTTTGAAGGGCCATGGCATCTGCAAAAGCGGGGTCGCCGGACACTCCATCACCGCTTCCCGGTGGAGCGGGGTTACGGGCGATTTGAAAGTTGAACTCGCTTAAACTTATGGAGGTTTCATCCTTGATTCCCTCCATATTGTCAATCAGTGCCTGTCCGAAGGTGTTTGGATTTTTCACGCTGCGCGCAATCTCGGCTCCAAAACTTGATTTCAACAAGGGAAAAGGATTAAAAATTAGGTCCTTAAAGTGGATATCGCCTTCCTCTACAAGAAAACTCCCCGCTGTTTGACGAATATCGGGGGCCGCTGTTTGTTTCGGGGCGAAATCATAAATCACGGTTGAACCAATAAGACTTTGGCCAAGGATCGGAGCGATCGGATAAAAAGAAGCCTCCACACGCTCCCCGACTAAAGTATCTTGCTGGGCTCCCGCAATTCCGAAGGGCGAGAAATCGTATGTCGACGTGATTCGACTGTCTTCCGTGATCTGGTCTTCGTTAAAAAAGGTCACAAAGCCGGATTCATAGTCGATAAAGTAGTCGACGTCTCGAGTTAAAACGCGCCCATTCAGAAGAATACGTTCGCTATTCAAAACGATATTGGGACGGAGGGTATAGGTTTTCACGCGCGCTCGAAATTCGACGAAGAACGTCACGTGATGCTGCGGGGTTGCGGCGTACAGATCCGAATAAGGAAGCTTAATACCGTTCTGTAGGTTGAATGTTCCGGCTTCGAAATCGACGAATATTTGCCCGGCGTTATTGGGTAAATAGTTTATGTTTATGGATGGGCCGACATTGGACCGATCACCTCCCAATACCTGGAGAATAAAATTTCCCTGGGCGTTGTCGCGCACAATTTTGGTCGTCCCAATGTTGTAATGGGTGAGATCCTCTGTGACGGGAATACCTCCCGTTGCTTTGCTTAGACTTGCCGCTGTCGGATCGCTCTCGTTAAACTTCAAAAGGGCCAGTTGATTGTTAGGCCCGGGCGGATTCGATGGATTAAATATAGGTGCGGAAGCCCCTTGCAATCGGAAATTGAGGGCGACAACGGAATTCACCGGCAAAATGTTCCGAAACGTAATGATCCCTAAACGAGGATCCACCGTGTAATCGATACCCGGATTTAGCTGAACGAAATTTCCCGTATAAGTGAATGTGGAATATGCCGGTCCTAAATAAGAACCAGCCGCTGGAGCGCTGGATAAAGTGATTGTTGGACGAGTATTATCCAACGTGTCGAGATATACGACAATGGTGCCCGTATCGATTGAGGGTCCGCCCGTAGCTAGTACCCCGAAATTGTAGAAGCGGTGTCGCACGAAGGCGGTGTCTGGGATATCCAATCGCTGCAAGATCACATTGCCAACGAATTCTTTCGTCTCTGTTTGACCTTTCGTGCGGCTTCCGATGACATAGCCGTGTAAAGCTTTGTACTTCAGTTCGGCGGTGGCGCCGAAGACTTGCTTGTTGTAGCCGGCGAATTCCGTTTGGGGTAACGACAGGGTGATATCCCCAAAGGCCGCGCGCTGGACGATTTCGTCGGGATCGCCTTTGTAAACGATTGATATATCCTTCTTATCTTGTTTCGTGTCGTCGAAATCGACGTTCACGGTTACTTTCCGTCCGATCTGTCCGTTAATGCGAACTTGCAATTGTTGCTGCAATTCAAAATTACTCGTTGTGGATGGGGTTCCCTGCTGGATGGCCAAGGTGCTATTGGACTGCGAACGGTAAATCAGCCCGATCGTTTTGCGGCCGGATACTGTCAGGCGCGATTCATAAGGGAGTTGAACGGTAAAACCCGGGGGTGGCGGTATCGCGGGGGCCAACCGCCCGACCGGAGACGTAGAAAGCGCCACTTCAGACGGCAGCGGTGTGAAGAGCGGTTGCCCTGATTCAATTATGGAGCGCATTTCGTTCCATCTCTCGCGGGAGTTCTGCATGTCTTGGTAGGCTTGTAAATCGAGGGAAGCTTCTTGCACCGCCGTGGCCGTAGAGTTGTCCTCCTCCAGGTCGGGGAGAAGGTCCTCGATTGGTTTTTTGAGAAGGCGGACGGAATCCAAGACATTGTCCGGGATGGAAGTGTCACCGCGCAGGCCATAAAACCCGACGCTAATGAGGCCCAAGGCAAGGCCCCAACGAAGAAAATTTGCCTTCATTTTTCGAACTATTGTGTCCCTTAATCGATAAATCTGCAAGTCTTTTCGCATCGGAAGTTAAAAATACAGTCAAAATGTAACGCAAATGTAATATTTACTAAAACACGCTATAATTCTTCGTCGGAGCCGAGGAAAAGTCGAGGTAGGACGTCCTGAAAATATTGTCGCGATATATCTTGAAAGAATTCCTAAGCAACCTGGTTCTTGGGCTGCTTATATTCACTTTCGTGATGGTACTCGATCACTTGTTTGAATTGATCGATCTTTTACTAAATAAAGGAGTGGGGTTGCGTCTCACCTTGGAACTGCTGTTCCTCCTTTTGCCTTCCTCGCTGTCGCTTACTTTGCCGATGTCGACATTACTTGCGGCGCTTCTGACATTCGGCAGGCTGTCGGAAAACAACGAGATCACGGCCATTCGCGCTAGCGGACTTGCCGCCTCCGCCTACGTGAGAGCACCCATCACCGCGGCGCTCCTGGGTGTTTGTTTCTTGTTTCCGTTCAATAGTACCTGGGGGCCGCACGCCCACGCGAAATTTCGTCAACTGTTTTTACAAATCTTGCAGCGAAACCCACTGGTTCGTATTGAAGAGAAAACCTTTGTCGAGATGGGTGATTACCACTTGTATGTTGAAAGGAAGGATAAAAAAACGAAACTGATGACGGGAATCACGATCTATAAAACCCCCGTCTCAGGCGCTCCCCTGCGGATATTCGCCGATCGGGGGCAGGCGTCCGTCGACCCGTACCACGGAATAACGTTTGATCTGCAGAATGGGCGGATTGAAGAGATCGATCCCATGCATCCCGCTCAATGGTTTTTTACCGGTTTCAAAAACTATATCCTTACGATTCCTTTTCAAAGCAAGGCTCAGGCTTCAACGCGTGCGCTTGAGGAAATGGATAACTCGGAACTGCGCAACCAGATTCAGCTGTTTCGAAGCAAGGGACTTCCTTATCCCCTTTTCTCTTCTCAAATGCACCTGCGTTGGGCTCTGGCTCTGACTCCACTCTTATTTGTGACTTTGGGAATTCCACTGGCGATTCGCCTCCAACGGGGAGGAAGGTCGATCGGATTTGGCATTAGCCTTGTGGTTTTGCTCGTGTACTATGTGCTGGTCATGGGAGGAACCGGGATTGCCCAGCGCGGCGTTTTGCCGGCCTGGCTGAGCGTTTGGATCGGCAATGTCATCGTGGCGATGGTATCTGGCGGGCTTGCTTGGCGATTCGTGAACCAGTAGGCTGAAAATCCTTGGTGGAGTGGCTAGCGGATGATGACGGCCTTGGCGCTTTGGCTTTTTCCATCAGCGCGGATGAGATAGAGATAGACACCCGGCGCCACCATCGCGCCGTCGCCATTTTTCAAATCCCAGTCGTACTCGTAAACCCATTTTAAATCCACAGATCTTGAAATATTTAACGTAATGTCATCCTTCGTGACTTTGCGCACGAGGTCTCCGCTCAAGGTGTAGATATTGACTTGATAATCGTTGGCGGGACGAGTCAATTGGAATTGGAGGGTCGTATGACCCTCTCCACTCGGATGCGGATAGCCTTTTCCTGCCGGATTGGGATAGTTGACGAGTTTGGAAATCGTTTGCCCGGGGCTGACAGCCAGATTCGCTACCTGCAAACCGGCCGTGGCGGTCTGCGTTCCCGTAATGTTGACCAAGTTGATTCCGGAAGGCTGGCCCCCGAAATTGTCTGATTTCGGACTCGTCAAGACGGATCCATTCACAAAGGCGTTCCCTGCGGTTCCCTGATTGGCATTAGAAATTCCATTTCCATCGGCCGTAACGATCGAAACGCCGTAGTGCGGGATCCCGCTATTGACTGTGTTTGAGAGAGACGGGTCTGTGACGTCAACGCCGCGGGCTGCCGTGATGGCGTCGTCCACATGCCATACGAGGAGTCCGTCACCTGGGATGTTTTGATCGAACTGAGCACCGCTGGTTCGAGATCGGTACTCGACGAGAAAATACTCTTGGGCAGAGCCATTTTGTACAGGCAACTTGACCATCGCGCTCGATCCCAGCTCAACGAAGGGCAATGAAACGCTACCCTTATTGACAACGACGGAAGGGGTCACCCAGCCTAACGAATACTTGTCCCAAGCTCCTGGATGCGAAGGGTTGGCTCCAGCGCCGTCGAAAGGCCCAGAATCCATGAGCTCCCAATTTCCGACCACAGAGCTTCCTCCGGAAGCCGTGGTATTGTAAAGGTCCGGAAGCCCCAATTCGTGTCCAAATTCGTGGCACATGACACCGACGGGGGAGGTTATTCCGCTGGCTTCCGTCTCGGGCACTACGTCGCCCTCAGTGAACCCTGAATTCGCCTGCTGGATGACCGGATCCTGAGAATAAAAGATTGACCATACATCACCGCTGCTCAACGTTGTCTCATTTCCATTGCCTGCGTGCATCACGATCACCGCATCAAAATTTGTTGTCGTGAGGTTGGCGGCATAGGCCGCCGCTGCTCCTCGCGCGGTCAATAGAGCGTCTCGTATCAAATAGTCTCCGTTGGCGTTCACGCTCGGCGAGGTGGGGGTGGTGACCCCATTGCAGCCTTGACCCTCGTCGCCGCAACCGTAGTATTCCATGGCATGAGCTAAGGTAAAGGCTCCGGATGCTACCGCGGAGGCTTCACCTTTTGGATTGACCAAAGGGGCTCCCGACGGTCCAAAAAACCCAAACTGAATCTTCGTTATCTTTCCGTAGGAGGCCTCCGTGTAATACTGACTCATCGCGGTGAAATAGCCATCAATTTTGGAAAGACTTAGAATGCTGGCGCTCCCCGACGTGATGGACGCGTCTTTGCTTGGGAATTGCACAATGATGACAGCCACATTTTTTTGGCCCGTTTTGGCGCCGATAATGGC
>JBBSDO010000064.1:0-12597 GCA_038241515.1 Elusimicrobiota bacterium | reverse complement strand
TAAGGCCGCTAGGGTATCGGCGGTCTCTCCCGATTGAGTAATGGCCACGATCAAAGTTCCGGGTTCTTTTGTGAACCGTCGGTACCGATACTCGCTCGCGATCTCGACATCGCACGGAATGCCCGTCAGCTCTTCGAACCAGAACCGGCTGACAAGCGCCGCATGATGGGACGTGCCGCATCCCACGAGACAAATTTTGGGAAGCTTCTGCGCTACCTCAAGCGGTAGGAGATCCTCCAGCTGAACCCGCCCTTCCTCGAGGGAAATTCGGCTACGGAAGGTATCCCTAACCGTGACGATCTGTTCGTAAATCTCCTTCAGCATGAAATGCTTGTATCCCGCTTTTTCAGCCATGACGGCGTCCCAGATAATGGTCTGGGGTTTGCGTTCAATCGTTTTACCGGACAAATCGGTCAGTTCGATCTTATCCTGACGGATATCGGCGATATCGCCATCTTCAAGAAAAATGACCTTGCGGGTGTGGGGCAAGAGAGCCGGAACGTCCGAGGCGAGAAACATTTCGTTCTCACCGACACCCAAAACCAGAGGGGAATCCTTGCGTGCGGCAATGAAATGACTGGGATCGTTGGCCGCCAAAACTCCAATGGCGTAGGATCCCTGCAGCTGTTTCAAAGCCTTTTGAACGGCATCTCGTAAATCATCGGTGTAGGCATCTTCGACGAGGTGCGCAATCACTTCCGTGTCCGTCTGCGATTTGAAAATATGGCCTTTTTGGGTCAAAGTCTTTTTCAGCTCAATATAATTTTCAATGATTCCGTTGTGAACCACCACGATATTGTCTTTGCAGCAGGTGTGAGGGTGGGCATTTTCTTCGGAGGGGCGTCCGTGAGTTGCCCAACGCGTGTGGCCAACGCCTACCGTTCCTTCCACGGGCTGTTTTTTGAGTAAGTCGACTAAAACAGAGAGTTTGCCGGGGCTGCGGCGCAGTTGTATTCCACTCGAATTGAGTACCGCCACCCCCGCCGAGTCATATCCGCGATATTCGAGTCTCCGGAGCCCCTCGACGAGGATCTGAGCTGCGCTTTTCTGACCAATGTATCCGACAATTCCACACATGAGATCACTCCTATTCGGCACCCCTCGGTCCCGTCGAGCTTTTAGCCGTCATCCCCGGGGCCACTGGCGGGGAATGACGAGCGGGGACACCTGAGAAGTTGCGCTTTTTCTTAGCTACGTTCCAGCAGCTGTTTCATTTCTGATACAGCTGCCGCTAACCCTATGAAGACCGCTTGGCTGACAATTGAAAAACCGATGTTGAGTTCTTGCATTCCGATGAGTCTGGCGATCGGCAACACATTCTTATAATCCAGGCCATGGCCCGCATGCAGATTCAGCTTCAGTCGCACTGCGAGTTCCGCCGCTTTTTGTAACGCGACGAGTTCATTTTTTTGAGCCTGGGCCGTCGGCGCGTCGGCATAGTGGCCGGTGTGCAATTCAACGGTGTTGGCCCCAAGAGCAGCCGCACACTTTACTTGGTCGGCATCCGCATCGATGAATAAACTTATTTCGATCTTTTTAGCGGAAAGACGGCTGACTATTTTTTTGAGCGCGGTTCGATGGGCAAGGAGGTCGAGTCCTCCCTCCGTCGTCAATTCCTCTCTTTTCTCAGGCACAAGGCATACGCGTTGCGGTAGGAGTTCCTCGGCAAATCGCTCCATCGCCTCCGTTGCGGCCATCTCTAGGCTTAATGGGATGGAAAGCACTTGTCGCAGGATTCGCACATCGCGCTCTTGGATGTGGCGTCGATCCTCACGCAGATGAGCCACGATATGGTCGGCACCGTGCGCCTGTGCGACGAGGCCCGCATAAACTACGTCGGGGAATTTTCCTTTCCGCTGCTGGCGAAGAGTCGCCACATGGTCGATATTGACGCCCAGGTTCATGCGGCCCCGAGCGCCTCCCGAGCACGGCTGGCAATCGCCTCCGCGAGAGATTGAAGGCGGGTTTCAACCGGTCCTTCCATCATGATGCGCAAGAGCGGTTCGGTGCCCGAATAGCGGACGACAACGCGACCTTGATCGGCCAGTTCCTTTCGAGCACTTTCAATCTCTTGTTGAATCGCCGGGCACTCTTCCAAGGGGCGCTTTTCCTTCACCTTGACGTTTAAAAGAACCTGGGGATATCGAGTAAAAAGAGAGTAGATCCACGACATGCGCCGCTTACGTTTGTGCAGCATACTGAGAATCTGAAGCGCGGTGAGAAGACCATCTCCCGTCGGTAAGTAGTTGTGAAAAATGATATGTCCGGACTGCTCACCCCCGATCACGCATCCTTTTTCCTCAAGCATTTCGGATACAAAACGATCGCCCACAGGGGTCGCTAGGATTTTTACGTTCCAAGACTCGAGGGCTTTCAGTAAACCCAGGTTGGCCATCACCGTCACAACGACGGTGTTTCCTCGCAAGCGTTTCTCTTCTTTGAGCGAGCGTGCGGCGCAGGCGATAATGAAATCTCCGTCCAATATCCGGCCTAACTCATCGCAAAGAACGATTCGATCGGCATCCCCATCAAAGGCCAGTCCTCCGTCGGCTTTTTTGGCCAAAACGAGGCGCTGCATTTTTTCAGGATGCTGAGATCCGATTCCTGAGTTGATATTGCGTCCGCTGGGCGCGGAACCGATCGCAAAGACTTGGATGCCTAAGCTTCGCAGGAAGGCCGGAGCGATCTTTGAAAGGGAGCCGTGTGAACAATCGACAACCAGCTTAAGGCCTTTAAACGAAGTCTTCGTAGGAAGCGTGCGCTTCAAGAACGCGAGGTAGTCCTTCACGGCGCTTGAATCTTTGCGAATTCTTGCGGCCGTGGGCTCGGGAGGCGGCATTTCGGCCATATGCTTTTCGATCCTTTGTTCCCAGGCATCCGGACATTTCCGCCCGTGAGGATTGAATAACTTGATGCCGTTGAATTCGGCGGAATTGTGGGAAGCCGATATCATCACTCCGCCCATCACTTTTCTGAGCGGCACTAAATGAGCGAGCGATGGTGTCGACACGACGCCGGCGTCCCATATTTCTACATTTTGTGAGGCGGCACCTTCGGCGAAAGCTTTTGCGATCCAAGAACCTGAAGAACGAGTGTCTTGTCCGAGCAGAAACACGGATTTGCGGCCCCGCACGTGTTCGTGGTAAACGGCCGCGGCGGCAGCGCCCAACCTTCGAATGAGAGGCCTTTGGAGTGGAAATTCTCCGGCAATGCCGCGCACGCCGTCGGTCCCGAAAAGTTTTTGTGTCATTAAGAGGTCCTCAGTTTCACGAAAAGCCAGACTAGAACGGCCATCACCAGCGCCAAAAGTCTCAGCTCCCAATTATTTTTCCAATCGTTCATGGTCTATCGTCCTAGCTTACGGGCGCCGGCTTTTCTGAGGAGCTCGGGTCCAGCGGCCGAATCGCTTTCTGGGCTCGATTCTCATATAAATCGGTCAGACGGGCGCGCAATTCGTCGATGCTCACGTCGCGCTGCAAATGCCCGTTTTGTGCAAGCGAAAGGCCGCCCGTTTCTTCAGAGACCACGATGACCCAGGCATCGGTGAATTCGGAAAGTCCCACCGCAGCGCGGTGCCTCGTTCCTAAAATTTTTGCCAGATTCGGATCATTCGAAAGCGGCAAGAGGCAGCCCACGGCGATTAGGCGGTCATTCTGAATGATCGCCGCTCCGTCATGCAGCGGAGAGCGATAGTGAAAGAGCGCCAGAAGCAATTCCTTTGAAATCTCACCGTTTATCATTGTACCCGTCTCAGCGTAGTTGCGAAGACCCACATCTTGCTC
Organism: Elusimicrobiota bacterium; assembly: GCA_038241515.1. Lineage (GTDB taxonomy): Bacteria > Elusimicrobiota > Elusimicrobia > 2-01-FULL-59-12 > 2-01-FULL-59-12 > JBBSDO01. Next base: position 8,815 of record JBBSDO010000064.1, on the reverse strand, counting down.
TAACACGAGCAGCATACCCATCTGTCGTTGCATGGCTTCAAGGACAGCCCCGACGATTTCATCAATAAACGTCAATCGCCTCGGAACAAGCAGGCGCCCGAGTGGGTGACTTCCTAAATGCGCAAGAGCCGTCCGCAGTTCGGGTTGGAAAACGACCGCCAACAGAATCACCGCGAAGGACCAGAAGTTACGAAGCAGCCAGCCGGATGCGGGCAGGTGAAGAACGTGGTCGACGATAAGCGTCATCCCCATCAGGACGGCAAGGCCCATGACCACTTGTACGGTCGCTGTCCCTTTGATGAGTAGAAGGAGTCGATAAAAGACAAAAGCAATCAGAAGGACGTCAAGTGCAGGGAGGATAATGCCGGACCAGATTCGAAGAACGAGGTCCATTTATCGAGGGTTGATGGCCAAATGATTCCAGGTTTCAAGAGCTTGTTTCGTGGCGCCCACATCGTGAACGCGCAAGCCGGCTGCCCCTTGCTGCACGGCCCAGAGGTTAGCGGCAAGCGTGGCAGGAAGGCGATCGTCAGCCGGAGTTCCGCTGGACCGCTGGGAAACGTCCAACCTGCCGAGAAAGGCTTTCCTTGAAAGCCCTACCAACAGGGGACGGCCAAGGCTTTGAAAATCCGATAAATGGTTGAGAATTTGCACGTTGTGGTGGAGAGTCTTTCCAAATCCGATTCCTGGATCAAGAATTATTCGATCCTCCGCAATGCCCTGCTGAGTCGCATAGTGAATCCGTTCTTCGAAAAACCTCTGAATTTCCGCAATGACATCGGTGTAGGTCGGATCGTGCTGCATTGTGGCGGGGACTCCTTGCATGTGCATAAGAACGACAGGGACTCGGGCCGATGCCACAACACTAGCCATTTCGGGATCGTGACGCAGAGCAGAAATATCATTCACGAGGGCGACCCCGCGTTCTAGTGCCTGTTGCGCGACGAGCGCCTTTTGCGTATCCACTGAAAGAAATGTGTGAGGATGCTGGTACCGGAGGGCGTCAATGAGCGGAATCACGCGGTCTAATTCCTCGGGCGTGGAGACTGCTTCGGAACCGGGACGGGTAGACTCGCCGCCGATGTCCAGAACATCGGCATTTTGGGTGATTAAGAGTTCGGCCTGCGCGCAAGCCTTTTCGACCGAGGGAAAGCGCGACCGTTCATAAAATGAATCGGGGGTGACGTTAAGCACCCCCATGATCCAGACCCGCTTTTGATCAAAAAGAAACGAAGGATCAGCCCGCCGCGACCACTCCGGTGCTTCTGTTGTCTTGAATGAGGGATTCGACTTCATCGCTATCAAGCATTTCCTTTTCGATTAACTTCTCCGCGAGCCGGTCTAATTTCGCCCGATTCTCGGCTAAGAGCTTGCGAACATAGTTCATGGCATCCAGGACGAGTTGCTTGACTTCCGTATCAATCAGCCGGGCGGTTTCGTCGGAATAGGGCCTTTCCCGGTTAAGATCCCGACCTAAAAAGACCTCTTCCTCTTTTTTGCGGAAGGTGAGAGGGCCGACCTTATCGGACATCCCAAACTCACAGACCATTTTTGTGGCCATTTCCGTCGCCTTTGACAAATCGTCGGAAGCGCCGGTGGTAATTTCGGAGAAGACCAGCTCTTCAGCGACGCGACCCCCCAAGAGAACGGAGAGTCGGTTTTTGATCTCTGTGCGGCTCGTTAAATAACGATCTTCGGTGGGCAGTTGAAGCGTATATCCTAATGCTTGGCCGCGCGAAATAATAGAGATTTTATGAACAGGATCCGTCCCCGGTGTCAATTTGGCCACCAACGCATGACCCGACTCATGATAGGCCACAATCTTCTTTTCGCGCTCAGAGATCATTCGGGTTTTTCGCTCCGGTCCCGCCACGACGCGCTCGATGGCTTCTTCGAGTTCAGGAAGCTCTACGTAGGGTTTATTACGCCGTGCCGCCAAGAGCGCGGCCTCGTTAATGAGGTTCGCCAGATCCGCACCGACAAATCCTGGAGTCCGTCGAGCAATTACCGTGAAATCCACGCTCGGTCCCAGCTTGACAATTTTGGAGTGGACCTTGAGAATTTCCTCGCGCCCCCGCAAATCAGGCATGGGTACGGTGACGTGGCGGTCGAAACGGCCCGGTCGCAAAAGCGCGGGATCCAAAACGTCCGGACGGTTCGTGGCGGCGATCAAAATGACCCCTTCTTTCGTGTCGAATCCGTCCATTTCCACGAGGAGCTGATTGAGGGTTTGTTCGCGCTCATCATGCCCTCCGCCGATTCCAGCAAAACGATGGCGACCGACCGCGTCGATTTCGTCCACGAAGAGAAGGCAAGGGGCGTTCTTGCGCCCTTGATCAAACAGATCACGGACGCGGCTAGCGCCCACACCCACGAACATTTCCACGAATTCGCTTCCGGAAGATGAAAAGAAGGGAACACCGGCCTCACCGGCCACCGCTTTAGCGAGTAAGGTCTTCCCCGTTCCCGGAGCCCCGTATAAAAGCACTCCTTTAGGAATCTTGCCGCCTAGCTTTTGGAATTTGGCGGGATCTTTCAAAAACTCAATAATCTCGCGCAACTCCTCTTTGGCCTCGTCGCATCCGGCAACATCGGCGAAGGTAATCTTCGTTTTCTTGCCCGTCTGGAGTTTGGCTTTGCTCCGGCCGAAGGCCATCGCTTGTTTGCCTCCCCCCTGCATTTGCCGGATCATTAAGAACCAAAAGAATAAGAAAACCAAAGCGGGGCCAAAATTCATAATGACCATGCTGAGCCAGCTGCGGTCTACTTCCCCGGAATACTCGCGGACTTTATTAACTTCGAGGTCTTGGACGAGACCCGGATCATTCAAAGGAATGGTCCGGAAATTTTTCTTTTTCCCGTCGGCTTCCAGAAATTGGCCGCGTATCTGGTCAGGACGAACGGTCACATTGGCGACTTGACCTTCGTGGAGACGACGTTTAAATTCGGAATAGTTGATGTCTTGTTCTTGGGTTACAGACCGCATGGATTGCCAGACAAAAATCAAAATGGCCGCGAAAATAATCCAAGCGAATAAACCACGCCAGTTACGATTGTTCATACTTTCCTCATTGAGCTCGTGACAAAACCAATTTTTTTGCTTGCCGCGTTACAAACAAACCGCCGCCCAATTGTAAACGGGAAGGTCCCTCAGCCGCTCGGGCTAGGGACCTGACGCGTTCGATTTCCGGGAAGGACAAGTTCGGCAGTATGTGGCGTAAGAGACGCCGACTAAGGGCCTTATGATACCCTAAAAAAGGGGTCAAATCAATCAGGACTCTTTTGCCGTTCTTTCGCACCGTTTTGGCCACTTCACCTTCAACGATTTGCTTCCAAAACTCCTCTTCATCCCGGAAAATTTCACCGCTTTGTACGAGGCGGCGACTGAGGCCCGGGAACAAGCGCGTCAAATAGGGTAACGTCAGGTGGCGAATCCGGTTCCTGGTGAACCGCACGGATGAATTGGTGGGATCTTGACGATACGTTTGTTTCTGGACCTGCAGGTAGGACAGGATTTCCTGCCGAGTCACTGTTAAAAATGGTCGTAAAAGCAGTTTCTTTTGACATGTGCGCATAGGCGGAATTCCAGCCATCCCCGTAGGACCTGTCCCCCGAAAAAGATTGAGTAGCACCGTTTCGACTTGGTCGTTGGCCGTGTGCGCAGTCACCACCGCCACGCACCTATGTTTCTGTGCCATTTTTACGAGCGCTTGGTAGCGGAGATCTCGGGCTGCCTCTTCGATCCCCTGGCGGTGGACTCTCGCGTGCTGTTTTGTACGCACGACCGCCATGTCAAACGGCAGTTCCCATCGTTGGGCTAGTCGACGGACAAAAGCGGCGTCCGCTCTTGACCCGGTACGAAGGGTATGATCGACATGTCCTATGACGACCGGATAAGGCAGGGCCCGCATGGAGTGAGCAAGGGCAACGGAGTCAGGTCCTCCTGAAACGGCTAGCAGAAGGCGACTGCGAGTTGAGGCGAGGTGGGAATCAAGGAAAAGAACAACCGACTGAGGGATAGAACGGATCGTTGGAGCCTCCTGGGAGGCTGACAAACTATTTGGACGCGTTGCTGGAATGACCGGGAAAAACACTCGCTCCAGGGTTTAAATAGGCCGCCGCGTTATTCACGGCGGTGGCGGCCTCTCCGAATCCGCAAACGATGAGCTTTACCTTACCAGGGTAGACCGCGACATCCCCCGCTGCATAGACGCCAGATAAATTGGTCTCCATACGGGTCGTGACCGGTATATCGTTTCCTTGTAGCTTGAGGCCCCACTGAGCCAGCGGACCCACGCTCGCTTCAAATCCCAGACAAGCCAGGACTTCGTCGGTCGGAAGCGTCTCTTCGGCCTGCGTCTTATTGTTCACCAGAGTAACAGACTCGATTTTCCCGTTTCCGTGGATTTCCTTGATCTCACAAAACAGTTTCAGGTTCACCCCCGACTCTTTGAGTTGTCGAACGCTCTCTTCGTGGGCCCGAAAACCATCTCGGCGATGAACCAAAGCGATCGAAACCGCCCGCGGTTTCAAATTGAGAGCCCAATCCACCGCGGAATCGCCGCCTCCCACAATGACGATCTTCTTGCCGTCATATTTGCTGATATCCGGGACGAAATAGGAAAGTCCTTTACCTTCATATTTCTCAGTGCCGCCCACGGGGATGCGTTTGGGATTGAAGGCCCCAATGCCAATCGTAATGAGAACCGAGCGACTCACGTGAGAACTCTTATTCGTCGTGATCGTGTAGGTCTTGTCAGACGTGGCTTGCACCAGCTCAACGCGTTCACCGAGGCACACCGCAGGCCGAAACTGTAGGGCCTGATCCGCTAAGTTCTTTACGAGATCTTTTCCCAGGACTTTAGGAAAGCCCGCGACATCGAAAATCTGTTTCTCCGGATAAAGTGCGGCGACTTGCCCCCCGAGCTCTTCCAAACTATCGATGATTTTCACTTTCATACCCCGGAAACCGGCGTAATAAGCGGCGTAAAGGCCGCTGGGTCCGGCGCCGATAATCGTGAAATCGAACAAATCACTCATAACTTTCTAATTCTACTAAATCCTCTCAAGCCAAAAAGAAGGCAGCCGGCCACCGCGGTGACCGACTGCCCTTCGCGAAACGTCGTTGATAGCACCGCGTCTGCGCGGCGCGTTGCTAATCTAGGAGCGTTCCGAACGACGTCCACGCTGCTCTTTTTGGTCGGCGAGCATGGCGTCAAACTTCTTTCGCTGATCTCCATTCAATAGCGCGCGAATTTTATCATCCGTCTGTTCGCGTAGAGAGGCCGTCTCTTGATGTTGCTGAGCGAGCAAGCCGCGCACAGAATCCAACTGTTCCGGCGTTAGATTGAGGCTTCGGTTCAGGCTAGCGGCGAAACCAAAACCGCCGCGACCTGCGGGTCGGCCTCGATGACTGTGGCTCGCTGAAACCGCCGCATGCGAAACAACGGGCGCGGCTTCTTGCGCTACGGCCAGCTTGTTCAATCCGCTCAGCAAGCATAGGCTGAGAACGGTGTACTGCCAGTGTCGAATGTGCATTGAATCCTCCTAAGGTTTTATTGGACTACACCTCTTAGAGGGGTTTGGCGGGATTTTATTCGCGGAAAATTATTTGGAGAGACCTTCGTCGCCCTTGCCCTTCTTGAGATCCTTAAAGAAGTCCTCGGGCTTCATGTTCTTGAGTTCTTCTTTAAACTTCTTGACTTCGTCTTCCGAAATGGGCTTGAGCAATTCGGGGCACTTCTTAAAGACATTTTCAGAAACAAACATGGGGCAATGGCTTCGCACCGCTAGGGCTAGGGCATCACTCGGGCGCGCGTCGAGTATGAGCGAGGTTCCGTTGGAGCGTAGGTGCACTTCGGCAAAATAGGTGTTTTCGCGCAGGTCCGTGATGACGACTTTTTCCATGGTGATTTTGGCGACTTTGAAAATGTTCGAAATCAAATCATGCGTCATGGGACGGGGCGGCTCCTGGCCCGTGAGCTCAGCGGCGATCGCGCCCCCTTCAAAAATACCGATCCAAATGGGAACCAAGCGTGGCCCGCCGATTTCCTCGATAACAACGATACAACGGTCCACGACTTGGGCCAGAGAAAATATTTTCGCTTCTTTAATATCGTTTTTCGGCATGAGCGTTCCTTCGATTTGAGCTTACTTCACCTTTTTCCAAAATGCAACGCACAAGAATACTTAGAAGGTAGGAGGACGGGGGCTGGGTCGGCTGCGAGCAACATCCGGAAAGATGGCCTTGGAACTGGGAACATAAAGTGGCCGGAAAAGAGCAAAACAGCTCGTATATCCATGAAGATACGTTGTTCCCCCAACGGGACCGATTTCCCCGTTGCAGAAAAAACCCCCGACCGGGATCGGTCCGAGTTTTTCTTGAAACATTCGGGTGTCGTGACTGGCCTTTCCATAGAGAAATTCTCCCCGACCGAGACAGGAAAAGAGCAAAGCTCCGCCGACGTGCCGGCTGTCCGAGCGGGATCCATAGGCGGATAAGATTTGCGTTAAATCGTCGGAAGAGGTTTGCGCATCCCGGAGATGAAACTGCACCAGTTGTCCTTCTCGAAGCAGAGCCCCTACGGCCAAAAGGCCGCGTTCCGTGTCCAAACCTACGATGTTTCGGATCAAAAAATCGCCTTGGGTGAAATGGGATTTCATGGGATCCATCACCAGGCCGAGAAAAAGGGCGTTCTGCAGTAGTCCTTGATCCCGCACGTCCAAAGACGAAAACAGTTCGCGGAGAACAACCAATGGCTTCTGGCCATCAAGCTCCATCAAAATGTTCCGATCGCACTTCGTCACACGAAGAGCTTTCCCAATAGGCCGGCAACCTTGGGCCACTAAGGCGTCAAGCGTGATATTCCCTGAGAGCGCCAAGCCCACGGCGCCCGAGCGATAACAAACTGAGTTCAGAAACAATGCATTCTCTCCGGGTTGGGTCGCCCCGCTCGCGAGACCGCCCACTTTGGTGGATTTGGGATAGGCATAGTCGAGACCCATGACCAAATTTTCAATTCGGATGGAAAAGGGATCGGCAAGGACGATGAAATGAGGTTGTTCAAGCGGGGGAGCACCGACGAGAGAATGCCACAGACGAGGACTGACATCCAGCCCCGGAAGCGAACTATCCGCGGCTCGAAAAGGGGTAAGAGTTACACCGGGTAAAATGGCCGCCGTGAGAGCTAGCGCGGACCGGTGCTCAACTTCGCGGCCGTCTCCAACAACCCCCCCTCCAGAACACCCGAGAATGACCTTCGGGCCGAGGGCCGACTGAAGCTTGCCCGCGATGGATTCATACCCTGACAAAAAATCACTCGACACGAAAACTAAACAAAGGTCGGGCTTTACCCCGTTGAGATCTTTTTTAATCTTCGCAATTGTTTCGTCAAGAGCTTCAGGAAGGCTGGTCGCGTCAGAGAGTGCAGAAACCCATCGCATGCCGTTCTCCTAGCTGAAAGTGCCGGTAGGTCCCGACCGTTGAGTGCAGAGTGTACGGCGCATAAGAACAACACTAGTATACATAACACCCTGGCCACGCAGAGTTTTGCTAAACACGCAAAGGCGTTATTTTTCGTCGCAATAGGACGGCTTCAAAGTGCTTCCGAAAGATTAAGAGATCCCAGCCAAAGTACACCGCCGGTTGACCCTCCAGTCGTCTCATCGCGTCCTGCAACATCGGCCATATAACGGGGATTTCATTTTTTTGTGCGTGCACAAGGGCCGCTGCTGCCAAGATAAGGCCTTGAACCAATTGCTTTTCGCTTCCTGTCTTTTTTTTCCAGAGTCCTTCCAGGACCTCATGCACCTCCCAAAAGCGATGTTCATTAAATAGCGATCGGGCTTCGGTCACGGCTTCCGGCGCCTCGAGAGCGACAGGGGGAAGATCCAAGCGCTTTGAACTAATAAGGAATCCGATGGCCGCCCAAGCCTCTACGAACGGCGGGAGGGCCAAGCTGGCGTCACAGAACAAATCGAACTCGAGCGCGCTCGGCGTCACCCTCAAATTGATGACCTTCCCGTTATGGGGAATGGCCGCGGCCCGGACGGTTTTTAAAAGCGACGGCTGATCTTCCGGCTGGTGCGAACCCCTATTTGTTAATCGAATAAGGTAACGCGCTTCATTCAAAATCAAGCTGTCCTTTTAGCTGTAATTCGCAATGCAAAGCGCGAACTTAGTACCATACGCGCATGTCGTTTTCGAATTTCCCGTTACGCCAAGAATTGTTTAAAGCGATTGAGGCTCTCAACTTTTCCGTACCCACCCCCGTTCAAAACGAGGCTATTCCCGCTGTCCTAAAAGGACAAGACGTGCTTGTGGCCGCTCAAACAGGGACAGGCAAGACTTTAGCATTCATGCTCCCGGTGCTGCACCGTATGCTTGAAAATCCGCAATCTGGAATTACAGGTCTTATTCTCTTGCCCACCCGCGAACTGGCTGCGCAGGTTGCTCAGGTGGCCAAAGAGGTAGGTCGTTTTACCCATATTCGAGCAGCACTTCTTGTAGGGGGAGAAAGCTTTACGCTCCAATTGCAGGCTTTGCGGGCAGGAGCGGGCCTCGTGATCGCAACCCCAGGCCGCCTGCTTGACCATTTGGAACGACGAACAGTGATTTTAAGCCGAGTCCACACGTTGATTTTGGACGAAGCCGACCGCATGCTCGACATGGGTTTCGCCCCGGCGCTCCATGCGATTTTGCGCTACGTGCCGGCGCAGCGGCAGACGATGCTTTTTTCTGCCACGCTCCCATCTGAGATCACTCGTTTGAGCCACCTCGCTCTTAAAAATCCGGTGGAAATTCGCATGGCTCCTC
>JBBSDO010000063.1:0-12638 GCA_038241515.1 Elusimicrobiota bacterium | reverse complement strand
TTTCAACTTGATCTCGCGGTGAACCAGACGGCCCGTCGCGAGGTGAGTTAACAGAGCGCGGCTTTGTGCAGCCTAAAAACGCGTGATCAATTTGCCGTCAGGGCCAATGAGATGCGAAGGTTTCTCGGAGAACACCATTTCATCCGGCTGAAGTGTGAAGCGCCCGCCGGTCTGGAGAAAATCGGAAAGAAAATGTGGCGGTGCGGCATTCGGTCCGTCGCGTAGAAATTCCGACGTGAGAAAAAGCGCGTCCCGCCGCTTGACGAGATAAGTAAAGAACGAGCCCGGTTCAATACCGGCCTCGTGATACGCCCACCAGCTCGTCTGCCGGCGGAACAATTTCGGAAAAATTACCGGGCCCACGTCTTGCTTGGCATCCGGCAGGGCGCCCTTGCCGCGATAACGAAGCTTTGGATCAAACGATCCCACCGTCAGGCCGAGATGCGGCCAAAGACGCTCGGCTTTCCGCCGTCCGGCACGCGCCAGGTCCCTCAATCGTTTAATCTCAGTCGGCAGCATTGAATTGTAAAAAGCCGGGAACGCCCAGCCTTGTGCGACCAGCCAATCGTTTATGTTTACCGGTTTCCCAGACCGTTCAACCCAAATATCACCCACTAGACGTCCGTAGGTGTCAAATGCGTCGCCCGGCTCGTTGACCGCGGTCATGACCGTGCACGAAATGGTGGATCGGCCGCCAGCGCTTAAAAAGGCTTTCAACTTTACTGTCGCTGTTTCGCCAAAATGCTGCCGGTAAAAGTTATTCACTGATTTAAAGCGTGTTTTTTGCGCAGCGGATACTAGCACCGTTTTGGGAATTGGAGTTGGCCGGTAATGCAGCTCGGGAGCGTCGAGCCCTTGTAGGCGAATCGTGAGGCGACCTTTGGAATCAATCGCTGGTTTGCGCACGCTTCCAATCACGACGGCATTCTCGAACACACGGGTGATAACGGGGCGCCCGCCAGGAGTAGCGCGATATCTAAACGCTTGACCTCCCGTCTGGACGATGATTTTTGTCGTGTCCGCGTCGGATTCGCCCTGCGGCCAAAATTGACCGAGATCGATTGATCCGCGTACTTGCAGCAAACCTTTTAACATAATTAGCTTTTCAAAAGATATCCAGCGGACATGGGGTGACCATTCGAGTTCCTCCTGCGTTAAGATTGGAATCATTTAAGCACAAACGGCAGCAAAAATACTGATCCGAAAAGATATTAAACCCCTGCCCCGCCAAACCATCTGGTCACGCCCCACCCAAGCTCGCGGTTGTGCCCTGGTGCCAGGCTTCGTATTTCGCATTTATTCACAGACGGTTTAGTCCGCCTTACCTCCGTGGCGTTCATCATCCATCACTGACCGACCCACGGAAATCTGCTCTAATGGACGATGCTTAGCCTCGTCTTAAATCCTTCGCTATATCACTTTGCTTTCGCCGCCTGGCCCCCGGCGATTGTCGGATTTTCGAAAGTTCTACTCGGGCTTGTTGTCCTCTTCCGAGAAAAGGGTTCGCGAGTCAGTTCAGCATTTGCATGGCTTACGCTAGGCGGCGCTTGCTGGATGATGGCTACGAGCGGAATTTACGCGGCTAATTCGAGAGGGGTCACGCTCTGGTGGGCAAAGGTGGGAAATGTAAATATCGTATATATTCCCACCGCACTTCTTTATTTCACTTTGATCGTCGTCCAACAATTGAAACGCTTCGGGGTCTTTCTGGTCGGCGCCAATATTGTGTCTAGTTTATTCGCGCTCAGCATATTGTTGACAAATCAATTTGTCACTGGGCTCCAGCGTTTTGACTGGGGCCCTTACGTGCGTTTAGGGCAACTGAGTATTCCATCCCTAATCTTCTTTTTTCCTTGTCCGCCGCCAGTTTGACATTTTACTGGAAGGCCTACCGCGCTATTCCCGCCGGACCTCAGCAGTACCGGCTCAAAACTTTCTTCTACGCTTTTTGTATAGGCTTGCTCGGCTCCGTCGATTCCTACTCTTGCTACGGAATTCACGTGTATCCAATTGGATACCTTCCCGTTTATACGTGTATGTTGATGCTCGCCGAAGTCATATGGCAATCTTCCTCCACGCGGCATGATAATCAAGCCAATTTCATATTCACTCACAGAGCCCTCGGATCTTCCCCGGTTTCCATAGCCCTGTCCGACTTCTCGTTGAAACTCTCCGGGATACGTGTCCGAATTGAATTGAAGACCCGCCCGCGGGAGAAGGCTTCATCAAAGCCATCCAGTCTTTGCAGCCCCAGAAGGATTCCTCTACCTAAAATCTCGGAGGGGTTGCGGCGGTGAGCAGTCTCTCAGTTTTCAGTTCTGGAACTCTCTGCGATCAGGTTACGTATTTCCAAAGGAACCACAGAAGCGAAAATCGGAGATCCGAGAACCGAGAACTGAAAACTGAAAACTGAGAACTGAAAGACGACGGGAGGGGCTAGTTTTGCTTGTCGAGGAACTTCGAGAGGAATTCTTTTTCGCTGAGGATCTTTACGCCAAGTTTTTGCGCTTTGGTGGCTTTGGAGCCGGGGGCCTTTCCGACCACGACGAAATCAGTTTTCGGGGAGACGCTGCCCGTCGCGCTGCCGCCGAGCTCGCGCACCCGCCGTTCGGCGACGGACCGGCTGAGATTTTCAAGTTCCCCAGTAAACACGACGGTCTTCCCCGCTAAGAGTTGAGGACCCTTTGAAGCGGCAACAACCTCTTTCATACTCAACCCGGATCGCTTAAATTTTCGCAAGAGCGTGAGCGTGGTCGGGAGCTTGAAAAAAGTGGCGATCGATTGAGCCATCACGGGACCCACTTCGTGAATCGCCTGCAATTGCGCTTCTGTCGCTTCCGCAAGCGTGTCCATCTTTTCAAACTTTTGCGCCAATACATAGGCGGCCTTTTCCCCCACGTGACGAACGCCTAAGCCCTGAAGAACTTTCGAAAGCGGGCGGACCTTACTTTTCTCGATGGCCTTCAAAAGGTTATCCGCACGTTTTTCCGCAAAGAGCTCGAGCCCAAGAATATCTTTCCGGGAAAGCGCGTAGATGTCCGCCAAATCGGAAACCAGCTTCTTTTCGACGAGCTGGTGAACCGCCACGTCGCCCAGCCCTTCGATATCCATCGCGTCGCGACTGGCGAAATGCACAAGACCGCGCTCAATTTGGGCCGGACAAATGGGATTGGTGCACCGATAGGCGACCTCGATTTCTTTTTCCTTCGCGATCGGCGCGTCACAAATCGGGCACTGAGTCGGCACCTCAAAAGGCTTTTCCTTCTTTGTTCGTTGTTCGACCAAAACCTTGAGAACTTGAGGAATCACGTCGCCGGCTCTTTGGATGATGACGTGATCGCCGATTTTGACGTCGAGGCGTTTGATCTCATCGAAGTTGTGAAGCGAGGCGCTCGAAATCGAGACGCCTCCTACGGAGACGGGTTTGAGTTTCGCGACGGGCGTTATCGTCCCCGTCCGACCTACGGAAATTTTAATATCGAGAATTTGTGTCGTCGCCTGCTGCGCTGCGAATTTATAGGCCACCGCCCAGCGTGGGGATTTGTTCGTGGTCCCCGCCTTATCGCGAAGCGCAAAAGGATTGACCTTGATCACCGCGCCATCAATGTCGTAGTCCAAGGTTTCGCGATCGCGCTCTAGGCGGCGGCAATGGCGCATACATTCCATGATGGTGTCGCAACGCTGCACGAGAGCCGGCGTCGGAATGCCCATTTCGTTGCAGGCCTTTAGAAAATCGTAATGGGTGGTCCAGCTTACCCCGTCGGCCACTCCAAAGGAGTGGGCCATGAACCGCAAGGGACGCGTGGCCGCCACAGAGGGATCCTTTTGCCTCAGCGAACCCGCCGCCGCATTGCGGGGATTGGCGAAAATCTCTTCCCCCCTTTTTTCTGCAGCGGCGTTGTATTTGGCAAAGTCGTTTTTATCCATATACACTTCACCGCGCACATCTAAAAACTTCGGGAAAGGCGAGCGTAGTCGCAAGGGGACGGATTGCATCGTGCGCACGTTGCCGGTGATATCTTCGCCGGTATCGCCATCACCGCGGGTCATGCCCCGCACAAGCTTTCCTCCTTCATAAACCAACGAGAGACTCACTCCGTCAATTTTGGGTTCGACCATGTAGTTGAACTCTTCCACCGACAAGACACGTCGCAATCGATCATCCCACTCCAACACCTCATTTTCGTTGTACGTATTGTCTAGGGAGAGCATCGGAACCCGATGCGCGATCGGTTGGAATCCGCCTTCGAGTTGTCCTCCGACGCGCTGGGTGGGAGACTCCGGATTAATCAGTTCGGGGAATTGCTTTTCGAGCTCCTGCAGCTTTTTAAAAAGGCGATCGTATTCCGAATCGGAGATTTCGGGCTGCGCCAAAACATAGTAGCGGTGATCGTGCTGGCGTATGGTATCGCGCAATTGGTCGATCGTTTTTTTGGCTTCAGCTTTTTCCATGGAAGAGAATCGTACCTAAATAAAGCGGAATTTCAAACTTTGCGTCACAGGCGTTCTTTCTTCAGTTTATCGAGAATTCCATTCACGAATTTGCTCGATTCAGCGGTCGAGTATTTTTTGGCAATTTCGACCGCCTCATTGATAATCACGTTTTCAGGCGTGCCGACATCCTTGATCAGTTCGAAAGTCGCGAGTCGAAGAATACACCGATCGACAGCGGCCATACGGCTGAGTTCCCAGTTCTCCGCGTATTTCTTAAGTAGCGTATCTATCGTCCCCAAAGTCTCGAGCACCCCGGCCGCCAAATGTTGGGCAAAGTCGCGCGTTTTCGAGGAGAGCGGCTCGTCTGACCAAGCCTTTACGGGTAGATCGCTGAGCAATGTCTTTGATAGATCACTTAAGTAAAGGATTTGAAGCGCCGCTTCGCGAGCCTGTCGGCGCGCACCGCCGGCAGTATTTCCGTGCTTGGCTGCTCCGGGGCTCCGGACATGGCTTGCTTCCGGCATCACTGGAGCACAGGAGCCCTGGAGCACTGGAGCACGTTTCTATTCACTCCCAAACCCCACGCTTTTAGATTTTTTTTGGCGCCCGACTTAATTTCTTCGAGGACCTGAATCATAGACACGGCGGCTTCGGCGGCTTCGCTTCCCTTATGCCCTTTGGCACCGCCGCAACGGGCCTCGGCTTGCTCGAGTGTTTGCGTCGTTAGCACGCCCAAAATTACCGGTATTCCTGAGACCTGGGCGAGCTGAGCGATTCCGTGAGTGGCCTCCCGCGCAATATATTCATCATGAGTGGTCTCGCCTTTGACGATAACACCCAAGCAAATAATGGCATCCATCCCCTGATGTGTGAGCGCGCGGGCCGCCAGGGGAATTTCAAAGGAGCCAGGCACCCACGCCGTCACAATGTGGTCTCGCGCAACGCCCAAAGCTTCGAGCGTTTTGACGGCGCCCTCCAAGAGCTTTTCCGTCAATTCGGAATGGTAGCGCGAGGCCACTATTCCAAACTTCTTGCCTTCCGCTGCATTTTTCGGGAGCGACGACTTATGAGAAGACGAGACCATGGTAACTCCTATTGCACCGTAATCTGTTCCAGCAAGTGACCCAACTTCCGTTTCTTGGCGCGTAAATATTTTCGGTTTGTCCGATTGGCAGGGATTTCTAGAGGGATGCGACGGGTGACGCGCAACCCATATCCTTCAATGCCGACGATCTTGCGGGGATTATTGGTCATCAGCCGAATCGAGCTGAGTCCCAAGTCCACAAGAATCTGGGCGCCGATCCCGTAGTGGCGCAGATCCGGCTTGAAGCCTAAGGCTTCGTTGGCTTCAACCGTGTCCATTCCCCGATCCTGCAACGCGTAGGCCTTCAGTTTATTTTCGAGGCCAATGCCCCGACCCTCTTGATGCATGTACAAAAGAACCCCGCGTCCTTCGTGGGATATGCGCTGAAGCCCTTTTCGCAGTTGTTCGCCGCAATCGCAGCGCAGCGATCCTAGTGTGTCCCCCGTGAAGCAAGACGAATGGACGCGAACCAGGATATCTTTCTTTCCTGTGACGTCGCCGTGCACGAGTGCCAAGTGATGTTCTTTATTGAGGACATCTTCATACAAGTGCGCGGTGAAGGTGCCAAATTGTGTGGGCAATCGAGAAGTGACCGAACGGTGAACGAGGCGCTCGGTTTTCCGTCGATATTCAATCAAGGCCTCGATCGTAATCATTTTTAAATGATGCTTCGCGGCAAAGCGCTTGAGCTCTGGCATGCGAGCCATCGAGCCGTCTTCGTTCATGATCTCACAGATGACGCCAGCGGGGTACAGACCCGCCATCTTGGCCAAATCCACGGAGGCTTCCGTATGTCCGGCCCGAACAAGGACCCCTCCATCCCTGTAGCGTAACGGAAAAATATGTCCTGGGCGGCTGAGGTCGTCCGGTTTCGTCTTCGGATCGAGCACCGTTTGAATGGTCTTCGCGCGATCAGCGGCGGAAACCCCAGTCGACACGTTTTTGCGGGCGTCGATCGAGACGGTGAAGGCGGCGTCCCGCACTTCTTGATTGTTTTCCACCATCGGAGCGATCCGAAGGTCGTCGAGCCTTTTGCCGATGACGGGCAGGCAAATGAGACCCCGTCCGTGTTTGGCCATGAAGTTCACAAGGGCGGGCGTCGCTTTCGCTGCTGCGCAGATGAGATCCCCTTCATTTTCGCGATCGGGATCATCCACCACAATCACCAAGCGCCCGAGGCGGATATCTCGAATGGCTTCAGGAACGGAAGCAAAACTCATCGCACGGGGCCCCTGGCGTACTTCGCGAGGATATCCGGTTCTAGATTGACTAAGTCGCCAACTTTTTTCATAGGTAAAGTGGTGTTACGCAACGTGTGGGGTACGATCATCACTTTGACCCGGCGGCCTTTGACGGAAACGATCGTTAAGCTGATTCCATCGACCGCCAGACTGCCTTTTGGCACAAAGTAGCGACGCAGCGTTTGAGGGAAACTGATCGTATACCAACGACTGGATCCCTCCGACGCAATCTCGCAAATACTCCCCGTATCTTCCACGTGCCCCGTGACCCAGTGGCCTCCGAGTCGATCACCTATCCGCAGGGCCCGCTCCAGATTCACCGAAAATCCGCGCGCGAGCTTGCCTAGGGTGGTGATCCTTTTCGTTTCCGGGCCGACGTCAAAACAAAATCGATTCTTCGCCTTCGAGCTCACCGTGAGGCAAACGCCTTCCACGCAGATGCTTTCCCCTATCCTCAAAGGGCCTAAATCGGCGCTCAGCCACAGCCGATTGTCGTCGTATTTTACTACTTTACCTATCTCCTCAATGAGTCCGGTGAACATGGTCAGTGGTCGATCTTTCCGTGGACAAGAATATCCTTCCCCACGCGGCCGATCCAAGGGTTCCTGAGCCGCCACACGTCGGCCAGGGAAAGCACACCGCGTCCCCCCACAGAGGCTTTGGCCTTCGTTCCTCCGATCACTGTCGGTGACACGAACGCCAGAACTTCATCCACGAAGCCGCCATCAAAAAAACTCCCCTGCAAGGTGGGCCCCCCTTCGACCAAGAGGTGAGCGACTCCTTGTTGGGCAAGCAACTTTAAGGCGTTAGGCAGATTGACGCGATGCTCGCGATCGCTTCCCGCCACAAGGGTTTGGACGCCTTGTTTCTCTAAAGTCCGACGTTGCCGAGTCTTTTCACGCGAGGCCAAGACGATTGTTTTGGCTCTCGGGTCGAGCACCTTGGCGAAGTGAGAAATCCGCAGATGGCTGTCGAAAATCAAGCGAATGGGATTTTTGCCATGGCCGTGACTGGTTAAAGAGGGGTTATCGCGCCGAACCGTTTCGATCCCCACCGCAATCGCGTCCACGCGGCCGCGCCACTTGTGGCCCAACGCGCGTGCCTCGGGGCCCGTTATCCACTTCGACTCTCCGTCCGCAGTAGCCACTTTTCCATCGAGGGAACTGGCCATCTTCAACGTGATATAGGGCCGCCCCTCCCTCACCCACATGGAAAAGGCGCGATTGAGCTCGAGGGCTTCTTGTCCGAGGAGATCCCGTACCACTTGAATGCCGTTTCTTCGCAAAGCCGAAAAACCGCGGCCGGAAACGAGCGGATTGGGATCGCGCATCGCCGCGACAACCTTTTTAACTCCCGCGCGGATAAGCCCATCCACGCAGGGGGGTGTTTTACCCCAATGCGAGCAGGGCTCGAGATTGATGAAAAGAGTCGCTCCTCTGGATTTCGCGCCCGCGTCTCGCAGCGCTTCGATTTCGGCATGAGGCATCCCCCATGCCTTATGAAATCCTTGTCCCACTATCCGCCCTCCGCGAACCAGAACAGCTCCCACCATCGGGTTGGGATGCACCTTCCCGGTCCCTTTTTGCGCAAGCTCCAAGGCGCGCCGCATCCATTTTTCGTCAGACATGGGAAGTATTATACGTCAGGGGTTCGTGGATTAAGGGATCATGAAGTGATGCTCCGCCGGGGCGAAGCTGGCGGCAACTTTGCCCTCACCCCCACCCTCTCCCGCCTGCGGCGGGCGAGGGAGACAGGCCGTCACCTACTTTCCACTTGCTCGCTCTTGGCTACCGGTGCTTCGAATTGATGTTGAATTCTCCGACGGAATCCTCAGGGCGATCTTCCTGCATGCGGATACTTTTTTGTTTGGGATCGGCAGAAATGTCGGAAAGGGGCGTCCGGGTATCTATGGAGCGCGCTTGTTTCATCCCGGCCAATCCCGAAAAAGCCCCCCCTTTCGAAGGATGGGAAAGGAGAGTGATTACCTTGAGAAGTTGATCTTCGTCCTTCTTGGAGGTGTGTGAGGCCAAGGCAGGCTTTGATGCCTCGAGATCGGCGTTCTCGGCAGACCCCGATAACACACTTTTTTGGGAGAGGGAAGACGGAAGCGCTCTTCCCGAATCCTTCAGATGTTTCGCGGCCAAAATGGGCGCCGACGTCGCGGTTGACGCATGAATTCCGATACGTTCCGGATCGGGAATCTCCGGCGAAAGATCGTGGTGGACCAAAAGGCTGGGAGAAGGGGCAACCCGGGTCGGCTTAAAAAGCTTTCCCATCCAACTTCGGGGCGACGCGGGGCCGGCTGAAATCCCGTCTGGATTCCCGAGGGGCGAGAAGGTTTTAGCTCGGGTTAGGTCACCGTTCGGCGCTTCGGCAAAATGGGAGGCCGTGGAAGTCGGAGCCGACAGCTTCACCGGTGCAGCCAACGCCAACTCGCGATGATCGTCTGAACGCCGCAGATTCGCCCGCTCTATTCCACTGGGCGTGTCCCAAGGACTAAGCTGCCGGATGTGGCGAAGCTGTACCATCGTGGACTCGGAAAGGGGCACCCCGTTCAAAATGATCGTATTGAGACGAGCGAGCTTCGCCAGGCCTTGCAAATCCTCACGGCTCATCGTCTTCCACGATAGGGCGATGACTTCCAGTTTGTGCAAGCGGGCCAACGGTTCGAGACCCTCACTCGTCACCTGCGTATCGCTTAAATCGAGCATGCGAAGATCCTCCAGTCGCGCCAGCGAGGGAAGGCACTCATTCCCGACTGGGGTTTCGCTGAGTGAAAGTTCTTGCAGACTTTTTAGCTCGGCAAGCGCTGCTACCCCTCTGCTGGTAATCTGCGCGCCGGTTAAATCCAGGGTCTTGAGCGACTTGCTCATGGACAAGTTTTTGAGGCCGACGTCTCCGACTTGTTTATTCAAAAATACCCTATTTAGCCGCGGCAGGCCCGCGATGGCCAAAAGTCCGGCATCCGTCATTTGGGTTTGGCTGAGATCCACCTCTTGGAGAGACCGTAGAGCTCGGACGGTGGGCGCTCCCGCATCCGTGATCCGACTGTTTAGCACTAAATGTTTCAATCGGTGAAGTTTCTTTAGTGGCTCCAAGTCCTCATCGACCACCCCCGTTCCACTGAGGTCCAGCCGCTCGAGAGTCGAGAGCGAACCCACGGTGACCATTCCTGCGGTGCTCAAGCGCGTGCGATCCAAGTTGAGATCATTAAGATTGGGAAGATATTTTAGTTCGACCAGTCCTAGGTTCGTGACCGCCTCCGGTAATACAAGTATGCGGAGCGCTCTTAACGCCCGAAAATAATGCATTCCGGAATCGGAGATTCGCGTGCGCGAAAGGTCGAGCATGCGCAACGTCGTGATCCCTTGAAAACGAGACAGACTTGCGCTCGTGAGTTCCCAGTGATCGGAGAGATCAAGGCCGGGAATCTTATGATGTCGAACTTCCTTGGCGAGCTCGTCGAGCGCCGCCGTGCTCATAAGACCGATCGGCCGCACATACCATAATTTCTCGACCGGTACGCTAATGGGGTGGGAACGTGTGGCGGGTGTAAATCCGATGACCGTATCCGGGATATCCCCGGAACCGCGCTTATAAATCTTGAGCTTTAGGAGAGAATTAAACGGGAGCGCAAAAAGCAAACTACCCTGACACAAGGCGTACAGGGCGCAGGCAACCGATACGGACCTTTTTGAGCGCGCGGACTTCACTTTTGTGCTCCGTACGTCCGGGCGCTCTCGGGCTAGAATTGGACTTGTGGCACCGTCTTCGCGGTTTCAGCCGCTTTGAAGTAGGTCTCAGAAGCCGAGAAGCCCGCAAAACGCGCCACGATATTTGTCGGGAAAGTCTTCACCTTGGTGTTATAGATCTGCACCATTTGATTAAAGCGCATCCGTTCTACGGCGATGCGATTTTCCGTGCCGGCCAATTCATCCTGCAGCTGCAGAAAGTGTTGATCGGCCTTTAAGTTCGGATAATTTTCCACCACGACGAGTAAGCGCGCCAAAGCGTTGCTCATTTGGTTGTTGGCCTCCACGCGTTCGGGAAGAGACTTGGCTCCGCCCAAAGCCGCCCGGGCGTTGGCAATATCGGCAAACACTTTTTCCTCGTGCTTGGCATACCCTTTCACCGTCGCGACGAGGTTTGGTATCAAATCATTACGCCGCTGCAAGACGTTTTCCACTTGCGACCAAGCCGCTGGAATTCCCTCGTGCAATTTGACCAGTTGATTATAGGTACTGGCTGCGAAGCCGATCAGGCCCACAAGAATGAGAATGAAAACCACTAAACCGAGATGAATTTGACCACGTCTGTGCATCGATGCCCCCTTTTGATTCATTGGTTAATTTAAAGCGACCGCAAATAGTGAGACGCCTTTTCTAAACCGTCTAAATAGTCTGTCAATAATACTTCAACGTTGTCCGTTTTTCTCGAAAAACGAAAATCATGCAGCCGCCGAAGGCCTTGGGCGTCAAGACCGGCGGCGCCGGCGAGCCTCTCAGCGGCCTCGATCTTATTCATTTTCGTATTCTTTTCCTGTAAACGCAAAATCCCGCGGTAAATGGCGAGCACGCTCGGCAGCGATTGGATCAGCAATTCCCGGATCTTTTTCGGATCGGCCGCAGCGAGTATGGCGCCCTGGCGGAGCTTAATCGTCGTCACGGAGATTTCATGTTCGCATTGCGCTCGCAGAAAGTCAGTATTGATGGTTAGGTCCTTAAACGGATCCTCGCCGAGGATGACGCGGTGGTGATTCTGCGCATCCAGGAATTCGATAGGCAGCGACCGCGCCACGGCTGCAAGTTCCCCGAGACGCAGAATGATCGGCGCCGGGTGACCTTTAGCCGCCCAAGCCTTTAGCGCCGGGGTCAAAGTGACCATCTTGGAATAGGACATGTCTCGCAAGAATATCATCGTGTTCACGTCGGAATGGTCCGCGTGAAATTCACCGCTGGCCAGCGAACCAAAAACAACGACGCTGGTGAGCTGCGCAGCGACGAGGCGCTGCAGCTCGTCCACAAAAGTACGGAGGTCCAACTCAGGATCCCGCTTTGGCTTTTTGAATACACTATTCCATGCCATTACCATCCTCCCGAAGCACCGCCGCCGCCGCTTGATCCACCGCCGAATCCTCCGAAACCCCCGCCGGATCCTCCGGACCAACCTCCGCCGAAGCCTCCCCCCCAGCCGCCATAATAACTGGTACGTCCTCCGCCCAAACGCCGGCGAATGAGATCCAAGATCAATCCCACAGGCACCAGTAGGAACCCAAGCATATTTAACGGGGCCGGCAATACAAAGTAAAGTGCGAAAGCAACAAGGGCCGCCCCAGCCGTAAAGGGCAGAATAAAAAACACCATTAGGAGCGGCACCGCCAACGACCGCCAACCGCGCTTATTGCTTTGCGCCAGTCCATTCTGGGAGCGATCCGCAGTGGTGGGCACGTCTGAACCCGGATGCAGGATGGATTCGATCGCTCCTATCCCTTCACGGATGCCACCCGAAAAATCATTATTTTTGAAATGCGGGACCATCCTCTCGCGTATGATTGTCCCACAAACCCCATCGGGAAGTACGGATTCGAGCCCATACCCCACTTCGATGCGGGCTTTATGCTCGGCCGGCGCCACGAGAAGGAGCACCCCGTTGTTTTGTCCTTTCTTTCCGATCCCCCACTGGCTGAATAGGCCCGTCGCATAACTTTCGATGCTTTCACCATTCAGAGAAGGAACAGTAACAACGGCAAGCTCGACCGAGTTCTGCTGCTCGAACCGCGCTAGTTCAGATACGAGTTGCTGACGGTTCGTTTCATCGAGCACGTTTGCCGCGTCGGTCACATATCCTTGAGTCAATGGGAAATTGGCCGCCTCGGCAGG